>CAJTUC010000002.1 GCA_910579395.1 uncultured Lachnospiraceae bacterium | reverse complement strand
AAAGTGGCTACAGCCAGCATAACTACTGGGTTTGTAGCCACTTTTTGATTTCACAAGTGTCAAACTCGGGATTATACCATATCATATTATTTACGACAAATATCTCAAGTTATATATGACATTTCCCTTAAGAACTTTGATAGAATGTTATCTTCTTAAAATCAGTTAATTAAAATGCAAAATACCTCCTTAATATTTTGTATAACAGGAGGTATTTGTATATTATTTGCTTAATACTTCAAACTTTTTCATCTCATCTTGAGATAATGGTCTTCCCAACTGCTTGGATAATAATATTGCTTCCCGCAAACGATATACCTTACCGTCAGAAGGTGCTGTTAATCTCCCGTCCGTCATGGCTTCACCGAACCGGTCAAACTTATCTATAACTGTTTTCTCTTTTCTTTCAGCTACAATCATATCATTCACCTTCCTTAAAATATTTCTTTATTAATGCAATAGCCCCATATGTGTCTATA
Source organism: uncultured Lachnospiraceae bacterium (assembly GCA_910579395.1). Lineage (GTDB taxonomy): Bacteria > Bacillota > Clostridia > Lachnospirales > Lachnospiraceae > UBA3282. Next base: position 235,314 of record CAJTUC010000002.1, on the reverse strand, counting down.
TATAAAGTATGCCAGTCAATACATTTTGCATTCAACATTTTTATATAATGTTCTACCAAATCAGTTTTTGCAGTAAACTGCACATATCCTTCATTTCCTGCATCCCAACTAAGTTTACACGCAATCGCAAACAAATGAGCCCCTACACCTTTGTACATTCCAGTATGTCCAACATTAAAAGGTGCTGCTTCTACAATATCTACATGAGTATAATATTGATCTCGAATATGCTTAAGTGCTATCATTCCCTGTACTTCATCATCGTTTTCCAAGAGCAACTCATATACTTCATAGCCATTCTGATGTGGAAGGCTCCAATCAAACTTCCATCCACGAGCCTTTAGCTCTAGCGCATCCTGTTTTGTAATTGTTCTGGCAACAAGACGATATTCTGTATCACATTCTTCTCCTGTCTCTGTACGAACCAGACAATTTGTTAAAGTATCAATTATTATATCAATTTCCATAAGCATTTCCTCACTTCTATTATAACATATTTTTTTGCAATTCCACTATATTATTCGTAAATATATTGAACAATTGAATTTGTGCTATCTCTAAATAAATCTTCCCTTTCTAATAATATCCTATAAGCATGATCATGAAACTGCGATGGAAAAAGATTGCTAAACTTTGCCAGTTCACCATCTCCAAGCCATGAGTTTGCCATATCATTTCTTATTTTTAGTATCCCTACTACGCTCTTAGAAATATCAAAATCACATGAGCAATCGTGCAATCTTTTCTTTAAAATAATGCCATGTTGTGCATGAGGTCTTAAAAAAGTGGATGGTAAAGCAACTCTTAAATCTACAGTCAATATATCATTTCCGAACATAACCCCAAACGCTTCTTTTCCTTTATCAGAAGCAATCAAGATAACATACTGATAACACGATTCTTTATCATCTGTTTTTCCCTCATTTTCAAACATCTGATAAACATTTTTTATTCTATTTGTATAACTTGAATAAACATTATTACCTATACGTTCACTATGATACTTATTTAGCCCAAACCACAATGCAATCCAATGGTTGTCCACTGCATCAATGCAACGAGTTTCAATTCCATAATGCTGCAACATTCCTTCTATAATTATCGAAGCCTCATCCAAATCATTTCTGAGATTTACTTCCTTCATAAAGTCTTCATCAGCTAAGGTTTTTTTTATAATGCTATTCAGCTTTTTATTTCTTTCACTTTTGTACCTAGCACTACAACTTTTATGATATAAACTCGGCAACATTGTGTCATGCAAATTACACTGTCCCCTATAAAAAACTTTGCCATACGTTTTATTTATTAACTTTACATAACCTATCATCTGATTCAATCCATGGCAATTTAATATCTCATAAATTGGGACTTCATGCCCTGACTTAAATTTATATGTCTCTACATACTTTGTTCCATAAATTCTTTTATCTGCTTTTATTACTACCGGTTCCATTTTATAATCCTCGTTTGTTTTAACATCTTATAATTTTGAAATAATACTTTCATACCTTCTATAGAAGCATTTATACTTGTTTTATTACCATGCTTGCTTAATAATATATTCTATCAGAATTGCAAGATACTGTAAATATGTTTTAGAACATTTGTTCTTTCTTCCTGTTTACATTCTCAACATGTCTAAATAAATTTTTTAAAGTACTTCTCATTTATCATCTCTGCATATCCAATTTTTCTCCGATTCATATCTCTTCCTGCGCCAACAATAAAACACCCGTCCCTGACGGGCATTTTATTCTTACCGCAGACCGGCAGGAACAACGCTTTTATTCTGTTGTCATCCCTGCCCTGTTTTACTCATTCCCGATCTCCTGCTCCATGACAATGCCGGACTGGAACTGTATCTGTATCCTGTCTGCCGAGATTACTTTGATACTTGCAACCAGCCGTCTGACAAGGTCGTTATCAAATTCCGGTATCTGCCCGCTGTTTCCGTTTAGGAAGGTGTCCATGTCTTTCACCCGCTGTTCATAGTTTTCCGCCAGCTTTTTCTTTTTCCCTGCCTCCGCCCGTTCTTCTTTCAGGGCATTGATCTCTTCAGCGATCCTGCGGTAGCGTTCATCGAACTCCTGCATATAGGCACCGGTCTTGGCGTTCTCCGCGATCAGGGCAACCATCTCTTCTCACAGGCAATCCCCTGACAGTCATCATCATGCCGCACATCATAGCAGAACAAATTTTCAGGCACGGTGTTCCTGTCTATCCTGCTGCCGGTGTAAAGCACCATATAGTCATCCAGCATGGCCAATTCAAAGTTTTCTTTTCCTGCGTTTTCCATTCCTGCCTCCTGTTCTGTTAAAAAGACGGTACCTATTTATTTTCAAATAGGCACCGCCTTACATGTTTTCTGCATTCCTTCCTCTGGCTCTTCACTGGGAATCTCTTCCCGTACCCTTTACCTCCTTCCATTCCTAAAAATATCCCTAAATCGTCCCCAAAACCGATTTTGGATCGTGCATGCCTTTGGGCAAGCACTATGCATCTATAAAAACGGGCAAAAAAATAGGGCAAAAACTGGTCGATTTTCACTCCAATTTTTGCCCTCAAACCACAACATCTTGTGGTTTAGACCCCCCCCTAATTCTTCTTTTTTCCACAATACTGCATCATTATTACTACCTCCACATGCACCGTCCCCCCAAACTGGTCCACTCCACGCACTTTCTTCACCTCATACCCGCCATCCACCAGCACCCGCAAGTCCCTCGCCAATGTCGCCGAATCACAGCTCACATACACAATCCGCTTCGGCTTCATCGCGAGCATCGTCTCAAGGCACCTGTCATCGCAGCCCTTTCTCGGCGGATCTACCACGATCACATCTGCCCTGACTGCTTCCTTCTCGTATTTCTCCGGCAGAACCTCCTCCGCCTTTCCCACATAAAATTCCGCGTTATTGATACCGTTAATACGCGCATTTTCCCTGGCATCTTCGATTGCCTGCGGAATGATTTCCACCCCATACACCTTTTTTGCATACTTCGCGAGAAAAAGTGAAATGGTTCCGATTCCACAATATAAATCCCACACTGTTTCTCTTCCGGTCAGGCCCGCATAAGCGAGCGCAAGGCTGTACAGCTTTTCCGTTTGAAGCGGATTGACCTGATAAAAAGAAAGAGGTGAAATGTGAAATTTTATCCGGCTTTCCTCTGCTGCCCCCAAAACCCGGATACTGTCCTCAATATAACCCCTGCCCCACAATACCCGAATCTCTTTTCCCATAATAACATTGGTTCTTTCCGTATTTACGCTGACGGATATGCTCACAATCCGCTTTTGGGCAACATTTTCTGCTTCCGCTTTTTCTCCGGCATCTCCCCGCAGCCTATCTGTCTCATTCAGGGAAACAGCCCCAATCCCTGTTAGAGAAATCCCCATCAACCTTTTCACAAGTTCCTCTTCCGCCGGCAGCTTTCTTCCATTGATGACCAGACATACCATAACTTCTCCGGAAGCAAATCCCGTCCGAATCAGGATATGGCGCACCAGTCCCTTTCCGGTCTGCTCCCGATACGCTAAGACACCGTTCTCTCTCATATAAGAAAGCACCGCTTCCAATATCTGTTTATTTTCAGCGGCGCCCAGAAGACAGTCCGTATTGGGAATAATATCATGCGTACGGCCTGCATAAAATCCTGTAATCAGATTTTCCTTTTTATCATATCCTACCGGAAACTGCGCCTTATTTCGATAGTGCCACGGGTTTTCCATACCGACGATCGGCTCCATAATCTCGTCAAGCAGCGCCGCTTCAAAGCCGCCGATACGAATCAGATTATTTCTGATTTTCTGCTCCTTAAAAAGAAGCTGTCTTTCATAATCCATCGCCTGAATCTGACAGCCCCCGCATTGCCTGTGATAAGCACATCTCGGCTCAACACGAAAAGAAGAAGGGGTAATGACCCTTTCCACTCTCGCATATCCGTAATTCTTTTTTACCTTAGTAATCTTCGCCTCAACAAAATCGCCAATGACTGCATCTTTGACAAACAGCGTGTAACCATCAATTTTGCCGATTCCTTCACCATCATTGCCGATATCGTTAATCTGTATCGTCACCACATCATTTTTCCGATATTCCATTTTATTGCGTTTCCTCCATGCCACTGAGCCAAGGTGAAGAATGCCGGTTTTTCACAGCATTCTTCTCACGCTAACCTCCATGATTCCGCTTTGCGGAATCTCAAAATCTCAAGACAAACAAGTTTGTCAGGGAGAATGCCGCTTTTTAGGCATTCTCCAGCGTAAGAAAGATTTGCCTTCGGCAAATCGTAGAACTTCTTAGCGAAACAGCCTTTGCTGTGAGCTCTAGAAATTCTTCTCACGCTATTCCGTCCTGGTCTTCATCACATTGGACTCAAACAGCCTGTTATAGCCAAGCCATCCTGTCTCCGTCGTTTTATTGAATAATTCCGTAAACGTCTGCATCTTGGCATCCGTATTATCCGCAAAATATAATGCCATTGCTTCCATGATCGCAGGCTTCTTTGGAGAACCGAATTCATATTCTCCATGATGGGATAAAATACAGTGTTTTAACTCGCTCGCCAAAATCTTCGGAAAACCTTCGATATCACGGATTTTTTCTCCCACCAGTTCCACGCCGATAACAATATGTCCTAAAAATTGTCCGTCATCGGTATAATCATTTTGGGGAAAAGGAGAAATCTCCTGCGTCTTTCCGATATCATGGCAGAGCGCCGCACTAAGAAGCAAATCTCTGTTCAAAAGCGGATATTGGGTACAATAAAAATTGCACATCTTTGTCACGCTCAGCGTATGTTCAAGCAGCCCCCCCACAAAACCATGATGAACGGTCTTCGCAGCGGACGATTGTGAAAATGCTTTCATGAATTTTTCATCTTTTATAAACAATGCCTGCAAAAGCGTTTTTAAATAGTGATTCTGGATGCTGTCGATAAATCCAAGCAATTCTTTCTTCATTGTATCGATGTCTTTACTGCTGACCGGAAGATAATCAGCCGGATCATACTCCCCTTCCCGGCAGCATCTGACTCTTTTTACATTAACCTGCAGAGCCCCCTGAAAATTATTGACATCACCATAGACTTCTATGTAATCCAGCGAATCAAATTCCTCGATTCCGGCACTGTGCGGGTCCCATATCTTCGCATCAAGCGTTCCTGTCTTATCCTGCAGAATAACATTATCATAAGGCTTCCCATTTTTCGTCACCGCAGACTGCTTATGCTTACACAGATAAATATCCGAAATCCTGTCTCCCTCTTTATAATCCTTAATATATTTCATGATCTCCTCCTTTTATTTACTTTCATTTATTTGGAAGAATGCTCGGATTTTGGGCATTCTTCGGTGTGAAGAAGACTTGCTGCGCAAGTCGTAGAAGTTCCAAGTCAGCTACGCTGACTTTGCGAAACAGCCAAGCCTGGGAACCAGGCTTTAGCTGTATGAGCCTTAGAACTTCTCTTCACATTATTCTCTTCTTGCTAATGTAACCGTAACCTTCATCTCCTGAAAAGAATCGATTCCCTGTCGCATCAGGGTTATGGTAACAACATCATCCGGTGAGGAATTATAAAGCTCATTCAGCAGTTCGCTGTAAGTGGCAATTTCCGTATCGTTTATCTGAACGATGACATCCCCGCTCTGAATGCCTGCCGTCATTGCCGGGGAATCCATCTCAATTTCTTTAATATAAGCGCCGCGCGGCACATCGGATTCCAGAATTGCTTCCAGCGGCACATCTGCTCCGTGAATTCCAAGATAGGCCCGATACTGGTTATTCGACATTTTGGCAATGGTTCTTTTCAGTTCCGAAATGCCATAAGCAGAGATCAGATTTCCTCTGTCACTGCTATTATAAGAATTATCGATAATCCCAATTACCATTCCTTTCAAATCCACGAGCACGCCCGTTGCATTTTTGCTCCCGTACATATCCGTAGACATGAGTTTATACGCGGAATCCACCTGATCGATCACCGTACTGGAAGATGTAATAATGCCATAACAGACTGAACCGCTTGTTCCCATCGGACTTCCCAGTGCCATGACCGGTGTGCCCGGCAGATTTCCCGTATTGGAACTTCCGAGCGTCGCAATGGTGATAACATCCATCGTCTTTTCCCCTATCGTCATCAGGGATACCGACAATATGGCAAATCCCGTGGAAGCATCTTTCTGCACCAGTCTTGCAACCGTCTGTGTCTGGTCGCAAAAAGTCACAACAATTTTTTCCGCATCTTTAATATTCTTCATATTAACAAGAATCAACATTGACTGCTCGTTATTGGCGACGATCACCCCCGATGCAACCGCCTCACTCTCATATATATTATTGAACCAGTCCACATCAGAGATAACGCCTGTCACAGTCACAATAGCCCGGCTGATATCCTGGGCCAGCGCCGAAAGTTCATCATATACATTCCCGTATTCTTCCAGACCAAACCTTACCTGCGAGAGCAATTCCTGAATCTGTTCATCTACCAGTTCTATCGGCGGCACTTCTTCCTCCGGCTCATCTACTGTCAGCATATCTTCCGGGTTCATCTCTTCCGTGATCGTCTCTTCCGGAAACTGTACTTCTTTTGCCTCTTCCGGCGGATAAAGCCAGTTGTTGATGACCGGTTCCAGAATCAAAAAAGTAAGACACGCCACAATGCCAAATACGACCGCCATAACCGCCGTAATAATCGTTCTACGCAGCAGTTTTCTCTTATTGACCGGCCGCTGTTTCATTTTCTCCCGCAGAAAATCCGACTGCACCGAGGGCGTATATTCCGCCTGCTCCTTTACCTCTTCCGCGCTGTCGCCTTCCACTTTCTTTCCATGCTCCTCCGCCATACTAATAACCATGCCTTTCTCTCAACCTGCGAACTTTGGGTGACGCCAAAAGCGTGCTGGCACCAATCCAGATATGTCTAAGTATATCTTTTTCATAGTAAATTTACAACCTTTATGGTATGATATTTCTGAAACGGCATAACGGTTCAATTATCCGGTATGAGGACGGAAGCCGATAAAACAGGTTTCTATCGCCAATACGCTTTTACTCCCCGCCAGATAATAGCACCATTACAAAACAATTTCCACACAAATAATGAGGTCTCATCATGAACAATAAAGCATTACAAATTTTAGAATACAACAAGATTATCGACCGCCTGACCGATAAGGCGACTTCCGAACCGGGAAGGAAACTCTGCCGGGATTTACAGCCAATGACCGCACTGGAAGAAATCGAACACGCCCAGCGAGAAACTTCCGATGCACTGAGCCGCCTTTTTAAAAAAGGGTCCACTTCCTTTGGCGGAAATAAAGATTTAAGCTGGTGCATTAAATCGATGGAAGTAGGAAGTGCACTTTCCTCGGCGGAACTTCTGCAGATTGCCGCCATGCTGGAAAATACGGGCAGAGTCAAAGCATATGGCAGAAATGACAGAGAAGATGCTCCCGGCGATTCACTGGATGAATACTTTAACGGCCTGGAGCCTTTGACAAATCTGGCCAATGAGATCCGCAGGTGTATTTTATCGGAAGAAGAAATCGCGGACGACGCAAGCCCGGCATTAAAGCACATCCGCCGGAAAAAAACACTCACCAATGATAAGATTCATTCCCAGCTCACCTCTATGGTAAACGGCTCTTACCGAACATATCTGCAGGATGCCGTTGTCACCATGCGGAATGACCGATACTGCATTCCGGTTAAAGCTGAGTACAAAGGGCAGGTTCCGGGCATGGTACACGACCAGTCCTCTACCGGTTCAACTTTTTTCATCGAACCGGCTGCCGTTGTATCGCTCAATAATGAACTGAAAGAACTTGACTTAAAAGAAAAAGAAGAAATAGAAACGATTCTTGCCGATCTGAGCGCGCAGGCCGGAGAACATACGGATGCGCTCGCCGAAAATCAGCGGCTGATGACAACGCTAGACTTTATCTTTGCCAAGGCCGCTCTTGCCATGGATGAAAACGGAACCTTGCCAATCTTCAACACGGAGCACCGCTTGAAGCTTCGCAAAGGCCGGCATCCCCTGTTGGACAAAAAGAAGGTCGTTCCAATCGACATCGAACTTGGCACGGATTTTGATTTATTGGTCATTACCGGCCCCAACACCGGCGGAAAAACGGTTTCCTTAAAAACGGTCGGTCTTTTGACCCTGATGGGGCAGGCAGGTCTGCATATTCCTGCGCTTGACCGCTCCGAACTGTCCATTTTTACGGAAGTCTATGCAGACATCGGAGACGAGCAGAGTATCGAGCAGAACCTTTCGACTTTTTCTTCTCATATGACCTCTATCGTCTCGATTTTACAGAATGCAGATGCGGACTCTCTCTGTCTCTTCGACGAACTGGGGGCAGGAACAGACCCGACGGAAGGCGCTGCCCTCGCCACCGCCATTCTGGATGACCTGCACACCCGCGGTATCCGCACGATGGCAACGACACATTACAGTGAATTAAAAGTATACGCACTTTCCACGCCGTTTGTTGAAAATGCCTGCTGCGAATTTAATGTGGAAACGCTGCGGCCGACTTACCGCCTATTGATCGGTATTCCCGGGAAAAGCAATGCTTTTGCCATTTCTTCCAAACTGGGACTATCCGATGCTATCATCGAAAGCGCCAAAAAGCATATTACCGAGGATAAAGAAAGTTTTGAAGATTTACTGACCAATCTGGAAAACAGCCGCGTTACCATCGAAAAAGAGCGGCTGGAAATCGCCTCTTACAAGGAGGAAATCAAATCGCTGAAACAGCGGCTGGAATCCAAGCAGGAAAAAATCGACCAGTCAAAGGAGCGAATCCTGCGGGAAGCCAACGAAGAAGCGAGACAGATTCTGCAGGATGCCAAGGAAGTTGCAGACGAGGCAATCCGTACCTTCCAGAAGGCGGGAACTTCCTCCATAAAAGATTTGGAACAGTCACGTCAGAAAGTGCGGGATAAAATTTCCGAAAAGAATGCAAAGCTGTCTTTGAAGACCCCGGAGAAACCGACTCATAAACTGCTAAAGCCGAATCAGATTAAACCCGGCGACCGCGTCAAAGTCGTTTCGATGGGGCTGACGGGAATCGTCAGTTCCCAACCTGACAGAAACGGTAAGTTATTCGTGCAATGCGGCATTATCCGTTCCCAGGTAAATCTAAATGACCTGGTCCTGTTAGAAGAAGAAACCGTTACGACCACAAGTCCCATGCAGCGGACCAGTTCGGGCAAACTGAAAATGTCCAAATCCTATTCCATCTCAACGGAGATCAATCTTCTCGGCAAAACGGTAGACGAGGCGCTATCCTCCCTCGATAAATATCTGGACGACGCCTATCTGGCACATCTGCCAAGCGTCCGCATCGTACACGGAAAAGGAACGGGGGCATTGCGAAAAGCCGTACAGGATTATCTGCGCCGCTGTAAATATGTCAAAAGCTATAGGCAGGGTGAATACGGAGAAGGCGATGCCGGTGTCACTATTGCGGAATTCAAGTAAACTCGGAAAGGCGGAATGACAAATGGTAAACAAACAGAAAATTTTAATCGTGGACGACGATAACAATATCGCCGAACTGATTTCCCTTTATTTAACCAAAGAATGTTTTGAAACGATGATCGTCAACGACGGGGAGTCCGCTCTGGCGGCGGTAAAAAGTTTTGAACCGAACCTGATGCTCTTGGATTTGATGCTTCCCGGCATTGACGGGTATCAGGTCTGCCGGGAAGTCCGTACGAAGTCTTCCCTGCCCATCATCATGCTTTCCGCCAAAGGCGAGGTTTTTGACAAAGTACTAGGGCTGGAGCTCGGCGCCGATGACTATATGGAAAAACCTTTTGACTCCAAAGAACTCGTCGCAAGAGTCAAGGCAGTCCTGCGCCGCTATAAACCCGTTGCCGCCGCATCGGGCGCTTCCGATACCAAATGCGTAGAATATCCCGATCTTGTCGTCAACCAGACAAATTACTCCGTCCTTTACATGGGAAAAACAGTGGAAATGCCGCCAAAAGAGTTGGAACTTCTTTATTATCTCGCGGCTTCTCCCAATCAGGTCTTTACAAGAGAGCAGCTCCTCGACCAGATTTGGGGATACGAATATGTCGGCGATACCCGTACGGTCGATGTGCATATCAAACGTCTCCGCGAGAAGATCAACGACCACGAAAAATGGCGGATTGCCACCATCTGGGGCGTCGGCTATAAATTTGAAACAAGGGCCTGAACTATGAGAAAAACGTTATACTTAAAATTTATACTGGCTTATTTCATTTTTGGATTTTTTGGTTTTATCGTTGTAGCTACCTTTGTCTCTAACATGACACTGGATCATTTGAAAAAAGACAAGGCAGATTCCCTTTACAGGGAGGCGACACTGATTGCCAATACATACGCTTCGGACCTGTATAGCAGTGAAACGACACTGGAAGCGGTAAAAGCTCAGTTAGATGCGCTGGATACCTATCTGAATGCCATCATCTGGATCATCAACCCTTCCGGACGTATGGTGCTCGATTCTACTGCTCCAATCGATGTAGAAAACGAAGTCGTCATCGAGAACTTCGACTCGACTATTACGGAAGGCTCTTATTATACGACAGGCAACTTTTTTGGCTCCTTTACGGAAGAAATGCTGAGCGTTTTTGCACCCATTACTTCCGATTTTAAGGTCAAAGGCTATGTTGTCATTCATTGTCCTATGAGCAGCATCCAGAATTCTACCAACAGCCTGCTGAATATTTCCTATATTATGCTGATAATCCTGTTTCTGCTGTCTCTGATCATTTTGATTTTTTTCACGGAAATGGTCTATATTCCTTTGCGCAAAATTACAGAAGCAACGGAACAGTATGCAAGCGGCAATATGCACTATGAGCTTTCCATGGAAAGCGAGGACGAAATGGGATATCTGGCGGCCGCGCTGTCGTATATGGCAGGTGAAATTGCCCGTTCAGAAGACGATCAGAAAAAATTTGTTGCCAATGTCTCCCATGATTTCCGCTCTCCGCTGACCTCTATCAAAGGCTACCTGGAAGCCATGCTCGACGGCACGATTCCGCCGGAACTACATGAAAAATATCTCACCATTGTCCTAAATGAAACGGAACGGCTGACGAAACTTACCAACAGCCTGCTGACCCTGAACAATCTGAATACAAAAGGAATGCTTCTGGAAAAAACAGATTTCGACATCAATCAGGTCATCCGAAACGTAGCGGCTTCCTTCGAGGGAACCTGCCGGGAAAAAAAGATTGCTATCGAGCTTATCCTGACCGGCGAAGAAATGTACGTTACTGCAGATATGGGAAAAATCCAGCAGGTATTATACAATCTGCTCGATAACGCAATCAAATTCAGCCGCCACAATTCTATCATCAAACTGGAAACGACTGAAAAGCATAACAAAATTTTTGTCAGCGTCAAAGATTCCGGTATCGGCATCCCGAAAGATAATCTGAAACTGATCTGGGACCGTTTCTACAAATCGGATATCTCCCGCGGCAAAGACAAAAAAGGGACCGGCCTCGGTCTCTCCATTACGAAAGAAATCATCCAGTCCCACGGTGAACATATTAACGTCATCAGCACGGAAGGCGTCGGCACGGAATTTATCTTCTCTCTGCCGGAAGCCGATATCGAAGACGATTACTAGGGCAAAAAGATTTGCAAGGCAAATCTTTTTGCCCGGAAGAATGCCTAAAAAACGGCATTCTCCCAATAGATTTATGATTCAGGTTTCCAGTGCAGGCGGTGAAGTTCCCCTTCCCGCTGCATACTTCCGAAATCATTCTGTCGCAGCGCTTCGTAGAGCACGATTGCAACGGCATTGGAAAGATTCAGGGAACGTATCTGGTCGAGCATGGGAATTCTGATGCAGTTTTCCTCATTCTCAACCAAAAGCTCTTCCGGAATACCCGCGCTCTCCTTTCCGAACATGATAAAATCATTCATCCCGAAAGCCGCCTCCGTATAGATCTTTTTGGCCTTAGTCGTCGCCATCCATATCTTTGCGCCCGGGTTCTTTTCCAGAAATTCCCGATAATTTATGTATCTTGTCACATCAAGCTGTTCCCAGTAATCCATGCCGGCACGTTTGATGGAACGCTCATCCAAGCGAAAACCAAGCGGCTCGATCAGATGTAAACCCGTTCCCGTCGCCACACAGGTTCTCCCGATATTTCCCGTATTTGCCGGTATCTCCGGCTGATGCAAAACAATGTGCATGGCAATCCTCCTGTGCAAGCCGCAGAACTTCCAGATCGGCTATGCTGACTTTGCGAAACAGCCAGGCCTGAATATCAGACTTTTTCCGTATGAGCAAGACCCGCTCTACAAGTCGGAATCTCTTCACACTACTGTTTCCGTAATCTCTCGATAAACTCCGCCAGTCTTCCCATCGCAATCTTCAGATTCTCCAGAGAAGAAGCATAGGATATCCGCAGAAAGCCTTCTCCGCAGTCGCCGAATGCCGTACCCGGTACGATCGCTACCTTTTCTTCCTTTAAGAATCTTGTCGCAAATTCATCGCTGGTCAGTCCGAATTCCTTAATGCACGGGAATACATAAAATGCGCCGAAAGGTTCAAAGCATTCCAGCCCCATTTCCTTGAAGGCACTCATCAGATATCTTCTTCTCTGATTATACGCCTCTCTCATTTCCGCCACATCCTCATCCCCGTTCCGCAGCGCCTCTACTGCCGCATACTGGCTGGTCGTCGGCGCACACATGATCGCGAACTGATGAATTTTAAGCATCTGCGCAATGATTTCTTTTGGACCGCACGCGTAACCGAGACGCCATCCCGTCATAGCATATGCTTTGGAAAAACCGTTAATGAGAATGGTCCTCTCCTGCATTCCCGGTATTTCCGCAATCGATACATGTTTGTCTTTGTAAGTCAGTTCTGCGTAAATTTCATCGGACATCACGAATATATCATGTTTGATAATGACCTCCGCGATTTCCTCCAAATCTTTTCTCTCCAGAATAGCGCCGGTCGGATTATTCGGAAACGGAAGCACCAGAAGCTTTGTTTTCTCCGTAATGGCATCTTCTAATTCCTTCGCCGTCAGGCGGAATTCGTTTTCCGCTTTCAATTCGATGATGACCGGAACGCCGCCTGCCAGTATCGTACAGGGCTCATAGGATACAAAGCTTGGCTGTGGTATCAGTACTTCCTCACCGGGATTCAGCATGGCGCGCATCGCCGCATCAATTCCTTCGGAACCTCCCACCGTCAGGAATACCTCATCCTTCGGATCATATTCCAGCCCCTGTTTTCTTTTCAGGTAATGGCATATCTCTTCTTTCAGTTCCTTCAATCCGGCATTGGAAGTATAAAAGGTGCGCCCTTTTTCCAATGAATAGATACCCTCGTCCCGAATATGCCAAGGTGTGTCAAAATCCGGTTCTCCGACGCTCAGAGAAATGACATCATCCATCTCGCTTACAATATCGAAAAATTTTCGAATACCGGATGGTTTTATTTCCACTACTTTATCTGCTAACGGGCTTCTCACGGTGTCACCTTCTCTCTCGTGTCCTCACGTTTCTTCATCAAAATCGTTCCGTGATCTTTGTATTTTTTCAAAATAAAATGCGTTGCCGTGCTGAGCACCGTATCCAGCGTAGAAAGCTTATCCGATACAAAAGCGGATACCTCCTTTAAGGATTTTCCTTCCAGTGTAACGAGAAGGTCATAACCGCCGGAAATCAGATAAACGGAATTTACTTCCGGATATTTGTAAATACGCTCAGCAATGTTATCAAAACCCTGGCCGCGCTGTGGCGTCACTCTTACCTCAATCAACGCACTGACCTTTTCGATGGAAGTCTTTTCCCAATCGATCAGCGTGTGATAACCGCAAATAATTCCCTCGCTCTCCAACGCCGCAAGTTCATTCACGATATCAATTTCTTCTTCTCCCATGAGAACGGCCAGTTCCTTTACATCGATTCGGCTGTTCTTTTCAATCATTGACAATAATTTTTCTCTCATTTTTACTCCTCTCTGTCTGCTTCAGCAGACGCTCAAATCAATGGTAGAAAGTTCTTTTCTTTCAACCTTTCCTCCATGCTCCTTTCTCAACGCGCGAATCCTATGACGAGACGCCTTTAGAACTTCTTCTCACACTTTGGTTAACTTATAGAATTGATCTGTCTTTGGCGGTTCCAGAAAACGCCGCTCTTCCTCATTGAAAAGTACTCTGTCGTTTCCGGCAGTTGTTTTTCCGACAACGACCGCCGGGATGCCTTCCCTTTCCAATGCCGCAGCAAGACCGTTTCCGTCCTCCGTCGTCATCAAAAGGCACCCTCCCGATGACAATTCATACGGATTCAGATCATAAAATTCACATATTTCAATGGTTTCCTGCCTGACCGGCAGTTTTTTCAAATCGATTTCCAGTCCAACGCCGGCTCCATTTGCCATTTCCCACAGCGCACCGAAAATGCCGCCCTGTGAAACATCATGAATTCCGCAGACGCCGGACTTACGGGCGGTAGCGGCCTCCGGTATAATTGAAAGGAAACGCTCAAAGCCCGCCGCCTCGTCTATCATTCTGGACGGATATCTGGTAAGCAGCGCCGCCCTGTACTCTCTGGCTGTCCGCACCGTACCTTCCAGTCCAATCCATTTACTGACGATAACATCCTGACCGGGCTTTATACGCCGCATATCCGTATCCGCTTTCTTTCGCTTACCGATGCCCGTTACGGTCAGGACCGGCTGTATTACCGTTTCCGTCAATTCCGTATGCCCGCCGGATAGCTGAACATGATACTGCCGGCAGATTTCCTCCGCCTGCGCCATCATATTCTGGAGCGCAGGTTCTTCCGTGTCTGCCGGAAGCATAGCGGAAATCAAAATACCGACCGGCTCTGCTCCTGCTGCGGCTATATTATTCAAGGCCCTGTGCATTCCATAAACGCAGACCATATCTGCCGGCGCACAGACGGGATTCGTAGAAAGAACAGTTTCTTCGCCCTCACCAAACGATAAAACGGCGCAGTCTACCCCTATCCCTGCGCCGCATACTACTTCTTCTCTTTTGGTCTTTATCTTTCTCAAAACGGAGCGCATAAGCACACTCTCCGATATTTTCCCGTCTCTCACAATAACCTCCATGATTAATCTCAAAATCCGAACACAAATAAATTTGTGATGAAGAATGCCCGTATTTTGGGCATTCTTCGGTGTGAAGAAGATTTGCTTTGCAAATCCATAGAAGTTCTTGGCGAAACAGCCTATGCTATGAGCCTTAGAACTTCTCTTCACACTAATAACCATGCCTTTCTCTCAACCTGCGAGTTTGGGCGCAAGCACAAACTTGCGATTGAAAAATCTCTGATTTTTCAATCTATTCGCCTTCCGGTGCCGGCTGCGGCGCTGGTTGAGGCTCCGGCTGCGGTGCCGGTGGCTGCTGTTCCGCTGCCGCCGCCTGTGCTGCCGCCGCATCGGCCTGTGCCTGATAAGCGCCTGCTACCGCTTTTACCTGATCGATGCTATTGGTGGCAATTGCCGCCATAATCGCATTATATGCCTCCGGGTCTGCCGTTGCGGTTCCAACCGTCGCATTTCTCGGTGATTTATTATAAGAACTGCTGTTTACCTGTTCTCTGCTGACTTCTACGCCATTTACTTTAACGACTTTCCAAAGCTGGGCTTTATAGCCAACGTGCGCCGACTGAACGGAACAATAACCGAGCGGCAAAGATTCATTGGCGTAAATGATCTCTTCCTCCGGCACGTTTCTTTCCAATACAACGCTCTCATAAATGACTTCTCTGTTGCTGTCTCTCGTCTCTACACCGTAAATCGTAAAAGTAATCTGTTTATCGGGTGTTGTAATTCCTTCAATATAAATCGGATAATTCGTATTGTTCACGAACTTAAAATCTTTTCCCGAAGATTCCGCAATCGCCGCATCCGCAGAAGGGTCTACATAAGTAACGATCATGGAATGATTATACCGTTCCGTCACTTCCAGTTCCGCACGCAAAACCGCATTATACAAAGTCGTAGAAACCTGGCAGATACCACCGCCGAGACTGTCCACCACCTGTCCGTTCAAATAAGAAGCCGCCATATAATATCCGTTCGCCTGCGAAAAAGGAGAAACCGCTTCATAAGCCGAAAATTCATCCCCCGGATACAGCGTATGACCATCAATCAGTTTACAGCCATTTGCCACATTCGCGCTGCGTGAACCATTAGAGGTGGAATAGCTTGTCGTAAAGGTTCCAAGCACATCCGTTACTTTCGCCAGGTCCTCCGCATTACCCCGCGGCTCCTGAACAGTCACTGCCAAATCGACATAACCCGCCTCACCCTGCCAGTCATTGACCAGATAGTTGTAGACCGCTTCCGTGGACGCATTGACATCGATCACTATTCCAGCCTGCCCTTCATCAATCCGGAAAACACCATCTGTCCTTGTCAGCACTGCATCGACTGCCTCTTTATTATACTGTGCGCTTTGCTCTTCAATCAGCGTCCTGATCTTCTCTTTATCAAAATCAAATTTTACTTCATATATTTTATTGCTATATTCCAAATCCTTCAGTGCTTTATAACACTGAACAATATTTCCGTCTTTGCCAAGGCCTGCCGCCTCATCAATAATCTCCGGATTCGCCCACTTCAGCCCTATCTCTGACGCAGTTGTAATGATTGCCTGATCATCCACTGCATGCAGCGTAATCTGCAGATCACTGAAAGAATCTACATAAGCCTGTACCTCACTTTTTGCTTCGGAAACAGTCAATCCGGAAAGATTGATCTGATCCGCGTAAATCCCCGATTCAATTTTTTCTTCTTCGGCATGAACCGTCATACCCATTGACAGAACCCCAACCATCAATGTCGTTATGAATGTCAGCCTTCCCCTTACTTTTAACATAGCAAATCTCCCCTTTCTGCTACATTGCTTCTCTGCCAAAAATATGTTAAACTTAAAATATTAACCGGCAACACTCAATACAAGAGGCAGTACCATAGCCAGAACCAATATGACAATAATGACCGCTGATATTCTCTGCCTCGATTTTTTATTATGAAATGAAAACATCACAATAACCCTCCCTTATACAAAACCTGCGAATTTGGACATAAAGATAACCACCCACTCTGAAAGGATATTATATATGAAATTTCCTCTTTTTGCAAGTTTCCTCGTATTTACTGCATGGCTCACTTACGAGATTTCCAAGCACAGCCGTATAGACGCCGAGAAGGACCGTTCCTTTTGGGAAAAAGAACGCCGGGCCAACAATACAAGACGCCAGCCGTTAGACGACCTTCTCTATATTAAAATTCCCTTCGAGTGCCTTTCCATGCAGCTTCTTCCGGATGATGAACAGGCCGCTGAATACAAAGAAACGCTCCGCACATTAGGTGAATCCAAAATCGTTAACTTTACCGGAATCACCAACACGGACTTAAAATTGAAATATGGCGCACCCAATATTGATTTATTGTCCAAGTATGACCAGAACTATACCATTCTCGCCAGGACTCTGAATCAATGGGCTTCTTATCTGCATAAAAACGGATATATCAAAGAAGCCCGCGAAGTCCTGGAATATGCAGTTTCTACCGGAACGGATGTCAGCGGCTCCTACAAGCTTCTTTGTGAAATATATAAGGAAGAAAACACTCCCGAAAAGATCAAACAGCTCTATCCGACCGCAGAATCCCTGAACTCTGCAATGAAAAACGCTATCGTTCGTATTCTGCAAGAATCCGAGTCATAATGCGGCTCGCCTCGTTACGGGTAAGCTTTTCCAATTGATAGTCTACTTTTAGTCTATGCTTGTCTATCAATTTATATAACTGTTCTTTTTGCGGTATGGTAATCGGCGTTTCCCGTTTCGCATGATACACAAGGGCTGCCGGTTCAAATACCGCTTCATTTTGGTGATAAAAAAGTTCTGCCAGCTTATGATACAAAACCGCCGTTGCTTTTGCATCGGCAAGCGCCCGATGCGCGCTGTGCTCAATCCCAAAATGTTCGCATAAGAAAGCAAGGCTTCTGCTTTTTAGCTCCGGCAAAAAAGTTCTCGCCAGTTTCAGGGTATCGATTCCCTTTTTCTCAAAAACAAGACGCTGATTGACCGCCGCCTTTTTCATAAAAGAGTAATCAAACAGCACTCCATGGCCAAGCAGTATATCATCGCCGATAAAGGCAAGCGCCTCCGGCAGAATTTCCGCAATTTCAGGCGCGTCCGCGAGCTGCTTATCTTCAATTCCCGTCAGTTCGACAATACGCTGTTCGAGTGCCCTCCCCGGATTTACAAAAGTTTCCATCTGCGCAGTAATTTCCCCATCGCATACTTTCACCATACCGATTTCAATTATTTTGTCAAGTTTTGGATTAAGTCCAGTTGTCTCCAAATCCAAAGATACATATGTGTCAATCATGCCTGCGTTCCGTTGTCCTTCTGTTTACTGCCGCCTGTAGAAGCGCGACGATTCTGTTTTTCCCGCGCATTATAGTCTGCACAGTGTTCCTTCAGAAAACACTCCCCGCATTTCGGCGTCGGTGCCTTACATATCTGACGGCCCAGCGTGATGATCTGAATATTCCAGAGAATCCAGTGGTCTTTCGGAAGTGCCTTCATCAATTCCATCTCCACCTTGACGGGTTCATCTTCTTTCGTAATACCGAGTTTTTTGGAGATTCGTTTAACATGCGTATCCACTACAATACTTGGCTCATGAAAAATATTGCCTCGTATGACATTGGCCGTCTTGCGCCCGACCCCTGCAAGGGATGTCAATTCTTCTATGGACTTCGGCACTTCCCCGCCGAATTTATCCCGCAGATCCTGACAGCAGGCGATAATGTTTTTCGCCTTGTTATGATAAAAACCGGTAGAATGGATATCCTGCTCCAATTCTTTCAGATCAGCATTGGCAAAGTCATCGATGCAGGTATATTTCTGAAACAAATCCTTTGTTACGATGTTTACTCTGGCGTCGGTACACTGTGCGCTAAGTATCGTAGCGATCAAAAGCTGCCAGGCATTTTCATGATTCAGGTAACAGATATACTCCGTTCCATAGTGGGCGTCCAGCAAATCCAGAATGGCTTTTGTTTTTTTGGTCATCAGTCTGATATCCTTTCTTCGTCCGCAGGAATAACGGCATAGCGCGCCGCATAAGTCAGCGTATCCCGCACTCTGTAATCGAACAGCACCATACAAGGCGCTTTCAGCCTCCGTATGCGCTTTTTTGGCTCCTGTTCCCAGACCGGATAATCGAAGATTTCCATATGCGTCATTTTGCCAAGCTGCCGCCCATCGTATTCCTCATAACCTGGCAGATAACGGTGTGTCTCTTCTTCTTTCCTATAAAAGTCATAAAAAGCTGATTTATACGGCGATAAATCTTTTGCAAAATCCGGTCTGCTCTTCATATTTTCTCTCAAGTACAAATCAAAAGTCAAGACCTGACGCAGCATTTCTTTCCGCTCGGAGATTTCTGCAGGAAATTCCTCCGAAAAGTCCGCATTCACAGCAAAATCGAACAACACCTGATAACGGCTGCTCCGGGAAGGCGATGAAAGTAAATAACCCTTCTCCCGATAAAAATCCGACAGACATAAGTACATCTTATACGCATCCGAAAAAGCCATCTGTACAACCGGAAGCGTGTATAGGAACTGGCTGCTGTTATAGTACAGCTCCACCATCTCTTCCACCTGTTTTAACCGCAGGATTTCTCCATAAGAAAGCCATTTTGTGGAAAGCACTTCATAGGGCGGCTCATCCATATATTGAATCTCATAGTCCGCCGCTTTTTCACACATATAGGAGCCTTTCAATACCTTCAAAAAGCCAAGCTGCAGCTGCTGCGGCCCCATATCGTGAACACAGTTAAAAGAATGGACAAAGCTTTCGTAATCTTCATAAGGAAGCCCGGCGATCAAATCCAGATGCACATGAATATTATGCCCTTCCTCAATACGTTCTACGACTCTGCATATTTTATTCAAATCGGAAGACCGCCGGATTTCCCTAAGCGACTCCGGGTTGACCGTCTGCACGCCAATCTCCAGTTGTGCCAGTCCCGGCCGCATCTTTGCAAGAATGCTCAGTTCTTCTTCCGTTATAATATCTGCTGCGATTTCAAAATGAAAATTTGTTACGCCATTATCGTGTTCCGCAAGATACTGCCATATTTCTTTTGCGTGTTCGTGGTCACAGTTAAACGTTCTGTCTACGAACTTTACCTGTTTTACTTTATGGTCCAGAAAAAACTGCAATTCTTTTTTAACAATATTGATATCGCGCAGACGCACCCTTTTATCGATGGAAGAAAGACAGTAGCTGCACCGATATGGACATCCTCTGCTGCTCTCATAATAGAGGATCCTATTCTCAAACTTCCCCAGATCGTCATATAAAAAAGGCAGCGTAGACATATCCGTCAGTTCTCTGGCCGGCGTACGACAAACCTCGCCATTCCGGGTGCGATAGACAATTCCCCGAATCGTACTCAATCCGCCGATGCCGCCGCAGTAGTATTCTGCCAATTCCCGAAAAGTCTCTTCTCCTTCGCCTGTCATGATACCCGCTACCGTCGGACAGCATGCAAGCACTTCTTCCGGGTCATAAGAAACCTCCGGCCCGCCAAGCCAGACAGAAACACCCGGCAGTATCTTGGGCAGTTCCGTCAGCAGACTTCCGATGATGCTCCGGTTCCAGATATAACAGGAAAAAGCGACTACATCTGGTTTTCTTCGATAAATGTCAGCCAGAATTTCCTCTTTCCGGTTATTAATCGTATACTCCGCAATCTCAAGAAACGGCTGTAAATCCCCGCCTGCACAGGCACGAAGACTGTAAACGGCCGGGTTGGAATGAATGTACTTGGCATTGACTGCAGTCAGAAGAATTTTCATATAAATTTTTCTGCTCCTTTTACTATAATTTTATCGGCAAAAATTCTATTTCGATTATTGTCAAGTGCAAATTTTACCTTATTTTGTGTTATTTTTTCTCTTTTCCCTTTCTTCCCAATATTCAATAAAGAATAAACATTCCATGCAGAATATATCAATTAAAAATTGGAATGCTCTGCTCTGGAAAACAATATACAATAGAAGAAAGGATATTACAGATGAAAACACGAATCAAGGAATTACGATTGGAAAAAAAATTAACACAGAAAGTTCTTGCCGAATATCTTGGTGCAAATCAGACCATGCTAAGCAAAATCGAGACCGGCACCAGCATTCCTGATGCCCTGCTTCTAATTGACCTGTCACGTTTTTTCCATGTCTCCACCGATTACATTCTTTATCTTTCCGAAGAGCGGACGAACGCAGATTCCCTGCTCGCAGATAATATGCACAATCTCAAAAAATATCAAAGGCTTATATCCTTATACCAGAAAATGAATAACGAACAACAGGGAGATTTTTATACTTTTCTCTCCAGTATGCTCGGTATTTCCAAAGAATGATAAAGCCGGGATAAAATCACATCTGCATATCTACGGATAATTCTTATCCGTTCTGCGCAATCTCCATTGCGTATCTCAAATACAGGCGGTGCCTATTGCTCCGCCTGTATTTTCTTCTGTAATTCGAAATCGTACGCCTTGCAGTCACAAGGTATCTGTAATGGCTTCTGCTGCCAGTCGGACAAGTAGGCCGCATTGCAGTTCTCCAGCGCACGTCTTCCGTCGCAAAGCGCCGCCAATGGTTTCTCTCTGCCCTCCATCGCATCGATGAAATTCTGAAGAATGACCGTATACTCATTTTCCGTCTGTTCCACTTCTCTGCGCTCTTCCGCATAAGGAATCTTCGGATACATCTCCTGCGACGTTTTTGATACTTCCGTCGTAGAGATCTCATTTTTATATATCGTGAAATATCGATTGTCTTCTACTACCAGTTTTCCCATCTCACCATGAATTTCAAGCCTGTTTGTCCCCGGCGAATCTCCGCTGGAAGAGAGAAAAGTTCCCCACATACCGTTCTCATGCCGAAAAAAAAGAGAAGCTTTATCATCCACATCGATATCGCTGTAACACCCATAGCCAAGCCGCGCCGAAACCTCACAGGGCTGCCCGAAAAGCCAGTTCCACATATCAAGCAGATGCTGGCACTGATTGATCAGCAGGCCGCCGCCTTCGCCGCCCCAACTGCTGCGCCAGCCGGAAGCATGATGATAATATGCCGGACGGTACCAGAAATTGGCGACCCAGATTACCTGTGTAAGCCGCCCCAGTTTTCCACTATGGATATATTCATAAACCTGGCGGTAAACTTCCCGCGCCCTCCAGTTAAAAATCATGGCGTTTACGGTTCCCGTATCTTCATAAGATAATGCTTCGCACTCCTCTACAGTTACGCCGAGCGGCTTTTCGCACAGGACATGAAGTCCCGCCTGCTGCGCCCTTTCCACGACCCGCACATGCTCTTTATGCGGTGTTGTAATGATCAGCGCATCAAAATTTTCCCGCGCCTGAAACATACTTTCTTCATTCGGGAAAACAGTGACTTCCGGCATACTCTCCCGAATCTTCTGCTGCCCCGGCTGATTGCGGCACAAAATGCCATAAAGCAACAGACCTTTTATTTTACCATTATAGATTTTTTCGGCATACTGGCCTCCCATGTTGCCATAACCGACAATAACTGCTTTTTTCAATGTCTGGCTCCTTTCTTGTTTTTCTGCAAGATTTTTCTTTTACTTTTCCGGTCAATCTTCCCTCTGATTATAGATTAGCTGATATAATTCGTTTTTACAAGACAGGAATTGCCCATCCGGCATCTTTTGATTTGCTTAGACTTTTATATATGCTACAATAATAATATGATTAAAATCTGACTACACAAATGTAACAGTTTGAAAGAAAGGCATGGTCATTATAATGAAATATAGGCATATTGTATTTGATGTTGACGGAACGCTGGTCGATACGGAATACGCAGTTCTGCACTCTTTACAGGATACGATCAATACACTCACAGACAAATTGATCCCACTTGAAGAGTTGACCTTTTCGATGGGAATTACGGGAGACGATGCGCTGAATCAATTAGGCTTTCAGGATATTCCCGCAGCACTGGAAGTATGGTTTCAATATTTATACGAATATGACAACACCGTAAGTCTGTTTAACGGTATCGCGGACACACTGGGTGCCCTGTCACAAAAGGGCTGCAAACTGGGCATTGTCACTTCAAGAATCCGGGAAGATTTTGAGAAAGAGTTCCGGCGTTTCCCCATCCGTCAGTATTTTGACATCGTTGTCTGCGCCGACGATACCAAAGAGCATAAACCGACAGCGGCTCCGCTTTTAAAATATATGGAATTATCCGGTGCTGACCACAGTCAGATTCTATATGTCGGTGACAGCAGATACGACAGGGAATGCGCCAGAAATGCGAACACTGATTTCGCACTGGCAGGCTGGGGAAGCCATCTGACGGATATTGACCCGGAATATCGGCCTGCTGAACCGGCGGGACTTATCGCGATTGCGGAATCAGAATGAAAAATGATCTTCATCGTTTCCCATAATCAAAAGTTCAAAAAAGGCCTCCCACCAAATAAGAGAGG
Organism: uncultured Lachnospiraceae bacterium; assembly: GCA_910579395.1. Taxonomy (GTDB): domain Bacteria; phylum Bacillota; class Clostridia; order Lachnospirales; family Lachnospiraceae; genus UBA3282. The sequence continues at coordinate 211,747 of CAJTUC010000002.1, read as the reverse complement.
CCTTTTCATATCTGTTCGTCGAAGGAATACTCCTCCATTTTGCATCAAAATACTTTAACTCAGCGTCTTTACAAACCTGTCAAACGCTGCCTGTCCTTCCGGAGTTCTCTTATAAACGCCCGAATCTTCCAGCACGCGCATAAAAACATCGCCAATTTCCTTATGCAGAATTTCCATGATATTATTCTGATTCACTTCTGAATAATTCGGAAGAAAAGCATCTACCCAAGCTGCATGCTTCTCCAATAACTCATCCTTGCGAATATCGCTTCCGGCAAGAATCGCTTCCGCCAGCTTCTCCATCTCATCTTTCAGTCTGGCGGGCAGTACGGCAAGTCCCATGACTTCAATCAGGCCGATATTCTCTTTTTTAATATGATGCAGTTCCGCATGGGGATGATAAACGCCAAGCGGATGCTCTTCCGTCGTAATATTATTGCGCAGAACCAGGTCCAGTTCAAATTTCTCTCCCCGTTTTCTGGCAATCGGCGTGATCGTATTGTGCGGCTCTCCATCTGTCTCCGCGAAAATGAACGCCTCTTCGTCGGTGTATCCTCTCCACGCATCCAGAATGACATCTGCCAGTGCAATCAATCTGTCCGTGTCTTCCGATGCGATACGGATAACGGACATCGGCCAGTTGACGATACCCGCTTCTACATCCTCAAATCCTTTTATCACAAAAGTTCTTTCTACCGCCGCTCTTGCCATAGCGAATTCATAGTGACCGCCCTGGAAATGGTCGTGGCTCAAGATAGAGCCGCCTACAATCGGCAGGTCCGCATTAGAACCCACAAAATAATGCGGGAACTGTTTTACGAAATCGAACAGCTTACAGAACGTATCGTGCTCAATCTTCATCGGAATATGCCTGGAATTAAAAACAATGCAATGCTCGTTATAATATACATACGGAGAATACTGGAATCCCCATCTGCTTCCATGAATCGTCACGGGAATGACACGGTGATTCTGTCTTGCGGGATGATTAACTCTTCCCGCATAGCCTTCGTTCTCCATGCAGAGGAGACACTTCGGATAGCCGCTCTGCTTTGCGGTCTTTGCCGCCGCAATCGCCTTTGGGTCTTTTTCCGGCTTGGATAAATTGATCGTAATATCCAAATCGCCGTATTTCGTCGATGCAATCCATTTCTGATCTTTCCTGATACGGTATCTTCTAATATAATCCGTATCCTGACTTAATTTATAGAAATAATCCGTCGCCTCCTGCGGACTCTGCTCGTACTTATCCGCGAACTTCGCGATCACTTCGCTCGGCCTCGGAACCAGCATACTCATAATCTTCGTGTCAAACAGATCGCGGTATACAATGCTGTTCTCCGTCATGATACCCTGCTCATAAGCATAATCCATCATTTCCGAAAGCACCGTTTCCAGTTCATCTGTTTCCATCGTGATATCTTCATCGCCGTCTTCCAGTTCGTCCAGCCCAAACAGCTCCAAAAGCCGGTTCGTTGTATAAATCTTATCCGCCTCTTCGATCAGGCCCGTCTTTAACCCATATTGGACTAATTTTTTAATATTTTTCTGAATCATTTACAGAACCTCCATCCTAATAACTCCCTCTATTCCAACGCACATTTCATAGCAGCATGTTTTATAATTTTGCCGGTCCGTCACCAATCTCCACTACATAGAAATCTGCATCTTTTCCGACTCTCTCACGATAAGCCGCTCCTACTTTTTCCTGAAATTCCGCTACGGCCTCATCTTTCACGATGCTGACCGTACAGCCGCCAAAACCGCCTCCTGTAATACGGGAGCCAATGACACCGGGAACCTTCCATGCTTCTTCTACCAGAACATCAATTTCGTCACAGGATACCTGATAGTCATCCCGCAAAGATACATGAGAAGCATTCATCAATTCGCCGAAAAGTTTCAAATCATTATTCTTCAGGGCTTCCACCGCACGAATTGTTCTCCGGTTCTCATATACTGCGTGTTTTGCCCTGCGCACTCTCACATCGTCCCCGATCGCAGATTTGTACTGTTCGAACTGCTCTTCCGACAAATCACCGAGTCCTTTGATATCGACAACAGTCTGCAGCTCCTCCAGAGCCTTTTCACATTCACTTCTTCTGACATTGTATTCCGAATCCACCAGAGAATGTTTTACTTTACTATTCGTTACGACAATTTTTGCACCTTTCAGAACGAGCGGAGCATATTCATAGGACAAATCCGCTGTATCCAGGAAAATCGCATTGTCCTTTTTGCCCATCGCAGAAGCAAACTGGTCCATGATACCACAGTTCATTCCGTTAAAATTATTTTCCGAATACTGTCCGATCAGCGCCAGATCCACATTCGTTACATCGAAACCGAAGAGGTCACGCAGCATATATCCGGTCACAACTTCCAGCGATGCGGAAGAAGAGAGCCCGGATCCGTTCGGAATATTGCCGTTCAATACGATATCCAGTCCACAGGGCATTTTAAAGCCTCTTTTTTCAAAAGCCCACATAACACCCTTAGGATAATTCGTCCATTCCGCTTCTTTCTCAGGCTTCAAATCTACAATAGAAGATTCGATAACGCCGAGCCTGTCAAAGTTCATAGAATAAAACCGAAGCTTGTCATCTTCTCTTTTTCTTGCCGCCACATAAGTTCCAATAGTCAGCGCACATGGAAAAACGTGTCCGCCGTTATAATCCGTATGTTCCCCGATCATATTGACGCGCCCTGGTGCAAAATACACATTTACATCCTTAATGTCTCCAAAAATTTCTTCAAATTTTTTTAAAACTGTTTCCTTCATAACCCCGTCTCCTTTACAAATACAGTTTTTACAAGAATAATCATATAAAAAAACAGCCTGTCATAAAATATCCGTTTGTTCTATATATCTGTCAAAATGTTAATTATTCAATTTATTGATCTGGCTGATGAAATCTTCCACCTGCTTGAGATATTCTTTATTTCTTCTGTTCTCACCCTTCTGCATTTCCCGTCGGTATGCGGTGGGCGACATTTTTTTCATCTGCCGGAAGGCTTTCGCAAATACCATCGGGTCGCTGTAACCGCAGGAAAAAGCGATGCTTTCAATCGGAAGAGAGGTAAGCTGCAAAAGTTCCGTCGCCTTTGTAATACGAAACGTCGTCAGGAACTGCTGCGGAGACATTCCCATCGATTTCTGGAAAAGCGTATATAAATAGCTTCTGTTGATACAAACGTAATCCGCCACATCCGTTACTTTGATCGCATTGCAATAATTGCTCTGGATGAAAGCGACCGCCTTTTTTACATAAATATTTGCCCTGTCTACCTCATTCTTCTCGGTAACGGCTGCACTTTCTGCAATAACGGAAAGGAAAATCCCAAGCTGACCGTTCCGCCGCAGGTCATTAGACATCCCGAATGTATTGTGCTCCATCATATCTTTAACAATTTGATACAACTCGTCGGAACGCTCGGACTTAAAAATCGGCTGCTTTACCGACAGGCCCATATTTCCGATATATTCCGCCGCCTGTACGCCGCTGAAGCCAACCCATACATAAGTCCACGGCTCCTGCTCGTCCGCCTGATAAAAGACCAGCTCATCCGGCGTGATCAGAAAACCGTATCCTTCTTCTAAAGGATATTCTTTCCCTCCAATCGAAAACTTTCCCCTGCCGCTCAAAATGTAATGAATCATGTAGTGCGGCTTTAATGCCGGGCCAAAGCTATGAAGCGGCTCCGTCTGCGACAATCCGCAGCAGTTCACATACAGACTTCCATTCTGCTCCCCTGCAAATTCCAGCTTATAAGCTTTTTCCATAAACTATACCTCATATCCGCTTCAGTAAACATTTACCCATTCGTTATTTTATTCATAATAAAACCCCTCCGCATGATACAAATCCCAAGGATATTTTTCCGTAAGCCCCGCGTGAAGCAGTTCCTGCATCTGTGCATCCCATTCCGCGGCGGGATTGTATAACCTGACCATCCGGAACAGGCGCTTTATCTTTTCTTCTTCCAGCGTTCTGTTTTTTAACTCTTCTACCATTTTCCCGTGTAAATCTTGAATATCGGCATCGCTTTCCGATAAAGAAATTCCCAGCTGATTTGCGAGAAAACCGAGCGCATAAGCCAGTTCATAGTTCCCTGTCAAAATGCTGGTATCGTTTCCCGATTTGATGATGACTGCCTGTCTAGCCAAAGATGCGACCATTTATCATGCCCCCTGATATTTCCGTGTCCCGCTATAACCTCAATATGCCACAATCACCGGGCATTGTAAAGCGTTTTCTTTGCCTGAAACTTGAATCTGTTTACCGCCTGTGTTATATTTATCTGAGAAAAAATGGCTTAAAGGAGAAGCAGTTCCGCTATGAAAAAAACACTGACCAAAAATTTACCATTTTGGATTTTAGTCATTTTATTTAATATCGTAATTGTTTTCATGTGCATTCTGACTGCCAGACAAAGTTACGGCATGGAGGGCGATGAAGTATTTTCCTTCATTTCCTCTACCGCACAGGGCGGCATCAAAGGCATCTGTTTTGTTGACGATCAGACCTGGTATGACGGAAGCTACTATTATAATGCTCTGGTTGCTGAAGGCTCCGAACGTTTTAATATCCCAATGGTATTTGAAAATCAGGCAATGGACACGCATCCCCCGTTGTTTTATGTTTTCCTAAACTTTGTATGCTCTTTTTTCCCGGGACAGTTTTCCCGATGGTTTGGAATTGGTCTGAATATTTTCTTTCTATTTTTTGTAGAAGCAGGTTGTTTTCTTCTTTTACAGTATTTCCTGAAGAACAAATATGCGTCTTTTATCCTGAGCGCAATTTTCTGCTGCTCCTGCCTTTCTGTCAAAATGGTCCTATTCATCAGGATGTATGTTCTGCTCATGGCCTGTTTTCTGTTCCAGTCATGGTATCATCTGCTGTTCTACAATTGGTCTGTGGACGGCATCTCTCTTAAAAAAGATTGGAAAAAATATATTCTGCTTGGTATTCTGACCATAATCGGTGCTTTGACGCATTATTATTTTCTCATCTATCAGGCATTGATTTCAGCACTTTTTATTCTTGCACTATGGAAAAAACATCATGTCAGCCAGTGCATCGACTATATCATTACGATGGCAGTCAGCGCTGTTCTTTATTGTTGTCTGTATCCCGCTGCACTGAATCATATTTTTTTCAAATACAGAGGCCGCGACGCTGTTCATAAATTTTTCAAAACCAGTTCCCTGCTCGATGATGTTCTTGGAATGTTCAACGCTTTTAACAATGAACTCTTCAAAGGAACCCTGCTGATACTGCTCGGATTTATGATAATTGCCACCATTCTGCTTACCATACGGAAAAAATTCCATTGGAAGGCTTTTCGCACATATTTGCTGCTCATTGCTCCCTCTATTATTTATTTCTGGGGCATTTCAAAGGCTTCGCCATTTACAGCCACACGTTATATTTCTCCGGTTACTACATTCATATACATTTTTCTGATTCTATGGGCGGAATTGCTGTGGAAAAGTATCAACCAAAACAAAAACGCCTGCTATGCTGTCTGCTGTGCTGTCATGGGCCTGCTCGTTTTCTTTTTTCCAATCAGATCCATTACTAACATAACTTACACAGAACGCACGCAAGTCGTGAACGAACTCGCCAGCGAATGCGAATACTGCGCTTATATTACAGGCGATGAATATAATTGGAAAATGTGGGACGATTTTGTTCTTTATCCCGAGTTCAACGCCCTTTTCCTCATCAATGGCGCGAAAAAAACACCGATTACGGATGAAAAATTTTTATCACAGGAAAAATTAGTGGTCTTTATCGACAATGCGCTCGATCAGAACGAAGTTATTGCTTATCTGAAAGAATCATTTCCTGAAATGACATATGAATTAAAATATGAAGAGCCTTATGTCAATATTTTTTATATAAAATGTGCAGCAGACTCCTTATAGAAATATTTTCTTACATGCAAAAAGCGGGTGATGGGAATCGAACCCACATATCCAGCTTGGAAGGCTGGTGTTCTACCACTGAACTACACCCGCATAAAAACAAATCTTTATTTTCCAGATAATGCCCAGAACCGGAATCGAACCAGTGACACGAGGATTTTCAGTCCTCTGCTCTACCAACTGAGCTATCTGGGCAGCCTGCGAAATTTATTTTACCCTTTGAAATACAAAATGTCAATGTTTTCTTACATTTTTAGAATAACGGTTGATTTTTCATATTCACCTAAAGTATAATATTGTTCGATACGATTTCAAAAAACAATAGAAAAGAGGAATGAAATATTGAAACAGTTTTTTGGTATGAGTCAGAATGGCAGCTTACAGGAAGCTGTTCAGGGCCTGCAGAACCCGCAATTTATTATGCTGTTATCTAATACGGAACAGTTTGAAAAGCACGTCGCTGAGTTAGAGAAGCTTTTTCCCAAAATTCCCAGCATTGGATGTATTGGAATGAGTTACGATACAAAAATCGTAGAAAAAGGCGTCGGCATTATTGCCTTTACTGAAGGCATTACTGCAGCGGCCAATGTCCTGGAAGAGGTCTCCACCATGCCGGTAAAATATATAGAGCGTCTGCAGCAGGATGTTAAAAAAGTGAATGCCGCTCCTAAAGATACCGTATGTATCGACTTTTGCTCCGGAAATGATGCCTGTGTGCTGACTACTATCTATAGTGTCCTGGGACCTGAAAATATTTCCCTTGTTGGCGGAACCGGCGATGCCGGCAAGGTATCTGCAAACGGCAAAGTATATCAGGATGCAGTGGCCTATGCACTCATCAAGAACAATCACGGCCGTGTCAAGGCATATAAAGAAAATATCTATCATCAAATGGGCAATTACTATTTTATTGCCTCCAAAACGGACAAGGCAAATTACATAATCGGCGAGTTGAACGGGCGCCCTGCTAAACAGGTATATCAGGACATCCTTCATGTAACGGAAAAAGAGATTACAACACAGACTTTCAAAAATCCTTTTGGCAAACTGAACGGAAATGATACCTGCATTATATCTATCAAAGAAGTAAGCGGGAATGCTTTGACATGTTTCCGGCAGGTAAACGACTCGGATGTACTGATCATGCTGGAACTTGGAGATTACAAGGAAATCGTCAAAGAAACAATTCAAAACATTCGCAACGATTTTCCGCATCCCTCAGCGGTATTTTCCGTAAACTGTCTGTTCCGTTATTTATTATTCAATGACAACAATTATATGCAGGAATACTTACAGGAAATGGGTAAATTAGGAAATCATGTCGGTTTTGTAGGTTATGGAGAACACTATAATAATCGATTCGTAAATCAATCCATGACCTGTGTTGCATTTGAATAGGGGGAATAAATATGCTGTTTAAGAAAAAAAATCTAAAAAAAGAAGAAAAAAGCTTACGTCCGGTATTACATGTAACAGACAGTTTAAAAACATATCAACAGGACCTTGTCCAAAATGAAGTAACTTCTTTGAAAGAGCTCAGTCTGGTAAGCAGTTCTTTCGGAAACGTTCTTGCCGAGGCCGAAACCTTCCAGACAACATTACAGGATTTTGACCAGACCTTTTCCAATATCAATCAGGTATCCGGTCAGTTCGCGACAGTCAAAGAAGATATTTCGCAGTCGGTCGTTCAGGCGCAGAACGGTGTGGAAGAATTAAAGAACAGCACCCTGCAGGTAGAATCCTCTTTCGACGAAATGGACAGCACCTTTGATGACTTTCAGTCCTCCGTCAAAAAAATCAAATCCTACATGAATAAAATTGTTTCGATTGCAGACCAGACCAATATTCTTGCGCTGAACGCATCCATTGAAGCTGCTAAGGCAGGCGAACGCGGAAAAGGCTTCTCGGTCGTAGCAGATGAAGTCAAAAGTCTGGCTGATGAGATTAAGGAACTTGCCGCAGAAGTAAACTCCGGCATAAGCGATGTGGAGCAAGGCACCGAAAAACTGAATTCCAGTATCAGCATTTCACATCAGGCACTGGAACAAAGTCTTGGCAAAGTGGATGCAACTTATGGAATGTTTAATAACATTACACAAATGGCGGAGCATGCTACTTCTGTACAATCGGAAATCAACGATGTCATTGACGAATCAAAAAGGTCCCTACAGGCAGTATGCGGCTATTTTGACAAGATTAAAAAACAGTATCAGGAAGTTGTGCGCCATATTAATAATGCGCGAATTCTGGGAACAACCAAAAGCAGTATGTTCGAGGATGTAGACAATATGCTGTCACAGATTCCTCTTATCATTAAAGATTACATCGGCAAGCAATAAAAAAAGGCAGCTGCACCAGTTTGAATACTTCGTGCAGCCGCCTCTCTTTAATTAAACCTCAATATATCCATTTACTTTATACATGTTCTTTTTTCGTTAAGTTTTCTATTCCAGAACCGCATCTGCAATCCCTTTTCTTTGTGTGTTCCTGCCCTGTATTTTGTTCTTCATGTATCTATAATTGGCACGCTATATCTATTATCATAACGGAGAGGCTTCATGCTCTCTTCTGTATGTATCAACATCGGATAACAGCTTTTCCCAGGCATCCTCATGCTCTACATAATAGATTGGACACTTTTTCCCACCGCAGTCATAGTGTCGCAAAATATCATCACTTCCCAGTTGATACTCCTGTTCCAGCCACGCCAGCAAATGCACTAAAGAATCATAAGTCTCCTGTGTAAACTGCCCGTCCGTTTCGAGATAGCAGCATTCTATGGAAATAGAGTCTTCGTTTCTTGACATGACTGCATAAGCCTGCTCATCCAATGGAATGCACTGAACAATCTCACCCTCATAACCAATGATAAAATGTGCACTGGCAGACCTTTCATGTGTCTCCGCCAGATTAGCAAAATAACTTCTGTTCTGACGTGCACTTGTTCCCGGATTCGCTGTATAGTGCACGAAAACGCTATTTACCGCCGGCAGTTCCGTTCCCGGTCTGGAATAATCGTTCACTTCCAGAAAATCTTCCGTGATAGCTGGTGCCTTTATCCCCTGCAATTCCTCCTCCTCCGGAACAATCTCTTTCACCACAGGAACTGTTTTTTTGGCCGTTTCCCTTTTTGTATGATCATATACCAAATCTACGGCCATAAAAGCGATCATAAGGCATAATACAATCGTACAGACTGCTACGGTCCGATGCAGATAAGCGCGCCGTTTTTTGACTTTCCTGTTTTGTCTTGACTGTACGGCCTGCTTCCTTCTCCGCGGCTGCACCATCCGGTCCTGCCCAATCAGTTCTACATCCCAATCCTCTTCAACTGGTCTCCTTCGTCTGACCGGTTCCACCGCCCTATCTACTCTACGGTTCCGTCTGACCGGTTCTGCTGCTTCGCGATTTCGCCTGACTGGTTCTGCTGCCCTGCTTCGTCTGACCGGTTCTACCGCTCTGCCCTGCCATATCGGCTCAACAGTTCTGCTCCTTCTATCCGGTTCTGCTGTCCGGCTCCGTCCGGCCGTTCCCGCCGGCCGATTTATCCGGGAAGACTGCTCTGGCCGTCTCGTTCTGACAGGACGTATCTCTCTGCCCTGGTATAAATCGATGATATCCACATCGCCCTGCCTTTTTCTTCCGTTTTTCCTAGGCCTTTTGCTGTCCGGCTGGTCCATCTCCCATAATGCAATTTCCGTTCTTCTCTTCTGTACGCTCCCCTGCACGATATTCCCCACCTCTGTGAACTACTGTCTGATACACTAACTGTCATGATTCCGCTTTGCGGAATCTCAAAATCTCAAGACAAACAAGTTTGTCAGGGAGAATGCCGCTTTTTAGGCATTCTCCCGCGTGAGAAAGATTTGCCTTCGGCAAATCGTAGAACTTCTTAGCAAAACAGCCTTTGCTGTGAGCTCTAGAAGTTCTTCTCACGCTACCATCTTAACAGGCTTATCTTTAAAAAATCTCTAAAATACAGCCATTTTAATCTTTTACCTTCTATATATTAGAGACAGAAACCTTAAAAAATGTTTCAACAAATTCTTAAAATTTTCTTAAACTTTTATTTTTCATCAGAAATAGTTTCACCATGCAGGTATTCCAACACTCGATTATACAATCCCGTCAGCGCTTCTTCTGTTTCCGAACAGGGATACAATGTCCCGAAAATCTTTTCCATATCGCTTCTTTTGTAACTGATTTCTTCATTAGGCAGTTCCTGCACATCGGAAGAAACTCCATCCGTAATCTGTTCCTCATATGTCTGTATCTGTATATTGCATATCTCAAGATTCTCAATTGTGGCGAATATCAGAACAGCGTCCAGAAACGAAATATCTGAATCAATCCGGTTATCCGACTGACGGCGGTAATGAATCGTTGCCTCATAGGGTTCCGTCGTCGTTCCCAGTTCCAGAAACTGATAGCTCAGCCCTGAAGCGGCCGGAAGTGCTCCGACGATATGGGATACGCTGACATTATCGCCTACATATGCAGTCCGATTCGCTACAAGCGTATTCAATGCCGCTTCCATCGCCTCCTGGCTCACATATAATACGACGACGGAATTCGTCAATTCTATCAGCGACTGATTCATTTCGAGCAGTTCCGTCCTTATCTCCGGCTCCGCCCCCGTATAATCGGCCGGTATATACAGATAACACGGCTGTTCGCTAGGTAAATAAATCTCCGTAATCTGTTCATTTGGCAGATAAACAGTATTTCCTTCTGTGATAATAATTTCTTCAGCCGGCAAATGATAATCTGCTTCTTCCCCGGTGGATATCTGTTCATTTGGCAGATAATCATGGGGTTCTTCTTCAGTAAGTTCATCTTCCATTATGGAAGTCGTTTCATCCTCAACATCGACCGCGTTATAATTTTCATCTCCCTGAAAGGGCAAGTCTATCATATCTGCCTTCACCTCTTCGGGCGCCGGTATCGGTCCTACGCCTCCGCTGGTTCCCACCGCCGTATCTTCGCTGAAAGAATCATCCTGATAATAATAATGATAAGTTGTTTCACTGTTGCTGTCCGTCCCCGGCACTCCCGCTGCTCCGGCCTCGTTTCCCTGATAAACATGATCTGCGCTTTCATTCGTTCCCTGGCTCATATAGTTGTTCAATGTGCCATTCGAACCATAATCCCCGACCAGTATGATTTCCTTTTCCTCTACAAGCTGTACCGCCTCTTCATAGAACAACATGCAGAAACGGCCAACCTCAAGATTGGAATCTTTATGATAAACGATGATATCCGTCCCGTTTGCCCCACGATAATAGGCTTTCTTTGCAAAATCTTCCGGGAATGTCACCTGAAAACAACTCGTCGTCACGGTCAGCGAGTTTTCCCCTTCCAGCAGATAAGTACCCTCCGGATACTCTTTTGCTTTTGTAAAAGTAAAAGCAACGACAACCGCTACGGCCATGAGCACCGGAACGATAATAAATGCCAGTTTGCGGGGTGATTCTACGATTCTGCGTATCCTCTCTTTCACACTTTCTGCGCCGGCTGTCATCGTCGTTGCCGCACATACAATATCTGCAGCCCTCGTTTTCCTGATAATCAGGGAAACAAGGGTCTTGCCATAGGCAATCCGTTCTTCTTCCCCGAGCAGCCGGACTGCTGCCTCATCACAGGCAAGTTCACAGTCCTGTTTCGACAGGACCGCCGCGAGCCATACGAACGGATGAAACCAGTAAACCGTCAACAGTACACAGCGAAGCACAGACCAGAAAACATCCTTATGCTTATAATGACAATACTCATGCGCCAGAATATGCCTGACTCTTTCCTCATCGCCAATCACATCTTCCGGCAGATATATGGCCAGTTTCTCCGGCAGCCCATATAAACAGGGCGAGGACAATTCTTCTGCTGTATATACGGGCAGCTTAAAATCTTCCTTTTCGTATCTGCGGCGGCTTTTATAAAGCCTGTGCATAAACCGCACATTGACGGCCGCCATCCATACACCGACCACTATCATGCCCAGATACCATATTTTCCGCAAAATCTCCTGCCACATCGCCCTGTCCATAAAATAAGTAACAATATTACCTTCTGCAGTCTCTTCCGTCAAAAAAGGCAGTCCTTCCGATGGCAGACTTCCCGTTACAGTCCGCTCCTGTGGCTGTATATAATCCAGCGCTGCTCTTTCCACCTTATCCGTCACATTCAAAATGCTGTAACCGCTTTCCGGCATCAAATTCGGCCAGACTGCTGTAATCCCCGGCATGATCAGCCTGACAGCCACGACCAGCCAGAGCATATACTGCATCTTTGCACTGATTCTTCTCTTGCACAACTGCCTGAGCAGTACAATGCACATGATCAATATGGAAGATGTAATGATTGCTTCCTTCATGATGAACTCCCCTTCTTCCCCTCTTTTTCAGCTTTTTCCGCCTGTTCCAGTATCTCATACAGCTCGGCAATATCCTCTTTCGTCAACGCCTTATCCGCCACCATCGCATTGACCATCATGCCGATACTCCCCCGGTATACTTTATCCAGAAATCCCTTCGTTTCCCGAATGGAAACTTCATTTCTGGAAACAACGGGATAGAACTGTTTCGCTCGCCCCGTGACCCGAAAAGAAACCGCTCCCTTTTTCAGCATTCTGTTCAGCATGGTAATGATGATATGCTTATCCCATCCGGTCTCCCCCTGCAGAATCGCCGTCAGTTCCGTTATGGTCGCCGATTCCCGCTCCCACAGCACATTCATGATCTTCCACTCCCCATCCGATAAATTTACATTCGTCATATCAATCCTCCCGCTCCGATTTATTTTCACACCCTTATGTATGATAGAGATACATTATCGTATATTTGATATGCTCTCATATACATGGTATACTTCCGTACATATGGTATACTTTCGTATACCATACTATATCATAGTGGTATACATGTGTCAACCTTCTATTTTCTATCCCGCATAAAATTTTATTTCCAATAAAGATAAAAAAAGGACGGCTCCTGCAAAATGCAAAAGACGTCCTTTACAAATTCCCGATAAACCGCCTATAAAGCCCTGTTCCGTTACGGAGCTCCCGCATTCCAGACCGCAGTATCCACAATCCAGAGCGGCTCGCCTGTGGATGTTTCTGTCGCTGCATCATAATTTGCCTGGTACATCGGTATCATAACCTCACTTCCGTCCGCAAAAGTATACCATACCGCAGCCTGATACACGCTCTGGCCGTCCAGCCGACCCGTTCCTCCTGACAGATTCAAAATATGCTCCGCCGCCCTGATTGGTTCCGCATAGACCGTATTATCCACAGAGGATGTGCCATCTTCTCTCTGATAATTGATGGCATCGACAAAACCATTTTCCTGATAATCCACGAACTGGTACGCATTCTCAATCAAATAAACGCTGTCAAATTCCTCTCTCGTTGTAATGCGGTCCGATATCCAATAAAAATCTTCCGCCACCAAATACTCCCCATCAATCAGGAGACATTGAATATTCTCCCTCCAGACATGAATGTGCGGGTCAGATGTCCATGCGTAATAATAAATATATGCCCTGTTCTCCTCGGGAATGAGCTGATACCGAAATTCGAGCGGCCAGGGACTGGATAAGCCGAGCGTATACATATCATCTTCTTTTTCTAACATATACACACTCTCCAACGCCGTCTCTTCATCCATAAAAAAATTCACAATGCGCTCTCCGTTCCTACTGCAGAAAGCTTCCGCATAATCTTCCACAAATGCTGCCAGCCTCTGTGTTTCTTCTTCCACATCCGCTTCCTTGTCCCGCACCGGGTTTAACAACAGTCCGGCTCCGACAACGATGAGCGCCGCAGCAACAGCCACAATCGCAAGCGCCGTTCTTTTCCGATAAGCCAAAATGTTGCGGACTCTCCCTTTGACATTACCCTCTCCGAAAGCCAGCGGACTGCTCCAAAACCTGCTTTCCCCGGTAGATAATGAAAGCAACGATCTGGAATACTCTTTCTTGACGCCCGGCCCCAGTTTCTTTAAAACTGTCTCATCGCAGGACATCTCCATATCATTTTCCATCAAAACAAAGGCAAGCCACGCGAGCGGATTGAACCAGTGAATGCAGACCGCCGCATAGAACGCTATCTTTACAAGATAGTCCTTTCTTACAATATGAATCTTCTCATGGGCGAGGACATATCGTTTCTCTTCCTGCTGTAAGTGCGCCGGCAGGTAAATCCGCGGCCGACAGATTCCCATAACGAACGGCGTTGCAATTCCCTCTGCCTCATACTGATTTCCCTCTGTTAAGACGGCATTTGTCAGCGAACGGCGTAAACGCAGTACCGTTCCGATACTATACAGAACAAGCGCAAGTATCCCGGTAAGCCATACCCAGGCGCCGACAGCGATGACTTTCCGCCATGTTTCCCCCGCGCTTTCCGTATCATCATTTGAATGCGCCGATATATCCGTCCCACTCTCCGTTCCCTGTACAGCTACAGCGATTGCGGTATCCTGCACTTTCTCTCCGGCGTCATCCGTGTTCGATATGCCTATGATATCACTGGAAAGCAAATCGGTATTCACCCGCAGCAGACTATAACTGCTGGAAATCGAAAAAGGACAGAGCAGGCGGAACAGCACCACGCTCCACAACAGATAAGAAAAGATTTTCGGCTGCTTCTTCAAAAAGAACCTGAGCACGATGACCGCCGCGATGCAATAACCTGCCGTAAAACTCATATTCAATACTGTTAAAAATATCCGGCTCATTTTTCCTCTCCTTCAAATTCTTCAAAACTGTCTATCAATTCCCGGATTTCCGCCGCCTGCTCCTTCGTCAGTTTTTTCCCGCCCATAAAAGCGGTCAAAAATCTGGGAATCGAACCGCCGAAAGATTCTTCTACAAACTTCCTGCTCTTGTAACCGTAAAATTCCTCTTTGGATATCAAAGAAGTGACAATTGCTTTTTCATTCTGAAAAATACCTCTTTCACACAGCTTCTTCAACACCGTATAAGTCGTCGATTTCTTCCATTGAAATTCTTTCTCACATAGTTTTACAAGTTCCGGCGATGCGATAGGCTCCTTCTGCCAGATCAGCTCTGCAAACCGTGCTTCCCCTTCTGCTAATTTGTATTCCCTCATAGATATCCTCTCCCTTCTGTACATCTATCTGGTCTATTTATAGTAGACTATATTTTCAGTCTATCCCTAATAAACCAATTTGTCAAGAAAAAAGACGGAAATTATCCGCCTTCTCTTGCGACTTTCAACCTTCCAAACATGCCGTCACAGACGGCACAAACAATCTATGCAGAATGACCGTCAGGGCATTCTGCAGTGTGAAGAAGGTTCGCAACGCGAACCGTAGAAGTTCTTAGCGAAGCAGCCTTTGCTGCAAGCTTTAGAACTTCTCTTCACACTTTATACTATCTGCAGCCGCCCGCCAAACGCTACCCTCTTCTGTCCGGGCACAATGCGCCCTACCTCGTAGCAGTCATAGCACTTCCTCACGCTCTCCATGACCGCCTCTTTCTTCTCCTGCGAAACGACGATCGCAAGTCCGACGCCGCAGTTAAAAGTAGCAAGCATTTCTTCTTCCTCAATATTTCCCATTTTTTGGATATAACTGAAAACAGGCAGCACTCTGATTTTCGTCAGGTCGATTTCTGCACACAATCCGTCCGGGATGATGCGGCACAGATTCCCTTCGATGCCGCCGCCCGTAATATGGGCCATGCCGTGCACCTTGTCACTGATATTTTTTATCACTTTATAATAAGGTGTATGGACCTTCATGATCTGCTCGATAAAAGTCTCTCCCGCCACCTTATCCAGTTTCATCTGCGGCATCCTGTCCATCAGCATTCTGACAAGCGAATAACCGTTCGTATGCAGACCGTTGGAAGCGACCGCAAGAACCGCATCACCCTCCTTAACCGCAGAACCATCGATAATATCCCTCTTCGACAAAATTCCCGCAATACTTGATGTCAGAATATAGACCCCCTTTTCCACGACCTGCGGCTGAATGGAAGTTTCTCCGCCCACGAGTACACACTCATTTTCTTTACAGGCTTCCGAAATGCCCCGGACAAAAGATTTGATTGTTTCTTTCTCCGCATTTCCACAGACGATTGTGTCAAGAACCGCCAGCGGCCTTGCGCCCATCACCGCAATGTCGTTCACGAGATGATTGATCATATCGTGGCAGACAGATTCGCCGTAACCATATTCCATCGCCAGCTTCTGCTTGGAACCGGGTTCTTCAGCCTTCAGCACAAGCACAGGTTCGGGTATTTCCGGAAAATGAATATCATACAGCGATGCAAAAGGGCCGAATCCGTTCAGCACCCGCGCATCCTCTGTTTTTAAGTACACCGCCATTTCCTTTTTCATGGCATCCGTATATGAAATGTCAACGCCCGCTTTCCGATAGGAAAAGTTTTCACCGCTTTTCTCCTGTCCGGCCAGAATTTCATCCACCGTTACATGCAGGAGCCTTGCCAGTTCCACCAGCATTTCCACGTTGGGCAGCGTCCCGTTCTCCCACTTGGATACCGCCTGAAATGATACCTGTAAACGCTCCGCCACTTCCGCCTGTGTCATACCCGCTTCTTTTCTTTTTCCCACAATAAAGTCCGCAATTTTCCTGTTATCCAGCATATGGGGTTCCCTCCGATTACTGCATTTTCATATGAATTTACCGTTTCTTTTTTTCAGAATATCACCTAATCATATTCACCGGCAATAACCGAATATTTGAAATCTTCACCCCAACTCTACTGCGCGTTGATATAGTTCTTCCCACGGAACAAGCACTTCAATCAGTCCTTCGCCTTCCCAAGCGGTCTGGCCAAAGCCATAATAAAAAGCAATGCCCTCTTTCGTCAGATAAAAACCGGAGCCCCATCCCTCTTCTTCATAAGAGCGATACCAGCATTCCCCCGCCGTCTCTTCGTACTCCGTATTGGGGAAAAGCATCTTAAAGCCCTGCTCTTCTTCAAAAGTCTGATCAATCAGTGCAATCCATTCTTCTCTGGTCATATGCGGAGCAATCTGCTGTAACTGCGCTTCCTGCCCCGTATTCACATCGATTGTATAAGCACACAACGACGGGAACGCGCTGACGCCGCCCGTATAATGCTGCGCAAAGAAAACAAGACTGCAATAGCTTCCGTCCAGATAAGTCAGGCATCTAAATTCCATGACATCGAATGGATGATTATCGCCATACGCATTTTTATCATAATCCTCTTCCAGCGTTTCGTTCTCGCAATGCCATTGTCCCCGTTCCTGCCATGCTTTCGTCATCTCGCGTTCCTTCTCTTCCAGAAAACGATTTACCTGATCTGCGCCGGGAAGTGTATCCTTCAGATAGAAATTCCAATAATTATAGTGATAGATTTTTTCTCCGTTCTTATCCGCATAGTACCGTTCTCCTGTCTCGCGTATGCTCCCGTATTCCTCTGGCGGATAGTCTTCGCAGGTACGCCAGATATTGCCTGTCGAGCGGACATGATATGACAAACTATCCGAATTCTGTCCGGTCAAACCGTCTGCTGCTTCCGAATCATCATCGGCCCGGTACACATCTTTTTCCGGATAATAATCCGTCGTATATTCCGATTCTTTCTTCGGATAATACCCCGCGGTATATTCCGATTCTTTCTCCGGATAATACCCCGCGGTATATTCCGATTCTTTCTCCGGATAATAATCCGCCGTATATTCTGCTTCTTCTTCCGCGAAAAGCTGATATCCCATATACAGATAACGAACGGGCGTCACCGCATCATTATCCGGGCAGAATACAGAAATGCTGTAACCGGAAAAAGAATCCTCATCGGCGGCCGGCAGCCTGTATTCTCCCATACGATTCAAATAGCGGATTCCTTCCTGACTGCTCCACTCACGGGTTCCGTAATATAAAATCCCATAACAGGATTCCCCGCTCCATTCCGCGACCGTCTCTTCTAACGGCATCGCGGAAACCGCTTCGATAAGCGGCTGTATATCTTTATTGGCATCATATGTGTCAACCGTTACCGCTCCGTGCAGCCAAATGCTGACCTTACGGGAACGGCCTAAAGAGTAGCTGATCAGATAGCTGTCAACAAAATCACCGTTTTCATCAAACCCACATAACATGGTATCCAATGACAGGACTTTTCCGTCCGGCGCAAAATGCAGGTTAAAACTGGTCGTCACACATAACTTTTCCGGAAGGTCTACCTCCTTCCGGATATCTTCCAAAATGCCCTCTATCCCTGCTTCATACACATTATCATGGCGTAGTACAACACTCCTTTTGTCCCGTAAATCTTTCAAATACCATGACAGCTCCCCCTGATAGGGAATTGCGCTTCTGACCACGTGAAAACTTCCATATAAGGTGACAGCCGCCAGAAAAAGACCTGCTGCCGCTTTGAAGCCTCGCTTATTCCGTATATGAACCGTTGATAATTTCAGTTCCAGAAAAGCCCTTTCCTCCTGCCCGATTTCCTGCAGCGCCAGCACAAGCACAGTCTTATCACGCAGAAAAATCTGACAATAGGCCTTCCGCATGATATACCATTTCACGTCTTCCCCTGCAAAAACTTTTTCGCCCGGCTCTTTCTCCTCTGTCGTTGTCGTCGCTGCCGTTACCGTCAGCATATTTCCGTCCGCCTTTAACCGCCGAAAGACCACCCGAATCTTATGCCTGTCATAGGCTGACCATAACCAGACTCCATAGCCAGCCGCGCCAATCCACCACAGAGAACAGGCTGAAAGAATCGGTAAATTTCTGGAAAGCCTGCCAAACCGACACAGAGAACACAGATGAAACCATGTGATTCCATAAACGGCCATATTGATCGGATTGGTCATCATGTGGTACGCCGTTTTCAGGAAAAGCGAGGCTTTGCTATTTACGGATGACAATTCCCCTGTATTCCCATGTCTTTCCCTCGTCGTTCGACTCATATTTGGCTTTGGTCCCCCCATACTCCGAATAGTCCTCCATCCCTATATACAAACACAAAATGCCGTCCTTTTCCTCCGGCGCGTATGCCATACAATAATGGTCCGGAACCTCCGGAAGCATCTGCTTTTCCCATGTGACCCCGCCGTCTTCCGTCCGCCAGATTTCCGGCGTTACTGAATCCCGGATTGTCACAAAACCTACTTTGTTATTGATGAATACCGCTCCCGTCGTCAGAGAATGGCTCTCCGTTGCCATGTCCGGCCCCGCACTTCCGACACACTGCCACGATTTCCCACCGTCCGTTGTGTGAAAAAGAATGGTCGATTCCTGCCAGACAACACGTTCTCCCGTGAAAATCAGAAAACCTTCCTGCTCGTTCTCCGGAAAATTCACATAAATTTTCCGACCGCCGAAATAATCATACGTCACGACGGACTTCTTAAAACTCCGGCTTTCCTCTTCATAGAAAACAACAGAAAAAGGAACCGAATTATTTCCGCCATATGCAAATATAATCTTATTTTTATCCACCTGATAGCTGCCCTCCTGCAATGAAGTCAGCTTTCCGTCCATTTCGTCGCCACGCCCATAAAGCTCTTCCAACGTAAGCGGTACTTCCATCCATTCCCCGTCAGCGCCGCTTACCTTCAAAGCATCCTCGCCCGTATCGACCTGATAAGCATTTCCCGCGATATCATCTGCCCGGGAACTATCCCTCTCTTCATCGTCTATCCCATAGAGCAGATCGCATGACGGAACATCGCCGAGCAGATTGGATGACGGCTGTCCCTGAACCGGTATCCCCTGCCCGGATTGCTGTGCCTGCTGCTGCGCGGCCTGTATGTCATAAGCTTCCAGCACGACCTCCGTTTCCGCGATTCCTTCCAGTTCAAAAACATAATCCTGCACCATGCAGATATGCACCGTCCAGTTAAAATACGCATAATAGCCGGATTTTTCCTGTGCGATTCGGGCATGGCTGCGAAGTTCCTGCGGGAACTGCGAAAGTTCCTCTTCCTCATATCCAATATGGTACCGGAAAATTACCGCAAAGACCGCCTCCTGCTTATCCCCTGCCAACAGCCGGTCGGAAACGGTTTCCAGCAATGTATATGCGTAAGTATAGTTTTCCGGATTCCACTGCGCGATCCAATCCTGATCCATATAATAAGACAGATACCGCTGGAGCAATAACGGTACGGCGTCCCTGTATCTGTCCGCATCTTTCAAACGAATCTGCCATGGTCCTTTTGCCGCATAGGGAAGTTCCTCATATTCTTTTTCCTCATATACATTTTCTCTCTGCCACTCTTCAAAATAGGCGTTTTCGGAAACCGGCTCCAGTTTCACCATAGCATCGACCGCCGCCTGTGAAAAACTTTCCGGAAGCTCATATCCATCGTAAAAAGAAGTTCTCGGCATACCGTTCTCATCATAACCGAAATTCTCCGCCTGTAACTGCGCCTGCTTCGCCCGGTAGTTATCGTACAAACTGTCACCGACACGGTAAAAGCTGAACACAACATCCGCCAGCAAAATTACGATTGCGGCATAAGCCAAAGAATCCAGCCTTTTATCCTCCTTCATAATGGCGGAAATTCTCGCTTTCATCATCCGCTTCCCGTGATAAAAATAAGTAGAATACGCCTGTCCTTCCGTCCGCTCCTGCTCCATACATTCGAGCAGCGCATATCCATACTCTTTTCTTTCCTCCATATCCCGGCCTTCCACGACCGCTTCGTCGCAGGCTACTTCCACATCCCGGTAACCGACCGCCTTCAGCAGATAAATAAACGGCTGGAACCAGAGCAACGACTGCATCAAAAGCATAAATAATTTATAAAGTGTATCTTTATACCGCATATGATAACACTCATGCAGAAAAATGAAATGCAGTACCCGCTCGCTGTATTCTTTTTCCGGTAAGATCAGAATCGGTTTTCTGAAACCGATGATAAAAGGCTCCCTGACCGCTCTGCTTCCATAGAGAAAAGACCTTTCTGCCACTTCACCGTCTTTACTCCGCAATCCGGTCTCCCAAACGGCTTCTTTCAGACTCTGCTTTACAGATTCATCCGATATGATACTGACCTGACCGATGCAGCTTCTCCGAAACCGAACATAATTCAGATAATGAATCAGCATCACAAAAGCAGCCGATGCAGTCCACGACAACACTGCCAGCTGTTTCCATCTGTTATATAACACATAAGGCAGTCCAAAATAATCAACGGCCCGCCTTATCAAATAATCTAATTGATAGGCATTTCTCAGGAAATATTCCATAAAAAGCAGATGCAGCAGAAATAGCTGCACCGCCAGAATTGCCCATATTGCTTTTCTCCATTTTGCTCTCATTTCTTCTTACTCTTTTCTTCCAAAAATTCCTTTAACTCCTCCATATCCTGCGCCGACAGCCCATCGCCGTCATATAACGCCGTCACGAAATTTTTCAGGGAATTACGATACATTTTCTGCAAAATGTTCTTACTTTCCTTCTGCAGATATTCTTCTTCTTTCACCAACGGCGTATACCAGTTCACCTTCCCGATCTTCTCTACGCTGACGAATCCTTTCGCCTCCAGCCGGTTCAGAAAAGATAAAATCGTCGGCGCCGCCACATCTTTTTTCAAATGTTCTTCTATCTCCATGCGGTTGACCGGCCCGTCGTGCCGCCATATGATCATCATAATTTCCAATTCCGATTCCGGCAATCTTTTCATTCCTGCATCCATACCTTTCTCATATTCCTTTTTCTACATTTGCCTAATAATAAATTAAACTTATTCTACATCCACCTGATTTGTTCGTCAAGCACTTATTGCCTGTATGGAGAAATCTCATGAAAATGGGTAAATATAAACAAAAGCTACTGCAATATGCTCACAGCAGCCTTTTATTTTAATACCGCACAATCGTCCCATTCTGCACTTCCTTCGTCGCAGAAAGAATAATCTCGCTTTCACTGTCCAGCGCACCCTCTACCGCGACCCAGTCCTCGTTTTCATCCAGAACTTTTACGCTGACTTCTTCCACATAATATTCCATGCCGAGAATGCCTTCCCGCTCTTTTACCACATAGACATAACTCCTTGTATTCTCTGTATGGACAGCCGCCGGCGGAAGGCAGTACGGATATTTCTCTCCCGTCTCCGTACGCTTCATGACACCGGATAATCCCGGCATGCCTGTCCCTTCCGGAAGATTAATATAGATATCATAATTTCCGGGCATCGCCTCATTTTCGGCCAGATAATCTACGGAAGCGTCCGACTCTTTACTGCTCCCATCTAACTTCAGGCCCACTTTATCATTCAGGCTCACATATTTTTTCTGTTCCTTATCGAGCATCGCTTTAAACTGACATGGTACAGTATCATCCGCAAGGAGCATGACCGCCGAATCGGGAATCCTCCCTCCTACACTGATAAAAATATCCGTAACCATACCGCCGTTCTGCGCCGTGATCTGCCCGTTTACATCTTTGATTGCCTGATACTGCGCCAAATCCGTCTGCATATTGGCAAGCTCTATCTGATTGGCCTCCAAAGCAGAATCCTCCTCTTCCGGCAAAAGGATATCCTCCACTCTTCTTTCGGCGTCCTTCATCGTATTTTCCCTCTGCCACTTGGCATCCGCTTCCGCATAGGCCGCCGCCTGCAAAGCATCCTTTAATGCTTCTTCATCGCCCGCCTGTTCCTCTATATCGGTCTCCGCCTGATTGATATCTTCCGCCGCCCTGCCGACCAGAGTATCCTGATATCTTGCTTCCGCGTCGTAATCCGCTCTGGCACGTTCCTCTTCCAAAGCCTTTTTCTGCCTTGCAAGCTCTTCATTCTGCAGGATGGTATTGATCTGGAGCTGCAATTTAGCAATCTGTGTCTGCTTCTCATCCATGATCGTCTCCAAATCCTCCATATCGATCGCAAACAGCACATCGCCTTCCTCCACTCTGTCACCTACCTGCACCATCACCTTTTCAATCCTCAGACCGCTCAGCGCTGTAATCGGGTTTTTGTCCCCTGCAACGACAATACCCTCTACTTCCACAATATGCTCCACGTATTTCTGCTCAGCCTGTGTCGTCGTAACAACGGGAAGCCGCGACGCATAAATGCTTTTTGATATAATGGTACACAGCCACATAAACACAAGAAAAATGATAAATCCCCCAATGATCTTCTTTTTCCTGATTTCTCCCGCCTTCTTCTCTTCCAACATTTTCTCACTCCCTCTTTTTCTTATTATTTATCCCATAATACATCTGCTTTCACAGACTCTTCACCCTTCAATCAAACAACTTATTAGGCATTCTCCAGCGTGAGAAAGATTTGCCTTCGGCAAATCGTAGAACTTCTTAGCAAAACAGCCAAGCCTGAGTATCAGACTTTTGCTGTATGAGCTCTAGAAGTTCTTCTCACGCTATTCTTTCAGACCGGAAAAAATAATCCCCTGTTCCAGATAATCCTGTCCCCACACAAATACGAACACCGCCGGAATGAGCGTAATTATGGATGCCCCGAAAGCATATCCGGCTTGTGCCCATGTGATTTCCGGCAAATACAGGGAAAGCGGCCACAACGCCTTATCTTCCAAAAAAGCCATCGGCTGTTCCATCATATTCCAGTATTCCAAAAATCCTAGCACCATTGCCGACAGCAGTCCGCTCTTTCCAAGCGGAAGCCCTATTTTTCGAAAAATGGTAAATTCCCCGGCTCCATCGATGCGAGCTGCCTCAAACAACTGCATCGGTATGCTGCGGAATCCGCCATATACAAGAAAGACCGGAAAAGTGGAAAATACCGCCGGAAGAATGAGCGCCTGATGCGTATCGAGCATTTCCAGCCTGTTCAGCACCAGATAACTTGACAGCATCGTGACCTGAAAAGGCAGCAGCATAAGTACGACATACAATGCAAAAAGCGCCCGGCTCCCTTTCACCTTATATACGGCAAATGCCCAAGCAGCAGGCACGCCTGCCAAAAGCTGCCCCACCAAAATACAGCCGACAATTTTGATGGAATTCCAAAATAAGACAAAAAACTGCGGCGTCAGAAAAAGCAGCCTCCCATAGTTTTCAAAGGTAGGATAATTAGGCACCAATTTCCATGTAACAAACGCAAGGTCTTCTGCAAAAATCGGTGACAGACATTCCCTCAGTTCGCCATTTCCCATCACGGAACCCGTTATGAGAAGCAACACCGGCAGACAAATCAACACCGCCGGAAGCAGAAGCAGGACCGTCATAATCTCCTGTTTTATACCTTTTATTTTTTTCTTCATTCTAATAACCATGCCTTTCTCTCAACCTGCGAACTTTGGGCGACACTGAAAGCGTCTTGGCACCAATATTCGTGTGTGAAAAATTTATTTTTCACACTAACCGCCATGATTCCGCTTTGCGGAATCTCAAATCTGGATGAAGAATGCCCGGATTTGGGGCATTCTTCGGTATGAAGAAGATTTGCTTTGCAAATCCATAGAAGTTCTTGGCGAAACAGCCTATGCTGTGAGCCTTAGAACTTCTCTTCACACTAACCGCCATGCCGCCTCCTGGCGGCACAAACCATCAATGGGAAGAACGCCGTATTTCAGGCGTTCTTTCGTGTGAGAAAGATTTGCCTCTGGCAAATCGTAGAACTTCTTCACGAAGCAGCCATTGCTGCGAGTGTTAGAAGTTCTTCTCACACTATCCCTCCCTATTCGCTCTTATCCCACAAACGCTGCAGAATCATAATGACCACAAAC
This sequence comes from uncultured Lachnospiraceae bacterium, assembly GCA_910579395.1. Taxonomy (GTDB): domain Bacteria; phylum Bacillota; class Clostridia; order Lachnospirales; family Lachnospiraceae; genus UBA3282. Next base: position 187,132 of record CAJTUC010000002.1, on the reverse strand, counting down.
AGGAATCCGCCCACGCAGACGGCCGCCGCCGCCATTTTATCAAAATCCAGATTGACGAACCAGTTATTGAACAAATGCTGCAACAGGTAAATATCTTGTTCCGGATAGGAACCTGCTACCAGATAGGCCTCTCTATATATCTTAAAAGAATTCAAAAAAGAAAGGATTACAATCGTATAAAGACTTCCTTTCAGATTCGGGAGCACCACCCGGAAAAAGCTCTGCAGCTCGGAGGCGCCATCCACTCTGGCCGCTTCCAGCATCTCCCCGGAAATACCCAAAATTCCGGCAAGCCACAGGACGATTGTATAGCCCGTATTTTTCCAGACATAACTAAAGACCAGCACCCAGAAAGCCGCACTGCTTCCCAGATAATCTTTATGTATTTCGCCCCACAGCCCGCTCCATTCTCCAAGCCGCGTCAGGAACAGGTTCAGAAAACCCTGCTTATAAAAAAACATCTTCCAGACGATAACAATTGTTGCCGTAGGCATGGCGAGCGGAAACAGATAAAGCGACTTGATCAGTCCTGCGCTTTTCAGCTTACTGAGCGGAAACGCGATGATCAGCCCCACCACAACCAGGATTGGAATACAGACAAATGTAAAGCGGAACGTATTCTTTACCGCCAGCTGAAAAGCCTGATTGGTAAAAATTGTCTTATAGTTCTGAATCCCATTGAACTGCCCCGTTACCGCCGTCGTAAAAGAACGCTTGAACACATCCAGAAACGGGACCAGTACAAATATCAGCACACCGATAAAACTGGGGGCCAGAAATAAGAAAAAAGCTCTCCGCAGTCTGTTCTTTTTCCATCGAAACTTTTGTATTTTCAAACGATATCTTCCTTTCACATTTCCCATTTTTCTGGCACCCCCTTTATATACCGCGAAAAGAACCGTCGGTAGAACGATTCTCTTCGCATTTCTTTTTTCGATTATTCCGCCATATAAAGAGCAATTCGCTTCTCAATGGCCGTCAAAGTTTCATCAAGGCTCCTCTTTCCCTGGAGATATCCGCCGCCTTCCTCGTATACGGCATCCTCCAGCGTTCGATTTTCTATATATGGTGTATCCATTGCTTCGATACACCTTCGGAGTTCCTCTTTCTGCTCTTCATCCGGCCAGTAAGATATAAAGCTGGCGTGTTCTCCTTCCGGCGTTCCCATGCTTTCCCAACTGAAAGCCCCATCTTCACCCACTCTGTCATCCGGTATGAAAATCTGTTCAAAAGCCGCCCGATTTACCGGAAGGCCGGTCCAGATTACCGCCTGGTTCTCTTTTCCGAGACACATCCGTATAAAATCCTCCGCCTGTTCGGGATGTTTCGATGCGGCACTGATTCCAAGCAATGTATTGGCGCAGAACACATTGCTGCTCTGCCCGTTCATGACAGACCATACGGTATTTTCATAACCGTTCACCTTATTGATGGAGCACATCTCCGCATAGGAATTAAAGCTGCTCAACGCTCCACAGCGTATCCGCGTATATTCTGATGTATAAAATATCGATCCGGCTCCGGTCCGCAGATATTTGGAATTATCTCTTGTCTCCCCAAATTCTTTTATCCAGTTTTCATTTGCCTGATTATACATATCGATATTTGCCTGCGGAAGTCCATCCAGTTGTGCATCATAGATACGCTTCGTCTGTACCAGAAATTCCCCAATCACTTCTTTGTCGATTTCTCCGTTTTCCGTAATCCATGCGGGAACACAGGTCATGGAAAAAAGACGCATAATCCCTCTGGTCGAGCTAATCATGAGAAGATCTTTCTCCGGATTATCCCGACGCAATTCTTCCATCCCGTCAGCAATTCCTTCCAAATCCTTCATCTGTGCAATATATTTCTCTTCTCCCGCTATAGCCGGAAGATAGATTTCACAGGGCATTGCATAAAGTTCATCACCTGTCTTCATAGCATTGGCGATATTGTCGAACAATGCTTCATCACCGCTCAAACCGCTTATCAATGCGCTCATATCAAGTAACAGTCCTTTTTCGATATAAGAATCCAGAGGCATATCATCCAGAATCAGGACATCCGGTCCTTCTCCTGCCATGATTTTCGTATTCAGGCTTTTCAGAGCATCTTCCCGTGTTACGGAACTGTCTTCTGCAATTCCTACTTCATATTGTATCATAACCCCCGGATTCGCCGTCTGATACAAGGAGACCGCCTGTCGTATCGTCGTATTATCTTTCAGACTATATACCTTTACCAATTCATCCGGTACGGTAGGGATATCCGGGTCATAGGTGAAACGCACCAGCCTCGCACCCGTAAATAATGCCAGAAATTCGTTATTATCCAGCATTACCATTTCTTCAAGCCTGTAGGATGGATTGCTGAGCGTACAAAGACCGCCGTCGATGACCTGCTCTATCACGCTGCCGCCCAGCACATGCCTGTGCAGTCCCTTTTCGCCTGCCAGATAAAATACATTCTCATCTTCCATGAAGAAATACATCTCGAAGCCGTCATCCATATTAAATTTATTTCCGCCGTTATAATACTCTTTGACAAAATCTTTTAAAATTTCATCATCTGTTATGTATTCTTCCTTCTCCATATCATAAATCAGAAGCGTGTCATAAGAAGAGCCATCCATAATGAGCAGATTGCTATGAAACTGCATAAAATCCGGCGCGCTTCCCGGCAGTGTCAGATAAAGTTCACTGCTTCCGTCCTCTTTTATCTCATACAGATCATCGCTGCCTGATATACTGACGAAAATCCTCCCGTCTTCGGTCACTCCAACCGTCTTCGGTTCCAGTCCGCCTCCTGACATCTGCGAATCGACAGGAATCTCAGCCCCGTCAGAGCCTATTGCGAGAAGTCTCTGTACATATTCTCCATTCTCATCCATCTCACCGTAAACAACGGCCGTTGTAGAATCTGCCCCGATTGCTATATCAACAATATAGCTGTCCCTCTTCTCTAATTCATCAAGCCACGACCGCCGTTCCTCTTCCCAGCTCTCCCCGTTATCCCTGGAAACGAGAAACGGTTTATTGCCATTGCTGATGATCAGACTGCCGTCCGCCAACTGAAATAACCTGTTCCGACGCCCCGAAATCTGCTCCGACAAATCTGTGACCTCTTCGACATAACGCCCCATCGCCTGACCATCCGCGGACTGCTGCCCCGCATTCTGACTGCCGTCATTAGCATTTTCTGTATCCGTTTTCTCCGTATCTGTATTTCCCCCGTTATCTGTATTGCTTACATCCGATGTTGTATTATTACTATTATCCACACCACTCTGCCCACACCCGCCAAGCAGCATTATCACCATAGAAAGCAAAACCAGCATCGATACCGCTTTCCTGAATCTTCTATTCTTATTCATCTTCTATATCCATTCCCTTTCCTTATTTACACTCTTACACAACCTTAGGAAGAATGCCCAAACTGTTCATTCCCATTTCGACAGAATCGCTTCAAAGCGATTCTGTCCGGCAAAGAAGATTTGCAACGCAAATCGGTAGAATTTCTTAATCCGCGTTTATAGCGGATTTAGAAATTCTCTTTGCCTTTTTATTCGGCCATATAGATTGAAACCTTATTTTCAATGGCCGCCAAAGTATCCTCTAGGCTCTGCGTACCCTGTAGGTATGCGGCTCCTGCTTCATATACCGCCTCTTCCAGCACAGTATCTTCAATATACGGAATCTTTACCGCTTCTATCCAATTCTGCAATTCCGTAATCTGCGCTTCACTCGGCCAGTAGACCGTCAATAGAAAAATCTGTTCATCCTCATCCATCATCGTAAGACTACTATATACCCCCTCATCATCGATATCATCCTTTATTTCCTGCAGGATTTTATGAAATGCCTCCCGGTTGACCGCAAATCCGTTGTATAAAGAACTCTGATTTTCCACGCCGAAAAGTACCTCCAGAAAATCCTCCGCCTGCTCTATGTTAGCGGAAACCGCATGAATACCTGCAAGTGTCTGCGGATAAAAAATTTTATCCCCCATAGGCACCATCTTACTGTCTTCATACTTCTCCATCCGTTGTATAGAGCATAATGCAGCATACCCGAATTCGTCGTTCTCTGCCGCACAGATCATCTGGCGTTTTCCCATCAGATAATCCATATAGTCCATATCCATTCGGACCATCTCGGATGACTCACGCACATCATAACCGTATATTTCCGTCAGCATATCATTTAATTCATTGTACTGTGCAAGCGCTTCTTCCGACAGTCCGTTCATCTGCGCATCATAAATTCTCTTGACCTGTATCAGATAATCTTCGAGCGCTTCTTCGTCGAGTTCTCCCTGTTCCGTTTTCCAAAACGGAACGGAAATCATGGAAAACAGTCTCATAATGCCGCTTGCCGAACAATCTCCAAACAGATTCTTCTCCGGAACATCTTCCCGCAGTTTTTCTATTGCATCCGCAATATCCGAAAGCTCTGCGGTCCGGGAAGTATATGCCTCTTTTCCGAAAACGACCGGTAACTGAACTTCCGCCGGCATCATATAAATTTTACCGTCCACTCGGAAAGCATCCACGAGATTTTCAAACAACGCATTCTCTCCATCCAGACTGTCGAGCATGGGGCTCAAATCGAGCAGCAGCCCTTTTTCTATATAAGAGTCTATCGGCATACCGTCCAGTATCAGGACATCCGGCCCGTCGTCCGCCATCATTTCCGTATTCAGGTTTTTCAGCGCATCATCTTTTGTAACGGAACTCCCTTCCTCCATGCCGATCTCATATTCGACATAGACTTCCGGATAAGCCGCCTGGTACAAAACAGCCGCCTGCCTGATCATTTTGTTTTCTTCCAAGCTGTATACCTTCAGCGTTTCGCTCGGAACCGTCGGAATATCCGGATTATAAGTAAATCTTGCCACCTTCCCGCCGCCGAACAATGCAATAAACTCGCTGTCGTCAAGCGCCAGCATCCCGCGGAGTGTATAAGAAGGATTATTAAAAATACTGAGATTTCCGTCAATCACCTGCTCAATGGCGCTGCCTCCGATCACATGGCGGTACAATCCTTTATTTCCCGCCAGATACAGAATATTTTCTTCTCCCATAAAGAAATACAGATCAAAAAAACTGCCGCCGTTATTAGACCGGTCTTTATAGTTTTCCTTTACAAAATCTCCCAGGACTTCATCTTCGATATATTCCTGTTTTTCCATATCATAAATCAGCAGTTCCTCATAATCCCAGCCGTCTATGATCATCAGGTTGTTCTGGAACTGCAGCAGCATCGGTGACGTTTCCAGTGTCAAGAACACTTCGCCGCTGCCGTCTTCTTTTATTTCATATAAATTCGTTCCGTATGTACTGGCAAAAATTCTTCCCGTATCGGAAATCCATACCGACCGAAAAGAATCATCTTCCTCTGTCAGCGGAATATCAGTTTTTGTCTGCGTACCGTCAGGTTTTATAAGCATCAGTGCCGGCTCCACATCGAACGGATTATAATCTTCTTCCGACGGGTCTGCCGGATTCTCGTCGTAAATGACCGCTACCGTATTATCGGCTCCGACTGCAATGCTCTCAATAGCGTCCCACTCAACAAGGGGCGTTTTCCAGCTTCTCTCTTCCGTCTCCGCTTCCCATGTAATACCATCATCCGCGGATACCAGAAAAGCGTTAACATTATCCGATATGAGCAGATTCCCATCATTCATTTGATAAATATGACTGGCATAACCGATTCTGTCCGACAAGTCGATAATTTCCTCCACATACCGCCCCATCGCCGTACTATCCACCGATTGTGCTCCGCTCTGCCCGGATTCATTCATATGCAGAGACGCATTTCCCGTATTGTCATTCACAGAAGTTCCACCGTTTCCACATCCGGCAAGCGTTATCATAAGCATAGAAAAAGTTACGACGACTGCGATTATTCTATTTCTTTTTCCAGCATTATTTCTTTTTACCACCATGTTTTCCATACTCCTTTGGGACGCTCAAATTCACAATCGAAAAATCTCTGATTTTACAGTTTATTTTATCAGGTCAATCTCTAAGAAATCTCTAAAGCCTTTTAGAAAATTTATACAAATTTGTATATGACTACCTGCTCTGCATAAAAATCATCCCCTTGGTAGCTTCCTGTCATATTCAGCACCGTCCCTTCATTGATATCCGCAAGGCTTCCTTCTCTCGTCTCAACATCCTCATCACCGTTTACCCCGTTGTTTTTCACAGTCTTATGCTCAAACTGTGTATTTTCGGAAAAGTATACCGTAACGCTTTCACCTTCTGAAGCCTCCGCCACAAACATTACCTCTGTATCCTCTGTGGATTCCTTGACCATTTCGCTGACCACCACGCTGTTATCTCCAACACTGACCACAATTCCATCTAAAGAAATATCTGCCTGTTTGTCCACAGGTTCCTCCGACACGACATCCGAAGTGCCGCTCTCGGAATTACTGTCGTTTTCTTCCGATACATCCTTCTGATAATCAGGATCTGCACTCACATTTTCATCTGTCTGCACATTCTCTCCTGCCATATCCATAGTCTTCACCGATTGTCCTGAATCCGTATTTCCACAGCCTGTTACCGTCAGCAATACTGCCATACACAAATATGCCGCCATTCTTTTTTGTCTCATAAATTTTCCCTTCTTTCGTATTATTTTGACGGTAACAGCATAACAGGCCAGTCTCTAAAATAGCTCTAAAAAAATAACCGGAAGAAAAAAATGTTATGGATGAGTGATATGTATATCATTGTGCTTCAATCGCTTATGTGGTATAATTTCAGCGTTGTTAACAGACCGAGATTGGCCGGAGGGAAATATGAAAGTTGAAAAGTGTGTAAAGAAATCTTTTGTTGTGATAGGAAAAGAAGGTTCAACTTTAGACGGAGAGGGTTTTATTCAAAGATTATGGGTCGATGCAAATTCTCATTTTGGAGAAATTGAGCATTTGGCTAAGAAAGATGAGAATGGAAATATAGGCGGCATATGGGGAGTTATGTCTGATTTCTCGCATTCATTCAATCCGTGGGAAGATTTCAGCAAAGGGCTTTATCTTGCTGGAGTAGAATGCAGAGATGACGCAGAAGCCCCCAACGGTTGGACAAAATGGATCATTCCCGGCTATGAATATATTTATACAGAATGCAAAGACGATTCCGCCTTTTCAAAGGCAATAAAATATCTGGAAGACAATGCTATTCCATTAGTGGGCGCAGTCCACGATTTTACTTGTCCACAGACAGGAAAAAATTATATGTTTTTTCCAATTAGAAAGTTATAAATAAATTCCGGTTTTTAAATACATAACTAAATAACAGTCACTAAAAAATATCGAACAGCGGTAAACCTATCAGAGATTTGCCGCTATTTTTTACCCTAAAGCAGGGCAATTCCCTTGCATAACATATTACTTGTGACGCCGCATAATAAAGTAAAACAAGAATGAACTATGAAATGAACCGATAATCTTTTTTAGAGAATAATTAAAGATTCCCATGCTAAAATAAAATGATATAATAATAGAAGTGTCTTCAATGGAAGCCACATCTAATAGAAGTGTCTCCAGTGGAGGCTGCATCTAACCATAAAAAAGGATACAAGATCATGCGAATACTACTTGCAGAAGATGACAAACAATTGAACGATACACTGACTTACCAGTTAGAAACGGAGGGCTTTATTGTAGATTCCTGTCTGGACGGAGAAGAAGCCCTCTTCTACGGGGAACAAAATATTTATGATATCATCCTGTTAGACAGAATGCTTCCTCATATCGAAGGTACAGACATACTGACATCTTTACGGAAAAAAGGAATCGTGACACCCATCATCCTGATTACGGCATTGGGTACTTTATCCGACAAAGTGACCGGTCTGGACCTGGGCGCCGACGATTATCTGGTCAAGCCGTTTGCATTTGAGGAACTTCTTGCCAGAATCCGCTGTGTCGCCAGAAGGCCCCGTGCTCTGACCGATTCCGACATCCTGACCGTATCGGATGTAAGCTGGCAGGCGTCGGAAAGCACACTGGCAGGCCCGTCCGGAAGCTGCACCCTTTCTAAAAGGGAAGCCGCCCTGATGGAAACTTTTCTGCGCTCCAAAGGACAGACTTTACAACGCCAGACGCTCCTTTTAAAAGTGTGGGGACCGGACAGCGATGTGGAAGATGGAAACCTCGATAACTACATTCACTTTTTACGGAGACGTCTGCAGATAACCGGAAGCAGCTTACAGATTAAAACGATACGCGGCATCGGATACAGCCTTCAGGAGAAATAATTCATGTTCAAAAAAGTACACATACGGCTCACCCTGCTGTGTGCGGGTATTACGGCCGTCATTATGATCGTTATGTCCCTTTGTTATCTGTATGTTTCCGAAAACGGGCTATATAGAAATCAGTTTCAGTCTTTTCAAAACGATATCAATACCATCACGACTAATCTGGAACAGCAATCCGTCATTTCCATGGAATGGCTCTCCAAAATGGAAGCACAGGGAAATTACCTTTTTTATGTTCTGGACAGCGGCGTTCCTTTTCTCTATAACCAGTTGAATAACGCAGATGAAAAATCTACTCGAAACCTTCTTCTGGAAGAATGCAAAAATGCCTACCTAAATACAGACAACGTATCTTCTTTTGAAAAGACAAGTTCAGATTCTTCCTATATCTCTTATCATTCCGAATTTGAATTTGTTTCCGCATCCACCGACGCCAAATATTTCGGAAGCGTCATCAATCTTGGAAAATACGCCTCTTCGCTGGAAATCATTATCCTTTCTTCCTTACAATCGCTGGAAGAACAGATTCTGGAACAGCGCTTTCGTTTTATCTTAATAGACCTGGCCGCTGCTTTTTTGCTGACCGTGTTTTCTTGGATTTTTACCGGCCTGCTTTTACGGCCTATCATAGAAAATCAACAAAAACAGACACAATTCGTAGCATCCGCTTCCCATGAGCTCCGCACGCCTCTTGCAGTTATTTTATCGGCTGCAGAATGCTGTAAAACTGCCCCTTTAGAAAAACAGGAAGGCTTTTTAAAGACGATCAGTCAGGAGGGACTTCGTATGTCCGCTCTTGTAAACGATATGCTCACATTATCCGGCTCCGACAACCAGCGTTTCTCCGTACAGCCCAAAGCGATCGAACTCGATACGCTTCTGATGAACTCCTACGAAGCCTTTGACCCGTTGGCAAGAGATAAGTCCATTTCCCTTTCCATAAGCCTACCCGAAAAAGCGCTCCCAACATGTTCTGCAGACCCTGAGCGCATCAGCCAGGTCGTCTCTATTTTGCTGCACAACGCGATCAGTTATACCCCGGAACATGGCAAAATAGAACTGTCCATCGCCTACAAAAAAGAGCATTTCTATCTATCCATCAAAGATAACGGCATTGGTATTTCCGATGAGGACAAAAAAAAGATTTTCGACCGTTTTTACAGGGTAGAAAAATCCCGAAGCACAAAAGATCACTTCGGGCTGGGGCTTTCTATCGCTCATGAAATTATAAAGGCACATAACGGCAGCATTCAGGTAACGGACGCCGAAGGCGGCGGGAGTATTTTTACGGTCGTATTATAAATCATCGCGCTGCGCATTCTGCCTTTTCCTGCCAAGATTTACTGCTGCAGCTGCTCACCATATTTCTCATACAACTCCTGCAGTTTGCTCATATCCTCTTCTGATACGCTCTGCTCCAGGTATTGCTGCACTTCTTCAATGGAATCAGCATTAATACCGTCTCCCACAATCTCCATGCAGTCGGCAATCGTCTGACTGTCTGCATACTTGCTGATAATCTCCTGCGCCTGCTCCTTATCCTCTTCCTCCATATTCGCCACGATTTCTTTCGCCTTTTCGGCCGCCTGCGGGTCTCCCGCGTTCTCAAGCGCCCTTTCAATGACCTGCTGTGCCACCTGCTCGGTCACTTTTTCCGTCACCTTGTCCTTTACCGTATCCATGATATTTCCTTTTCCAAGGGCAAAAATGACCACCAGACATAATGCGATGACCAGACTCAAAAAGACAATCGTTCCCATGCCTTTTTTCTTTTTCCTGCGCCTCCTCGCCATAAACAGACCTCCTCAATCACACAGCTTTATATTTTTCTATAGATTAAGCTTTATTTATTTTACATCAACAAATGTTGTATGGAAAGACCCTTTATGCTATACTGAAAATAATTTTAAAATAGAAAACTTTTATTCATCAAAGGGGAGATTTTATGTGGTCCAGAGAAGCATTAAAAAATGACGCCAGAATAGCACTCGGAAACTGCTTCGGCAATTCCATCCTGGCCGGCCTGGTGCTTATTGCCATCAACAGTATTGGAGATTTTTCTATCAAAATCAACAATGCAAACTTTAGCAGATTTACGCTTGCCCAGCTTTTCGCAATCTGGTTTTCGATGAGTCTGGCCTCTTTCATTACCATTCTAATTCAGATTTTCGTGGCTAATCTGCTGACTGTCGGCGCCGCACACTTTTTCCTGTCATCCAGGGTAAAACCTTCCGGTGTTGACCTTGTCGGATTCGGTTTCAAGAAAGGGCGTTACGGCAACGTATGCAAGACCATGTTTCTTATGAAACTGTTCATCGGCCTATGGTCTTTGCTTTTCATCATACCCGGCATCTATAAAACCTATCAGTACCGCATGGTACCCTATTTACTCGCGGAAAATCCGGAGATGGACTATCAGCGCGCTCTCAGTCTCAGCGCTTCCATGATGGACGGTGAAAAATGGAACGCTTTCGTATTGGATCTGTCTTTTATCGGCTGGCATTTCATCAGCCTTTTCACCTGTATGATCTTGGAAGTCGTCTATGTGGCGCCATATCAGCATCACACCAATGCGGGGCTTTATATCGCCCTACGGGAAAAGGCGATCAACAACGGACTCGTCAGTCCGGCAGAATTATATGCGGTTGTCAGTTGAGTATGATATATTTTTAAACGCAGGCTGTAATGCCTGCGTTTATCATAATACCAGATTTTCTTTGAAATTAATAATGGCTTCCCCCATTATAATAGATATCATAAAAATGAGTATCTTCCGAAATTTCTCCCGTACCTATATGTCCTGCGACAATATTCATATAAAATTTTCCTGTCTGTGCAGGGTATTTCTCTGTAAAATTATAATCATCCGTCCCCCACTCCCATAAATCGTCAATTTCTTTTATAACTGCGGCTCATTTATTTCATCCCCGTCTACGATCAATGACATCGGTTCATTCTGAATGCGCTCCAAAGCTTCCGCTATTTCTTCTTGACTCATACAATTTGGAGCGTCTTTGTCCACTGTCAGCTTCCAATACAAGGATTTATTAATCGTACACTGTCCGCACGTTCTTGGAACAAGCACTCCAAAACCATAATTTGGCATATCCTTATAAATCCCATCAGGACCGGGATAATCCCATCCCTGGTCAAACGCTTCTCTGCTTGTGAGTACTTCCCGTTTCCCGCATCCTGAGCAGACATGCAGAAAACGGCGTGGCAGTCTCATTTTAAAATCAATGATTTGGTTAGGTTTTTGCAGCAAGAAAGAATATACATTTTTGTTTTCCGGTGTGCTGATGGTCAGTATATCATTTTTAATCTCAATCCTGCCACATGATGTTTGCAGATCGTATTTTCCGTCCTCCGACTGAAAACTTATATATTGTTCACCGGGGTGGAGATTTTCTGATTCCCAGACTGTCAGCTTTCCCCGTTTTCCTATAACTGTACAATACTTATCCGCATTACCGCCCACTTTGTCATTTATTGAAAGCTCTTTACAAATTGCCTGATAGGTTCGTTTTAATATTGACATTTTTTTCCTCCCACTTGTATTAAGATCAGCTCCAGTGAACCCTTCAATCCCATCATAATATGAAGATATCTTTCATCGTCCGAAAACAGGTAAAGTGAGAATAAAAGCGCTCGCCGCTCTCAAGACAGATACAGGCTAATTTCCCGCCTGTGAATCCGCATCCACCCAGAATCTGCCCAAAGCACTGCCTCTATATAAATAACGATTCGCTGTATTGGACAGTTGTATAAACTGATTCGTATTCCTGCTGTCAATCATTGCAAGAGATGGAAAAAGGAGCATTCGTATCGCTTCGTCTTCAATATATATGCCCATTTGTAATGGTAAGGACGATACGATAGGACTGTGCAGCTCTAAAAAGAGATGCCAGTTCTCCCGAAGCATGGATACGACATTACCTGAATGCTCCGGCTTCATGATTTCAAAGCCAAACTCATTTGTTTTTCGGGGTATAATTTCATTAATTTTACGAATAATTTCACTTTTCATGAAGCATTCCGCCAATCAAAAATTATGACTGTAATAATCTAAAATCGGAATGCCATTAGCTATAAGAAAATTGCCAACGGCAGTCTCTATATCATGCCGGTCATATGTGCATCTCTCTCTATGCAGCGGGAATACCAGTACAAATGAAGTATCCCATCGCTTATGCAATTTATGTATCAAAATGCCTGAAGTCGTGTGCAGCCACTTTCCACCTTCTCTTTTTTTATCATAATCCTCTTCACAATCTGGAATATCGAAATTAATATCATTGCTCTGTGCAACTACTGCCAAATAACCATCATCGGTGAATTTCATCCATATTAATTCTTTTTCATCCTCCAAACAATACATATCCTTTATTTCTTCATAATCAATATCATCCGGACTCATTTTAGGATTTTCAACCTTTGTAATGCCTATTATTGAAAAGAAATCATTAACATGGTTTATAATTTCTTCTATTGATACAACAGACTTCTCCGATTCCAGTCTTGCTTTTTCAAACCGATTACGACTCTTTCCGTGTACTGACTGACACCTGATTTCTCCATTAGCATTAAAATAATATGCATCTGGATTTTTTGTGAAAAAACTGTTAACATTCCCATTAACCTCTCTTAAATTCTGTTTCATAATCATTCTCCTCCCATATTCCATTTTCGAACATCTTTCCTTTTCATGAGTGTCTCTTTTTTACCAGAACTACAAAAGCGGTATGTTTTTTTTCTGCTTTTAACATAATGATATGTCATTGCCTAACAAATGTCAACTAAAAACAATAAAAAATTTTTAAGATTTTAACTTAAGATTTTGTTTGATTTTTATTTCCATCTATGTTATCCTTGTATACAATAAAGGAAATAAAGGATAAAATGTAAATATATGTATAACTATTTACTAAATGTTTCAGCAGCAAACAAAAAAGCAATCTTAAATGAAGAAATAACAACAGCCATAAAAAATGCCTGCCAAGATGCAAACGGTACAACAAATTCAATCCGCCACGGCCGCAATTTTTCTTATATTACACAAATAGATGAATATACTGTTCAACTTCGTCTAAAATCAAATACATCAATTATTGCTACCCGTGCAATCTCAAGCATAACGCGTGCATTAATACGAATTTGTCCTACTGAGTTATTAAAACCACTTCAATATAATGGCAGCTTATTAACAGCAACCGTTATTGAAGAATTTGAAGAAGGTTGTAAAACTTTTGAAAACCTTCCCCCTCATGAAATTGTAAAAACTGTGATTGAAATTTTTTTTGGACAAGCTTCTCTTGGCAAAAATGATAAAAAAATCGCAAAAGAGGCTGCTGACAAAATAAAAGATGTGGTTGTTGGCTACAAAACCGATACGCAAAAATAATATAGTACACAATTTCCAAAGATAAACCGGACGCTATAATGCAATGGGGCTGTAAAAAATTTTTTCACAGCCCCAAAAAGTTTTTCTCACACTTAATACGCTCTTCCCCAATAGACCATCTTCTTCGCAGGTTTCCCGCAGCATACGCAGACATCCGCTATCTGCTCCTGTTCAAAAGGAATACAGCGGCTCGTCACCGCAAGCTCTTCTTTGATCTTCTCCTCACATCCCTGATCACCACACCACATTGCTTTCACAAAACCGGATTTTTCATCAAAAAGCTTTCTGAATTCTTCCATATCTTTTGCAATGTAAGTGTGCTCTTCTCTATGTGCTCTGGCCCGCTCCAGCATTTCCACCTGCATCTTATTCAGGATCTCTCCTGCCTTTGCTTCCAGTTCTTCAAGCGATACTTCTGTTTTTTCTCCCGTATCGCGGCGGCAGATAACGCATTTTCCTGCTTCGATATCTTTCGGCCCGATTTCCACACGAATCGGAATCCCGCGCATTTCCTGCTCTGAGAATTTCCAGCCCGGGCTCTTATCCGCATCATCCACTTTAACACGGAAGCTCCCTAATTTCTCTTTTAATTCAAATGCCTTCTCCAGCACGCCTTCTTTTTTCTGCTGAATCGGTATGATCATGATCTGAGTAGGCGCCACTTTCGGCGGCAGAACAAGCCCGGAATTATCACCGTGCACCATGATGACCGCACCGATCAGCCTTGTTGTCATGCCCCATGATGTCTGGTGCACATGTTTCAACGTATTATCCTTATCCGTAAACTGAACGCCGAAAGCCTTCGCAAAACCGTCTCCGAAATTATGACTCGTTCCCGACTGCAATGCTTTGCCGTCGTGCATCAATGCTTCGATTGCATAAGTCGCTACCGCGCCCGCAAATTTTTCCTTATCGGTCTTACGGCCCTTTACGACGGGAATTGCCAACACCTGCTCACAGAAATCCGCATAGACGTTCAACATCTGAATCGTTCTCTCTTCCGCTTCTTCCGCCGTCGCATGTGCCGTGTGTCCTTCCTGCCACAGGAACTCACGGCTGCGCAGGAAAGGTCTTGTCTCCTTCTCCCAGCGCACTACCGAACACCACTGGTTGCACAGCTGCGGCAGATCGCGGTAAGAATGAATCGTATTTTTATAATAGTCACAGAAAAGCGTTTCCGAAGTGGGTCTGACACAGAGTCTTTCCTGCAAAGGCTGCTGCCCGCCGTGCGTTACCCATGCCACTTCCGGCGCAAATCCTTCTACATGGTCTTTCTCTTTATTTAACAGGCTTTCCGGAATGAACATCGGCAAATATACATTCTGCACGCCCGTTGCCTTGAACATCGCATCCAACTGCTGTTGAATCAATTCCCAGATCGCGTAGCCCGCCGGCCGCAGCACCATACATCCCTTTACGCTCGTGTAATCGATCAACTCTGCTTTCTTCACTACATCCGTGTACCACTGCGCAAAATCTTCTTCCATAGATGTAATCGCTTCTACTAATTTTTTGTCTGCCATCTTTATGACCATACTCCTTTCAATCTTCGAATTTCTTTAGGTAATTGCGAAACGCATTATTTCAAGACAGCAGTTGTGCAAAATAAACAAATCGCAAGCAGGGCGCTATGTCGCCGCCGGTGCTTAGACGCCGTATTTTGGCGTCTTATGCACCGTTGCGAGCGACAGTGCAGCGAAAGTGTGCCCTGCGGTGATTGTCTATTTTGTACAACGAAAGCCTTTGAAAACTTAGTTTCGCAATTACCTATTCGAATTTCTTTGATTCTAAAAAAAGAAAAACCGTTTGTCAACTGTTTCTTCGGATTCCTTCCCCAGCTCCCAACACAATGAAAACAAATGGTGCATTCAGCACCTGCTGAAAACTGACCATGTTATGTACCGTATAAGTCAGGATTGCTGCAGCGCACAAATACAGTACAGGCTGTTTATTGGATTTTTTAATAAAGCTCAGGAATGCCGATAAAAAAATCCCTATGTAACAGATCAGACCCAAAATTCCCTGATTAACAAGTATCGTAAGCCACTCGTTATGCGCATTCGTCAGCCTGGAACTTCCAAACTGCTCATAGGCACGTTCCGCAAGTCCCGGCACCGCATACAGATATCCGGCAAAGCAATCCGGCCCTGCTCCAATTAACTTCTGTAAAGGTGTCATATGCAGATAGGCCAGCACGCCGTCTGTCCAGGTGGCACCCCTGTAGTTGGCCCAACTATCGTTAAAAATGAGAAACGACACATCCGAAAATCCCAGAACCTCCTCCGGCAGGCAAGTATTCAGAATCAGCAGAATAACAAATCCAACCGCTGTCATCAATGCTAAAAGGATTACCGCCCTGCGTATTTTTTTATAGTGCACAATTTCTACATTTTTTTGTTTCGTCATGTAATAGAATAACAAATAAAAAGCCCCGATGGCAATCCCCAGATAAAGTGTCAGGTTCGTATCCGTCAGCACAAGTCCCGGCGCACTCTCATAATTTATTTCAAAACCCGGCATATACCGCAGCGCTCTTGCCGCCTGACAGGAAATCATGAACAGAATGCCTATCTCCAGAAAGCGATACATTGCCTGATTATCCCGAAAAGAAAGACAAAACAGAAAAAGAAAGATTCCGGCAAGCGCAAGATATGCACTGCTGCTGCCCTGCACGACCCCGGTCCAAAATGCCACTATCACATAGATGCCTGCTGCCGCCCGCTGCCATCCCCGCCTGCTCGTCCAGTAAAAGGCTGTCCCAAATGGGCAAAAGACCGCCCAATATCCGCAGAACCAGTTAATATTTCCAAGCGTGGAGATAAAAATCGTCATCCTTCCGTCCATCTGCCCGTCTGCTCCAATCGGATAGACCGAATACCGGTTCAAAATACCGAGCCCAAACACAAGGCCGGAACCGATTAACATAGCATACAGCATTTTTTCATTCCATTTAAAATATCTGGAAAAAAGAAAATAAATACTGACGAACAGCAGTTGGCTTACCAGCCCCATATACCAGCCTTCCGCACCTAAAAAGGCCTCTTCCCTAAAAGGCGTGCATACATAAGAAATCAATAGCACGAGCAGATATCCATACACAAACCAGTCTGTTATCGATAAGCGCTTATAAAATGCCGTAATTGACAGATTTTCCCTTTTTAATAAAAAAATGACCACCGTTATACACAGCATCAGAAAAACCGTTACAAAGCTGATCTTACGAAAAAAGAAATATTTTACGTCTCCGATTTCCTGATATCCATTCTTCAAATAAAAAGGATATACCAGCATCATGACAAGAAAATAGGCCGTCAAAATACTGTTTCCGATTTCGGCGGCGGCTCCTCGCAGCTTTTCCCGGACGTTCATACTGCTTCGCTTTTCTTTTTCCTGCACTTCCAACATGTCTCTTCTCACTATACGATATCCAGATTTTTTGGTGTCTTCTGTTTATCATTATAAAACGCCGCGCTATGTTTCGTCAAACTTTCCAATTATAGTATCACCTTAAAAATATCCCGCTCTCACGCCTTATTCAATTCGTAAATAACAATAAGCGCCAGCGGTCCTTTGATGATACCGCCCACTCCGAACAGGCGGATACCCGCATAAATGGCTAACAGCATTAATACCGGTGCGATTCCCATCCGATTACCGATTAACTTGGGCTCCAGAAATTCCCGGATGACGATACAGGCAGCATAAAGCAACAGGCAGACCGCCATCCGCACATAGTGCCCGTTCAGCAGCTGCCACAAAGCCATCGGCACGAGTACGACACCTGTCCCGATAAAAGGCAGTACATCCAGGCATCCTGCGAGAATACCCCAGAAAACACCGCCATATATCCCTGTCGCCCACAAAACGGCACTGCTCCACACACTGATAGTCAGCAAAATAATACCCTGCGCTTTCAAAAATGTAACGATATAATTCAGTACGCCTTCCAGCGCTTTCCAGAGAAAAGACATATCTTCCGAAGTTTTCAGCCACTGCATAAAGACTGCATAATCCTTTTCCAGCAGGATTGCCGCAACAAGCGTGATAAAAAGAAAGGCTGTCACTTCCAGAATTCCTTTCACACAGGTATAGGATGAGGATAACATCCGGGGAATAACCTGCACCTGAACATTTTCCATAATGACGGTCATCTTTTCCGCCACAAAACTCTCTATTTCATAACCGTTCCAGCCAAATCTTCCATCCAGACTGTAACAGCACTGATGCAGAAATATCTGAAGCCTTCGGTACGCGATTTCTATAAACGCTGTAATTTTTTCCAGCTGCATACTGCTGCTGTATCCCAGTATCCACAAGATAAGAGCTAAAAAGATCAGGCACAGCAGCAAAACGCCGACTGCCAGAAATTTCTTTCTCATCGGAATTTTTTTCTGAATCCGTGACAACAGCGGATAGAACAGTGCAATTAAGATAAATGCCACACAAAACGGAGCCACCAGCGGAAAAAGATAACGAAAAAAAAGATAAACCAATAAAGTTATCACTCCGAACTTTATCAGTTTATTCTCTCTTAATCCTGAAAATTTCTCTTCTCTGTTTTTTTCTTCCATACTGTTCTCTCCACATACCCATAGCAATTCTTTCAACCTAAGTTATTTTTAGTATGGAAGATTTACAGAAATTTATCATAAATCTATATTGAAAAATTCTGGAAAATGCTGCCTGCCGGACTTCTCTGGAAAGACATTCTCTTTCCCGACGCTGGATGCATAAATACAAGCCTGTAAGCGCATAACGCGGCCTGTTTCTGCTGTAATGCATCGGACAGCTTCTTCGTCTGTCCATCGGCATATTTATAGTCGCCTAACAGGCTCATTCCCGCATGGCTCATCTGCACCCGAATCTGGTGGTGCCTGCCTGTGACTAATTTTATCCTCACAAGCGCGATGGACTGTGAGTCTCCTCCGCCGAAAAGCTTCCCTGAAAAATTTTCTGAACCGAGCAATCTTTTATCCAAAACTTCATATTCCAGCACGGCCTTTTTCGCACCCTTTGTCTCCGGCGGTACAATGCGGGATGTATTACTTTTACTTTCTTTTAACAGATAATCCGTAAGCATTTCCCTTCGCGCATTTTCCTGCTCCGGCTTTACGGACAGTTCTCTGCCGGATACGACCGCATAGTAATATTTTTCCATGCGGTTTTCCGCAATCTGCCTGCTCAACTCATTTGCTGCTTTCTGATTTCTGCCAAAAACAAGGATGCCTTCTACCGGCTGGTCGAGGCGGTGCACAATTCCAACATAAATTTTGGAACATCTGACAGTTCCACTGTCAGACCCGCCAATGCAGGCATTGGCCCGGCTTGTATTAAAGTAATCGGCTGTATTATGGGCAGCCAGATAGTTTGTTATTTCACTGACCATGTCGCGCTGGCCGATTTTGGCTGTCTGCGTCGCAATTCCCGCAGGTTTATGGCATACGATGATATCATCATCTTCATAAAGAATCTGTTCTTTGTTCATGGTTCCTCTTGCCGCTTCGCTTGTTTCTCTTCTGTGGCTGTTATACCATTAGACTCGCAAACCCGCGCTTTCAGCGCTCCGTGTCCAATTTCATCGGACGTTTGCTCGTTAACGCCGCAGAAAAAATAAATGTCTGCTTCGCAGCCGCTTATTTTTCCTCTGTGGCTGTTATACCATTAGACTCGCAAACCCGCGCTTTCAGCGCTCCGTGTCCGATTTCATCGGACATTTGCTTGTTAACGCCGCAGGAAAAATAAATGTCTGCTTCGCAGCCGCTTATTTTTCCTGTGCGGCTGTTATATCTTAAACCGATATCCCACGCCCCAGATTGTCTCAATATACTGCGGCTTTGTCGTATCGAACTCTATTTTTTCCCTGATCTTCTTGATGTGTACTGTGACTGTCGCAATATCCCCGATGGAATCCATATCCCAGATTTCCCGGAAAAGTTCTTCCTTCGTATAAACATGATTGGGATTCTCTGCCAAAAACGTCAGCAAGTCAAACTCTTTAGTCGTAAAAATCTTCTCTTCTCCGTCAAGATAGACACGCCGCGCCGTTTTATCGATTTTTAAACCCCTGATTTCAATGATATCGTTCGCTTTCTGGTTACTTCCCACCAATCTGTCATAACGCGACATATGCGCCTTTACTCTGGCCACCAGTTCGGAAGGGCTGAAAGGTTTCGTCATATAATCGTCGGCGCCGAGTCCGAGTCCTCTGATCTTATCGATATCGTCTTTCTTGGCAGATACCATGATGATCGGAATATTCTTTTCTTCACGGATATTCTTGCATACTTCAAAACCATCCATGCCGGGCAGCATCAAATCCAGAATGACCAGATCGAACTCTTCCGACATCGCTCTTTTCAAACCTGCATCTCCCGTATTTTCAATCTCTACCTCAAAATCACTTAACTCCAGATAATCTTTTTCCAGATCCGCGATTGCCTCTTCATCTTCAATGATTAAAATCCTGCTCATAATCCTTTATACCTCCTCCTGTTCAGGTGCCTGATATTTTCTAATGACAAAGTGCATACAAGTGCCTTCCGTTTCTTTGCTCGTCGCCCAAATATAACCGCCATGGTCTTCAATGATCTTCCTGACAATCGAAAGACCGATTCCGCTGCCACCCTGTGAGGAATTTCTGGAAGCATCCGTTCGGTAAAAACGTTCGAAAATGTTGGGCAGGTCTTTGGCCGCAATCCCTTTTCCATTATCCTCTATCTCGACCCGGATAGAATCCACTTCATCCAGAATCCGGATATCAATGACACCGTTTTCCTTATCCAGATATTTGACACTGTTACTGATAATATTGTTGATGACCCGCTTTAACTGCTCCGGGTCGGCAATGATCTGTGTTTCCGGAGATACCAGGTCTTCATAATTCAAGTGGATATTCTTAGATTCCAGGTCCAATCCGACCTCCTCCACACAATCCCCGAAATATTCCGCTACATTGATACGATGGAAGTTATAGGGAATCCGGTTATTATCGATACCGGAATAAATGGTCAGCTCATTGATCAGCCTGTCCATATCGTTTGCCTTATTATAAATGGTCTTAATATATTTATCCATTTTCTCAGGCGTATCGGCTACCCCGTCCATAATGCCTTCCACATACCCTTTTACCGCAGTGATCGGTGTCTTCAGATCGTGGGAAATATTGCTGATCAGTTCCCGGTTCTGCTTCTCATGCTCAAATTTCTCATCCAGCGATTCTTTCAGCCGCAGCCGCATATCCTCATAATTTCTGTACAATTCTCCTATCTCGCCTTTTTCTTCATTGGAAAGCCTGTACTCCAGATTTCCCTCCGCAATCTGCTGCATCGCCGTGTTCAGCTGATTGACCGGTGTAAAAACGCCTCTCTGTATCCAGTTCGTCAATACCATACTGGTAAAAATAAGAATCAGGATAAACGCCAATACCATATCGATCAACATTTTCTGAGAAATCAGGGAACTCACTCTCGTTACAATAAAAAGGCTTCCTTCGGCGCCGTCACGAAAAAGAAAATCCAGCTGCTTTACCAGTTTTCTCATATCATTATAATAATATCCCGTTTCTATATTGGAAAAATCCCTTCCATACTCCGGAAGTTTCAGGAAAATGCGCTCCGCCGCCTTTTCATCGCCGGCATAGTATATTTCCTGACCTTTCCGGACAATAATATAAGAAGATTTATTCGCCAGCTGATCATTGATTTCTTCCAGATAATCCACATCTTCCATGTGGGATGGATCTTCCTCAAGCTGCTCCCTGACCTCCAGAAGCACATCCGCCGTCATCTGATTATAATTTTCCAGCGTATAGGCAAAGGAAGTATAATTCTGATCAAAAGCGCCGAATTCCCGTTCCGAATTGATCATATAAATGCCGATTATCGAAAAAGCGATTGCCGTCAGCAGCAAAGGCGCTACAACAATAAAAACTGACGTAACCAGCAATCGAGTTCTGAACTTCAAATATTCTACCTTCTTTCCCAAACATCTATCCTGATAATAATATACCATAAAATTGGCAAATATAAATAAAACAACTCATATAATCTTATTAAAAATTTGTAAATTTTTATTTTCTATTGACTTTTCATTTTTCTTTGCTATACTAAAATCAGTAATCATTACTATTTTGTAAAAAATGGTCTATGACAAATACTGATTTTAATGGAGGAAAAATTGGCGATCAAACACAGTCGGCAGCGACAGGTAATCAAAGACTTTTTAATGACGAGACACGATCACCCGACAGCTGACGTTGTCTATACAAATGTCAGACAGGAATACCCCAATATCAGTCTCGGCACCGTATACCGAAATCTGACACTGTTAGCGGATATGGGTGAGATCACCCGCCTGCGGGTAGGCGACGGCGTTGACCATTTTGATGCGGATACTTCCCGTCATTATCATTTTATCTGTTCCAAATGTGGACAGGTAATAGATTTAAAAATGAATAATATCGATGATATTGTGGACATTGCCGGAATGAATTTCAATGGTGAGATTCAGGGGCATATGACTTATTTTTACGGTATCTGCGGCAACTGCCGTGATAAATAAAATATATAAAGTTAAAGGAGACAAAGCTATGAAATTTGTATGTCAGGTATGTGGTTATGTTCATGAAGGAGATGCAGCACCGGAGAAATGCCCTCAGTGTGGCGCACCGGCTGAGAAATTTACCGCACAGAGCGGCGCTATGGAATGGGCTGCTGAGCACGTTGTAGGCGTTGCGCAGGGCGCAAGTGAAGATATCATGGCTGACCTTCGTGCCAACTTTAACGGTGAGTGTACAGAAGTTGGTATGTACCTTGCTATGGCAAGAGTTGCACACAGAGAAGGTTATCCCGAAATCGGTCTGTACTGGGAGAAAGCTGCATGGGAAGAGGCTGAACATGCTGCTAAATTTGCAGAATTACTCGGCGAAGTCGTAACGGATTCCACAAAGAAGAACCTCGAAATGAGAGTAGAGGCTGAGAACGGCGCTACCGCAGGCAAATTTGACCTTGCAAAACGCGCAAAAGCTGCTAACCTCGATGCAATTCATGATACCGTTCATGAGATGGCTAGGGATGAGGCAAGACATGGAAAAGCTTTTGAAGGTCTCTTAAAGAGATACTTCGGCTAAAATATATTTCATAATACAAAGGAGGAAAAAATCATGCAGAAATATTTTTGTAATCCCTGTGGATACACTTATGATCCGGAAAAAGGCGATCCGGAACACGGAATCGCTCCGGGAACCGCTTTTGAAGATCTTCCGGACGACTGGTGCTGTCCTTTATGCGGTGTAAACAAGAGTATGTTCCAGCCTTGTATTGACAATTATAACTAATCTACAAAAAGGAGCCGTTGCAGTCATGCAGCAGCTCCTTTTTACTATTGCAGTTCAAACGTAATAAAGATTTCCTCTCTATTCGGGTCCTCTTTCACTTCCGCTCCGGCTTCCGCACAGGTCATGATACGGCTGCTCACTAGTACATCAGCCGTCTGCGATGTTCCATCCTTATAGTGAACCGTACATGTGACCACCGTATGATCAAGCATTCCCTGCATTCCCCGGTTTACTTCTTCCAGGCTGTTCTCTTCTCCCCAGATCAGCTGCTGTTCTTCCTGTTTTCCCGAAAGCGCATTACAGATATTGATCCATATATCTTCTCCCGACTGTTTTTCATAATCCACGGTAAAAGACTGATAAAGAAGGATTTCCCAGTCCCGCAGAGGCAGTCCGCTCTCATCGTCCCATCTTCCGCCAATCTGTCCGGTATTCATTTCCCCAATATAAGGCTGGCCGTCAATGATAATGCTCTCTCCTTCCGGCTGAACGATCTGAAAAACACCATTATTGACGCTATAAGTAATTTTTTCAATATTATTCCCGGTACATGACAGTGGAAAACTGATACAATAGTCAAGATCACCTTCTTCTGTTCCACCCAGTACCCATGTATCGGCCTGACCACCGGAAATCTGGGAATCATTGTTGGATGCCTGCGTGTTATCAACGAGAGCGACCGGCTGACCTTCTTCCAGTTCTGCTGCCCTTACCTGCAGCGTGAACATATTATCAATAACGGATAAAAGATTCTCCTCTTCTTTTTCTTCACTGACAGGAATTCCTTCCACCGTCGGTTCATTCTCCACCATCTCCTCGCCCTGTCGATTCCAAACGAAATGACCAGCCATGGACACTGCTATTACCGCGACCGCTGCACATGCCGCAGCTCCCAGAAGAATTCCATTATTCTTTTTCTTTGTCTTTTTTCTTTGTTCTTTCATCGTATTTTCCCCTTCCGCTCTGATCATCGAAAAGGCAGCCTCCGCTTTTTCCTGAACGACTTCCGGCACATCAATATCATATAAAAAAACATTTTTTCTACTCATAGGATCTACACCTTCCTTTCAATCCCGTAATAGTATCTGGCAAGCTTTGCCCGACCTCTTTGAAGCCTTGTCTGCACCGTACTTTTTGGAATTTTCAAAATTCCTGCTATTTCATCAATATGATAACCTTCCGTGTAGAACAAAGTCATTATGATACGATATTTCTCATCTAATGAAGATAATGCTTCCATCAATTCAAGTTTATACTCATCATAAACCGCCGGTTCCTCATATTCTTCAAGCCGTTCTGTGTTCTGCATCGTTCTTTTCAGTTTATAGCATTTATGAATCAGAATTCTTGTCATCCACGTTTTAAAATATTGAACATATTTCAACGTATCGATTTTCTCCCAGCAGACAAGTATCGTATCCTGAATTGCATCCGCTGCATCTTCATCGTTCATCAGAATTGCCAAAGCAACTCTATACATGTCTTTCATATAAAGCTGCATCAATTCCGTAAAAGCATCCGGTTCCTTTTTCCTTGCCCTCTCGACCAGATTTTTCGTTTCTTTGCTTTGCATGAAGCCTTCCTCCTGTGCGCACAGTTTATCATGAAAATCTCTTCACACTACATTAGATATCTTTTTTTTACAAAAAATCCCGTTTACATTTGAATTTTTTTATTTGTTAAAATTTACCATCTGCAAAACATAATTTTAAAATATAGAAGCAGTTTTATTCTATAATAAAATCATGTATAATACCCATAAACAATAGAAATTCATAAAAATCAGGTATGGAAAACGGAGCAGGTATGGAACAGAAAATACAGAAAAGCAAAAAACCGAAACACAGCAGAGAAAACATTCATATCACCTTTAATATGGCATGGCCTTCCATCGTAGAATCTTTCTTCGTTGCCTTTGCAGGATTGGTGGATTCGCTGATGGTCAGCTCTCTCGGCTCCTATGCGGTAGCCGCCGTAGGACTTACCACACAGCCTAAATTCATCGGCCTGTCGCTTTTCTTTGCTTTGAATGTGGCTATTTCAGCCCTGATCGCCAGACGGCGCGGGGAAGAAAATGCCAGAGAAGCGAACCGTATCCTCAGCACCGCTATTCTCTTTATCATTGCGGCCGCTGTAGTATTAAGTATTTTGCTCGTAGCTCTGGCAGATCCCATCATACATATATGCGGCTCCACACCGGAAACGCATGACAGCGCGGCAGCCTATTTCAGGATCATTATGGGCGGCATGATCTTTAACTGCATCCAGATGGGCATCAATTCCGCCCAGAGAGGCGCAGGCAACACAAAGATTACCATGCGCACGAACGTGACCTCTAACACGATCAATATTATTTTTAACTATCTGCTGATCAAC
Source organism: uncultured Lachnospiraceae bacterium (assembly GCA_910579395.1). Taxonomy (GTDB): domain Bacteria; phylum Bacillota; class Clostridia; order Lachnospirales; family Lachnospiraceae; genus UBA3282. Next base: position 161,763 of record CAJTUC010000002.1, on the reverse strand, counting down.
GGGCATTTTGGTTTTCCCGCACTGGGTATTCACGGCGCTGCGCTGGCGACCGTTCTCGGAACAGTTGTTGCATGTATCATGAGCATCCTGTCCATCCTGAAACCCGACGGATTTATCAGTCTTCCTTATATTATAAAGAATAAAGTTTTTCCGGCAGCAGAGAGTTTTTTCCATCTCGTCAAAGTCGGATACAGCGTTTTCTTTGAACAGATTCTAATGCGTATCGGCTTCATGATGACTGCGATCATGGCCGCAAAGCAGGGAACCGACGCGATGGCTGCCCATCAGGTGGGCATGAATATTATGGGGCTTTCTTTCTCCTTCGGAGACGGACTTCAGGCCGCAGCGGTAGCACTGATTGGGCGCAGCCTAGGCGCTGGAGACGAAGAACTTGCCAAAGAATATGGACGTATATGCCGAATGTTCGGCGGCATCATTTCCGTATGTCTCGCAGTCATATATTTCTTTGGCGCCAAACCGCTCATGAACCTTTTCTTCGTAGAAGAACATATTGTTGCCATCGGTGTAAGCATCATGCGTGTCATCATCTTTGTTGTTGCCTTCCAGATTAGTCAGGTCGTATACATGGGCTGTCTGCGGGGCGCGGGAGACACCTTTTATACCGCAGTTGCCTCCACCATCAGCGTTACCTTCATCCGTACTATCGGCTCTTATCTGGGCGGCTATATATTCGGACTTGGTATCGTCGGTATCTGGCTGGGCGTTCTGGCGGACCAGATTTCGCGTTTCATTTTTGCTTCGACGCGCTTTAAAAAAGGAAAATGGACACAGATTAAAATATAGTGCTTTATAATTTCTTTATTCTTTCTTTATGTTTCTGTTATTGATTATTTGTTATATTTGATGTATAACAAATATAAACAAAGGAACAGAGAATTGATTTCTCCGATTTCGGAAATAATAAACAGATATTATAAAGAAGGAGTGATTTTTATGTTAAGACCAGCATTATTTGACAACCGCAGCTATAAACCCATGTTCTTTGAGGATTCATTCGACAAAATGTTCGACAATGCTTTCCGGGATTTCTGGGGTAACAATGAGTTGGAACGGCACGATGCATTCAGAACAGATGTGATCGATCAGGGCGACAGCTATCTGCTTCAGGCTGAGCTGCCGGGATTCCAGAAAGAAGACATCAACATCGATCTGAAGAATGACCTCCTGACCATTTCAGCTTCTCACAAAGAAGAAAAAGACGAGGAAGACAAAAATAAATATATCAGAAGAGAAAGATATTACAGCTCTTATTCCAGAAGCTTCCGCGTGAACAATATTGAAGCCGGTGATATCGATGCCAGCTACAATAACGGTATCTTGGAAGTCAAATTTCCGAAGAAGGATATCGAGAGCAAAGAAGCTGTCCGGAAAATTGAAGTAAAATAACCTCATCGCTGTAAAGCAGAGGTAGATGTATACCATATCAGAAGCGGCTTTTCATCAGCCGCTTCTTTTCTGTTCCTTCAAAAATTTCTCGACAACATTTTCCTATACGGTTTTCATTATTTTTCATTTCTTATTGTCTAAAAATAGTATTGACTTTTTATATTATGCAAGTATAATTGTATACAATAATTCAATGTGATACAATTTTAGTCCACAATAAAAATACAGTGGCTATGGAAAGGTGTAAAAACATTATGAAAAAAATATTGTACAATCAGCACACGCATCTGCTTGAAGAAAATCAATATGTCTACGGTCTTCAGGATGTTCCGTCACCGCAGCTGTTCCGGGAAATTTTTCCCTATGATATGGTTCCCAAGATTACATACAACCACCGTCATGTACCGATCAATATGCCTGAAGAAATCTTCATTTCAGACACTACTTTCCGGGATGGCCAGCAGTCCAGAACACCCTATACGGTCGAGCAGGTCGTTGCTATTTATAAAATGCTGCACCGCCTTTCCGGCCCGAACGGCATTATCCGGCAGAGTGAATTTTTCGTATACTCGCAGAGAGACCGCGATGCCATCGAAAAATGTATGGAGCTCGGATATGAATTTCCGGAAATAACGACTTGGATCCGCGCAACAAAAGAAGACTTCGCCCTTGCAAAAAGCATGGGCATTCAGGAGACTGGTATTCTCGTCAGCTGTTCTGACTACCATATTTTCAATAAAATGGGGCTTACAAGAAGTCAGGCCATCGACAAATATCTCCGCGTCATCCAGGAATGTCTGGATGCGGGGCTGCGTCCGCGATGCCACTTTGAAGATATCACACGAGCAGATTTTTACGGCTTTGTCATTCCCTTTGCCATAAAACTGAAAGAACTCTCCGATGAATATCAGATTCCGATTAAAATACGGGCATGCGATACATTGGGACTTGGTGTTTCCTATCCCGGCGTTTCCCTGCCGAGAAGCGTTCCGGGTATCATATACGGTCTGTCCCACTATGCAGGTATTTCAAGCGATATGATAGAATGGCACGGTCACAATGACTTTTATAAAGGCGTCTCAAATGCGTCAACGGCATGGCTTTACGGCGCTTCTACCGTCAATTGTTCTTTGCTTGGTATCGGTGAACGGACCGGCAATGTTCCTCTGGAAGCAATGGTCTTTGAGTACGCTTCCTTCAAAGGTTCATTTGACGGTATGGATCCGACGGTCATTACAGAAATTGCCGATTTTATTTCAAAGGATACAAATTACACGATTCCGCCAATGACTCCATTTGTCGGCGAAAACTTCAACCTGACAAAAGCCGGTATCCATGCCGACGGTCTTTTGAAAGATGAAGAAATTTATAATATCTTTGACACCGGGAAACTGCTCAACCGTCCTCCCCTCGTTGCCATCAATAACATCTCCGGCGTGGCCGGAATCGCATACTGGCTGAACCAGTACTATAACAACACGGGCGAATCTGCAATTTCCAAGAAAGACCCTCTCGTTCTCTATATCAAAAAATGGGTGGATGAACAATATGCGGACGGAAGGATTACCTATATAACAACTTCTGAATTAGTATCTTTAGTTGAGCAGTATCAGGCTCAAAATAATATTTCTTAGTCAATTGTCCGTGCAAGCACAGCCGTTTGACTCATTGCTCGCGGGAATAAATCCTTTTCTGAAAGAACGCCATATTCCGGGCGTTCTTTTTACATACTTTTTTCATTCTTTGAACACAGACCCTTCATATTTTTACCATATGATGATTCTGGTAAATGTTACAGAAAGGAGCCAAACACCCGCATGGATTTTCGACATGAATGGAAGCATGAAATCAATTTATCGGACGTGATCACACTAAGGCAGCGCCTTCGGGCGGTCGCGCAGCCGGATAGGCATACGATCAATGGCAGCTATGAAATCCGAAGCCTTTATTTTGACAACCTGTCGGATAAAGCCCTGCGTGAAAAGCTGGACGGCGTCAATATCCGCGAAAAATTCCGTATCCGATATTATAACGAAGACACTTCCTGTATCCGTCTGGAGAAGAAATATAAAAGAGGCAGTCTCGGCAATAAAACAAGTACGCTTTTGACAAAAGAAGAAGCACAGGAAATCGTAAACGGTCATTATGACTGGATGTTGAAACATCCGGATGCACTCATACAGGAACTGTATACCAAAATAACGGCACAGGGACTTCGGCCAAAAACCATTGTGGATTACACGCGGGAGCCTTACATATATCCGCCCGGCAATGTCAGAATCACCATCGACCACCACATACGGACCGGCATTTCCCACACGGATTTTCTGAATCCCGACTGCCCCACGATTCCCATCAAAGATGCACCGGTCATTCTGGAAGTAAAATGGGATGCCTGGCTGCCGGATGTCATCCGTAAAGCCGTACAGCTGGAAAACCGCCGCTGTACCGCTTTTTCCAAATATGCAGCCTGCCGCATGTACGACTGAACAATTTAATTCAATTTCTGAAAAAGGAGACTTTATTATGACTTTTAACGACATTTTTAAATCAAATTTTCTGGAGAATGTTACCGGCGTCAGCATCTTTGACACGTTGACAGCGTTAGTACTGGCTTTCTGCCTTGGTCTTTTTATCTTTTTTGTCTATAAAAAGACTTTTTCCGGCGTTATGTATTCCTCCAGCTTCGCCGTTACGCTGGTAGCCCTGACGATGATCACAACGCTGGTTATTCTTGCTGTGACATCTAATGTCGTGCTTTCCCTCGGTATGGTCGGCGCTCTGTCTATTGTCCGTTTCCGTACCGCGATAAAAGAGCCTCTGGATATTGCTTTTTTATTCTGGTCCATTGCCGTAGGCATTGTTCTGGCCGCAGGCCTGATTCCTTTGGCCGTGATCGGCAGTCTCTTTATCGGCATTTTCCTGCTTCTATTTGTGAATCGGAGACCGCATACCAATCCTTATATCATTGTTATCGATTGTACGGATCATGAAAGCGAACTTAAAGCGTTCGCTTTTCTGAAAGAGAAGGTCAAGCGCGTTGTTGTAAAAAGCAAAACTGCAAGAAAAGGGGCCATTGAATTAAATCTGGATATTCGACTGAAAAAAGAAAATACAGACTTTATCAATACGCTCTCCGAAATGGATGGTATCAACAGCGCCGTACTGGTCAGCTATAACGGTGACTACATGGGATAGGAGACCGCCATGTCAGCAAGTAAACATATCGACAAAATCTGCTGTATCGCGCTCATTTTCGCTTTGCTCATTACTTTTCTTTTATCCAATATAACACAATCGGAAGTGTTGACGGTCAGCGCAGCCGTAGGCTATGAATCCCGGCTGTTCAATACCGGGACCGTGCATACGATTGACATCGTTATGGATGACTGGGATTCTTTTCTCGAAAACTGCACGGATGAAAAATATGTGGATTGTACGGTCATCATCGACGGCGATGTATATAGAAACGTTGGGATTCGGGCAAAAGGCAATACTTCCCTTACTTCGGTCGCCAATTACGGAAATGACCGGTACAGCTTTAAAATAGAATTCGACCATTATGACAATGCTAATACTTACTATGGGCTGGATAAACTCTGCCTGAATAATATCATTCAGGATAACACTTATATGAAGGACTATCTTACTTATACGCTCATGTCTTCCTTTGATGTAAATGCTCCGCTCTGCAGCTACGCCTACATAACGGTAAACGGTAAAGACTGGGGACTATACCTCGCTGTCGAAGCCGTTGAAGAATCCTTTTTACAACGCTGTTATGGCAGCGATTATGGTGAACTCTATAAACCGGACAGCACGACAATGGGCGGCGGCCGCGGTAACGGAAGAAATTTTGATCAGGAAAAATTCGATGAACAGGAAAACTTTCCTCCGCACGATAGAACTGATATGCCAGATAGGCCTGACCGCTCTGGCTCAACCGATATGCCTGAAAGACCTGACCGCTCTGGCCCAACCGATATGTCTGATAACCCTGATTTACCAGACGAGAATGAAAATGAATTTGATGGCCGGAAACCTTCCGAATATGGCAATATGATGCCGCCTGATGAATTTGGCGGTATGATGCCCGGCGCTAAAGATAACGTCATGGGCACCAACGATGTCTCCCTTATCTATACAGATGACGAATATAACAGTTATTCCAACATTTTTGAAAATGCCAAAACGAATATAACAACCAGCGATAAAGACCGCCTGATTGCTTCCCTGAAACAGCTGAATGAAGGTGAAAATATCGCTGATACCGTCGATATGGATGCAGTTATCCGCTATTTCGTAGTTCATAACTTTGTTCTGAATTTCGACAGCTATACCGGCTCCATGATACATAATTATTATTTGTATGAAAAAGACGGACAGCTATCCATGATTCCATGGGATTACAACCTTGCTTTTGGCGGATTCAGGTCAGAATCCGATGCTACGGCGCTGATCAACTATACAATTGATACGCCGGTTTCCGGCGGAACCATTGATTCCAGACCGATGCTCGCATGGATATTCAACAACGAAGAATATGTAGAACAATACCACCACTATTTTTCGGAATTTATTTCCGAATACTTTGACAGCGGCTATTTTACAGATATGATTGACTCTCTATCGGAAATGATCTCGCCTTATGTAGAAAAAGATCCGACAAAATTCTGTACCTATCAGGAATTTCAGGAAGGCGCTGCCACTTTAAAAGAATTCTGTATCCTGCGCGCCAAAAGCATAAGCGGACAGTTAAATGATTCTATTCCCTCTACAGATACCGAACAGGCCCAGGACGATTCTTCCCTAATCGATGGCAGCCACCTTTCCATTTCAGCTATGGGCGCCATGGATAAACGGATGGAGCCGAATATTTCTGAAGAGCGCAGTTTTTAAACTGCGCTCTTCGATTTTCTGGGCCTGATTAATTTTCTGCCCTATGCTTCATGGCTTTTCTGACTTCTTCTACATCATAGTTCGGTGCAAATGACTGTGCAGCACGATAAATTTCCTCTATGATCGAACGTTCTTCTTCCCAGTCTTCTAATATTTCCGCTATCGCTTTTCCTTTTCTAAGCATTTTACAAACCATTCTGATCAAAAAATACTCCTCCCCTTCTTTTCGTCCTTCTTCCCTTCCCGCTTCTCTCGCTTTTTTCCTGGCCTCCGGTAGATTGTAACCCTTGAAATTTTCAAACAGTTCACTCATTTTTTTCTCCTTCACCTGCCCGGTAAAATCTGCTATTTCTTCCTCCGAAACCTGAAGATGTCGTAACATAGCCGCAATTACTTTCCCAATAATATTCAGGGTTTCATCTGTACCATGCTCCGAGATATTTTTTAAATAATCTTTCGGTATATTCAACTCCCGAAATTCTTCCATATTCTGAATTCGATTAAGCAACATGACAAGTGAAAGTTCATCATTCTTTTCAAACAATTCTTCTATGCTATAAGAATTTAACTGAATCAACTTATAAAAGAATCCGGGTGTAAACGGTTCAAATGCCTTGTTGAACAATATTCGCTCCTTAAAATTGCCGGATGCGCTCCAATACTCTTTTCCCTCATAATATACAACAGGCAGAATCGGCGGATACCGAAAGCCCTTTGTTCTGCTGATTCCCTTATGCTGCCTTTCCATTTCTTTTTCATAATCTTCCCATATATAAACCATATATCGGAGTAGCTGCATACTTACATTGTAATCTACTTTTGTCTTATGTTCAATAAGAGAAATGAAGTAAAATGTATCTTTTTCGGTTATTTTTATTCGTTTTACCGTATCAGAATTTCTTTCTTCCGTAAACATTGGTATATAACGTTCTGATACGTCCTCGATATCTTCCGCCCGAATATTACACAGAATCGGCATATCCATGTAATTTCTCAGAAACTGAGAACACAGTTCCGCATTTCCAAAAATAAGTTTACTGCTGCTGTCATGCACTTTACTGTTCCGTATTTGTTTCGGCTCCTTCTGCTGTTTTTTTTCCTTCTCCAACTTCTTTTGTCTGCTCATTTTTCCTCTCTTCCGAAAAATAACATATCGGAAAATTCGACTACAAAACAGAAAATTGATTTACGAAATTCTCCACCTGTTATTTTCCAACTTTTTCAAATCTTCTTTGGGTTTTTCTATCGTATCAGAAAATACGACGCTTATTTCTGATGAAATATAAGACTCACACAGATTTTATATGAGATGAATATATTATATAGAATCGTACAAAAAAATGCAAGAAAAAGTTTCCCAGCAAAGAAAAACTCTTCACTGGGAACGCCTTTAAACTATCCGATTCCTCACCATTTTAATCCTCCAAAACAAAACTCTCAGATTGCAGATCACAGTAGTGTCTTCCCTTTACCGCAGTAAATTTCAACACACAGTAATCCGGATCGTTCACACCCTGCTTATAATATATCGTATCTCCGGGCTGCCAGATTTCCTTCTTTATTTCCTTATCCTGTAAAGCTTCCATTGTACCGACCAGCATAATGCCCTCATAGACAAAACGCCCCCGTTTGTAAAAATAAATACTCGCCTTTGGATTTTTCATGTACTGCTGCGTACGTATGGAAGAAGTATTCGTTGAAAAATAAAAGCAATTTCCTTCCATTTTACGCGGTATAAACATCGCCTTGATATTTGGAAAACCGTCCTCATCCACAGAGGCAATAAATGCTGTCTTCTGTTTTTTTATAAATTCATAAATATACTCTTTCGTTACCATTTTCTGTTCCTCCTCGTCTGCAGAAAACCAATCTACTCAACATTCTTCAGTGCAGAGGGAAATTTTCTTCATATTCTGCCAGAGTATCCCGTATCCGAACAAGATATCCTTCAAATTCCTTCAACTCTTTTTCCGAAAAACCCTGATAGAAAAGAACCCCCATCTGTTCCGATACCGCTTCGTACTTTTCCCGCATGGACTTAGCGTATTCTGTAAGCGATATGATTGTCTGACGGCGGTTCTCCGGGTTAATCGTTCTTTCCAGAAGGCCCTTCTGGACCATCCCGTCGATTACGATGGAAACTGTATTTTTGGCAAGCGATGTCTGACGGCTGATTTCGCTGACCGTAAGATGGTCTTCTTTCCAGAGAACAAATAAAATCCGCCCCTGTCCGCTGCTTATTTCAATACCGTTTTCAATCAACAATTTTTCAAATATCCTGTCCTGAAGCTGTTTTATCTGGGTAATATAAAACCCGCCTTTTGTTTCCACAATGCACCTCATTTCTTATTAGAACAATTCTATATAGAACAATTAGAGAATAACATATTACACCCACAAAGTCAATATGTTACAAATCCTCTATTTCATCTACTTCTTTACAGATTCCCCGGCAGATCAGACTGCGCATGGCATCTTTCTGTTCTGCCGAACCATACTGATTCTCACTTAAAAACATACCATAACTCAATACTTTGGAATAAACGCTCATTAACAGGTAATTCTTCTTTTCCTGAGAAAGCGTTTTCTTTTCATTGAATACATCCTTTAACACCTGCTTCGCAACGCTTTCCACCGGCTTTTCCCCGAATAGCCTCTGTTGCTCTACCACTTCACGAAAGCGTCTGCTCGTAACAGCATTGCCGGATATAATATGAACAAGACGAAACAGACAATTCGTATTCGGGATCTGCTGCTCCATCGCACAAAGCACATAATTCACTTTATCAGGCAGGTCCTTTTCCCGGTCTATGCCTTTACAAATCTTCTGACAGAACATTTCCACATTGTAAAAAATCGCCCTGGCGATCATTTCTTCTTTATCGGAAAAATACTCATAAGCGGTACCTTTTCCTATGCCGGCTTTTTTCGTTATTTCCGACACCGTAAGGCTGTTCAGGTCCGTTCCCTCTTCGAACAGCTCAAATACTGCCTGATAAATCGCTTTCACTTTCGGCGGACATTCCGCCCCCGCATTATCTTTTACTTTACTCATTTCTATTAAACCTTTCTTCATGCCGCCTGCGGCGGCACAAACTCTTCACACTTTCATTCCAAAAATAATCAATTCTCCAAATCTTCTTTCTTTTTCCTGTCCCTCGTAAAAATATCATAAATACAGGGAATAACGATCAATGTCAGCAGTGTACCGTAAATCAATCCGCCAATCGTTACAACAGACATCGGCTTCGACATATCCGCTCCCATATCATCGCTGAACGCCATCGTACTCAATGCCAAAATCGTTGTCAGCGCTGTCATCATGACCGGACGGATTCTCGTTTTTCCGGCGGTAACAATGGCCTCCTTTTTTTCCATGCCTTCCGCGCGCAGCTGATTCATATAATCTACGATGACGATACCGTTATTAACAATAATACCCGACAGCATGACAAAACCGATCATTGCGATAACGCTCACTTCGCTTCCGCTGATGACAAGTCCCATAAAGCCTCCCGTAAAAGCAAGCGGAATCGTGAACATAATGATAAAAGGCGAAAGCAGAGACTGAAACTGTGCCACCATAATCAAATACATGAAGATCAGTGCAAGGAGCAGCATCAGATAGACCTGTTCCATCGCTTCATTTATCGTTTCGTTCTCACCGCTCATCGTAAAGCTGTAACCGCTTGGCATTTCATAGTTTTGCAGCGCTTTTTCCACATCGCCGGACACAAAACCGATATTATAACCATCTGCAACAGATGCGGTCACACCGATATAACGGCTCTGTTCCACACGATTGACCGATTTGGGGGCCTGTGTGCTTTCAAAGACTGCAATATCGGAAAGTTTGATTTTATCTTTCGTACCGTCCTGCTTGCTTCTCTCAATCTCCAAATCCTTGACCAGATTTCTGGTCAGCTCTAAATCCTTTGCATTTTTTACATACACATCATATTCTTCTATCTCTGTTTCCAGTGTCGTAGCGCTCGTGGCATCCGCAAGCTTTGCCTGTATCTGCTGAAAAATCTGTGCAACTGTCAGCCCATGCTCGATTGCTTTATTTCTGTCAATTATGATTCGCAGTTCCCCGGTAGATTCTTCCAATCCATCGGATACGTCTACAGTTCCTTCCACACTTTCGACGATTGCGGCAACATCTCTTGCGATCTCCTGCAGTGTATCCAGTTCACGCCCTTTAATTTGAACGGTAATGCCGCTTCCGCCCAGTGCGCTCATATCCATTGTCGATGTCTCAATCGCTGCTTCTGCCTGTGCCGTTTCCAGAATATCTGAAATATTTATCTCAATGTCTCGTGCAATTTCCAGATTGTCTCTTTCCTTATCTTCCCGCAGAGATATATAAAGTGAAGTAACGTTCGTAGAGGAATTTCCGCCGCCCGTCAGCATGCCCATGTTGGAAGTGCTTGCCATCGCACCAACATCCACAACTTCGTCCATTTCCATCAGTTTTTCCACTACCCGGTCCGTTACCTCCGCTGTCTCGGCAAGCGGCGTATCTTTCGGCAGCGTCAATGTCATGCTGATCTGTGTACTGTCCATATCCGGCATAAAGGCCGTTCCCTTTGCAAAAGATGCTTTCATGCTGACAATTAAAAGAACGATCACTAGCAGCAGCACGATTGGCTTGAACCGCAGCGACAATCTCAATATTTTTTCATAGAACTTCATCAGTCCGCCAAAAAATTTTCCTTCCTTCTGCTCTCTGGCTCTGGAAAGCATTCCTGCTGCCATAGCGGGAACTACCGTCATGGCTATCAACAGACTCGCGAACAAAGAATAAGCAATCGTAAGGCCCATATCGACAAATAACTGTCTCGTGATGCCTTCCGTAAAAACAATCGGAAGAAAGACGCATACCGTTGTAAGGGTAGATGCAATAATGGCTCCTGCTACCTCTCCCGCACCTTTCACGGCTGCCTCCTTCGCCGAATATCCTTCACTTCGCATCCTGTAAATATTTTCAATGACAACAATGGAGTTATCTACCAGCATACCGACACCGAGCGCCAACCCTGACAAAGATATAACGTTCAGTGTTATTCCGCTGAAATACATACATACGACTGCCGTGATCAGACTGATCGGAATCGAACACGCAACAACTGTCGTCGGACGCCAGTCTTTCAAAAATAAGATCAAAATCAGGACCGCAAGGACCGCGCCGAACAATACATTATTGATAATGGAATCCATGATAAAATCAATATAAATTCCCTGGTCCATCAGCGTGATCAGAATCAAATCCTCATTTTCTGCCTTTAACTGCTCAAACTTGTCCAGAATCCTGTCGGAAACATCGCCCGTGGAATAACCGGTCTGCTTCTGGATTGTGACCATTATGCCGGGCGCGCCGTTCACATTTGCATAAATATCGCCGGAATTATCCGTCATAAACACATCCGCCACATCGCCGAGCGTAATAATATCAACACCGTCCATTTCGGTATTGATAAGCGGCATTTTTTTCAAAGCCTCAATATCTTCCGGTTTATCGCCTACCCTGACAAGGTAATCAATTCCTTCTTCCGTAACATAGCCCGCCGGCATGGAAAAATTCTGTGCCGCCAATAGGGATTTCACCGTATCGACGGTAAGAATGCCGTTCATATCAGCCTGGTCATACGCATTTTCCCGTGCCTCCTCCAGGTCTTCTTCCCCGTCCAATATCTGCTGTAACGCATCGGTAAGCTGTTCGGCGGTCTCATTTAGCTGCTCCTCGCCATCTTTTAACTGCTCCAATGCGGCATCAAGCTGTTCCTGACCGGCTTCAATCTGTTCTTCGCCCGCCTCCAGCTGTTTTTCACTCGCTTCTAACTGCGTTTCTGCCGTAGTAATCTGAAGTTCACCGATGCTGATGACTGTCTGGGCATTGGCAAACTCAATAGCTGCTGTCAGATTCCCCTGGTATAGTTCAACAAGAGCGTTGTCCAGTTTATCGATATTGTCTTCAATCGTAGGAAGCTGTTCCTCCAACGCCGCGATCATTGTCTCCTGCATTGTGACCGTTCCGACAAGTTCTTCTCTCTGTGCTTTCATCGCTTCTATACCGGCCGCTCCGCCCATCGCTTCAATAGCGCCGCTCAGCGATTCTTTCATAGCCATTACACTTGCTATGATCTCCATATCACCCATACTGCTCATATCTACCGGAAGCAGCTGAGAAATAATCAATTTCTGCTCTTCTGTAAGAGAATTGTTAACATCCAACGACAGACTGTCTATCATATTAATCGTGGCAACCGCACTGTCATACTGTGCTACAGCATCATCAATCTGTGTTATGCCGGCCTGCGCCGCTTCCTTCGCTGCCTGAGCTGATGCAATCTCCAGCGTCAGATGCGTTTTGGCCGCCTCCAAATCCGCTTTCGCCGTCAGAATTTCCGTCTCCGCTTCCGCCAGCTTTTTCGTCATTTCGCTCTTCTGATTGTCAAGTTCGCTCTTTCCATCCTCAAGCTTCGTTTTATTTTCGGCTATCTCAGCCTTTCCATCCTCAAGCTTCTGTTTATTCTCTTCCAATTCCACACGACTGTCATCGAGTTCCTGCTGGCTGTCCGCAATCTCCTGTTTACTATCCTCCAACTCCGTTCTCGCATCGGCCAATTCCGCCTGACCGTCATAAATCTCCTGTTTGCCATCGGCCAGCTCCTGCTCCGCTTCTTTCATTTCTTCATCAATAGAAGAAAAGACCTGCTCGTTAATAGCATCAATTTTTTCCTGACGAATGATCACATTTACGCTTTCCTCGAACAGACCGGTCGCATTGGCCGACGCCACACCCTCAATGCTTTCCAATTCCGGAAGAACAACATTCTGCGTCATTTCACTGACTTCCGCGTCAGTCATACTCGTATTACCGACTGCCGCAATCATAATGGGCAGCATGTCCGGATTCAGTTTCATAATAATAGGGCTTCCGACAGAATCATCCCAATAGCTTTTAATTTGATCCAGAGTTTCCCGAATTTCCAGAGAAACTGCATTCATATCCGCCGACTGGGCAAATTCCAGAATAACCATCGAGTAATTTTCACTGGAGACCGAACTGATTCCTTCTATGTTGCTGACCGTCGCCATAGATGCCTCTACGGGCTGCGTTACTACCATTTCCACCGTCTCCGGGCTTGCTCCGGGATACGTTGTCATAACTATAACATACGGCAGGCTGATACTCGGTAACAAATCCGTGGACATCCTCGTAAAAGAAACAACGCCAAGGACAATCGCCAGAATAACCGCTACCAAAACAGTATAGGGTTTTTTTACACTGAATTTTCCTAACATTGATATGTATGCTCCTTTTCCGCCCGACCAGTCGGTCGGTTATGCTGTTCAAAAAACCTGAAATGTATTTACATTTCAGGTACTTTCTTAATCGCAGTCAAATTCTCTGCGAAATAAATCTTGAATGGATGGAGGTGGATTCGAACCACCGAAGCAATTTGCAGCAGATTTACAGTCTGTCCCCTTTGGCCACTCGGGAATCCATCCATTTACAACTATCATTTATATCATATCATCGTTCAAATTGCAAGAAATTTTTCTTTTCCGGTCTGTCAAAAATATGCTGTAAGATAATCGCAGAAGTCGGCGGCAGCGTAATATTTACTTTTCCCGCTATAACAGGATATTCTTTCGATGCCGTCGTAAAACCTTCACCCGTTGTAAGAAGCAGCTGCCGCAGCATACATTCTTTCGGCATACCGAGATGCCATACGGATATAGAGCGCGTAATCTCATAATCATTATTATTGATCAGAATGACGGACTGCGCTTCTTTCGTAAAACGTCCATAGCCGATTACATTATAATCTTCCACAATATATTTCAGCGAACCCGTCAAAAACTCCTGATTCTGTTTATGAATTTTGATGATTTCTTTATGGAACTCAATTAACTCTTTATCTTCATGTCCCCATGGATATGTCCTTCTGTTGTCAGGGTCCGTAAAACCGCAGACACCCGCTTCATCTCCATAATAAATCGTCGGCGCGCCGATCCATGTCATCTGAATGACTACCGCTTCCCGAAAAACTGCCTTATTTATGCCTTCATTTGCCGCTTCCGGCCCTAAGGTATTGGTTCTTCCAACACGCCTGTTCGTTCTTGTCAAAAACCGGGAATGGTCGTGATTGGATAATTCATTCATCGCCGTCTGCAGAGACTGCATCGGAAAACACGCACAATGATGTTTCATTGCATTCCAAAAGCATTCCGCATTTCCATATAAATCTATACGATGGTCATCACTGTGCTTCTGCATACCGGTCAAAAACCAGGTGACAGGCTCCATAAAAGCATCGTAATTCATGACGGTATCCCATTCTCCGCCCTGCAGCCAGTCCTTCGGGCTTCCATAGTGCTCCGCCAAAATGATCGCATCGGGATTAGCCGTCTTGACCGCCTTTCGAAATTCTTTCCAGAAAATATGATTAAATTCCGGGCTATGTCCTAAGTCGGCTGCTACATCCAGCCTCCAGCCATCCGCATTGTATGGCGGCGATACCCATTTTCCGGCAATATAAAGCATATAATTAAACAACTCCCTGGAGTTTTCATAATTTAATTTCGGAAGCGTATTATGTCCCCACCAACCGTCATAAACCTCGTTGTATGGCCATTTATAATCATCAAAGAACTGAAAATAATCATGATACGGGCTGTCTTTTGCAATATAAGCCCCCTTTTCGTAACCATCCGCATTCTCGTAAATTTTTTCTCTGTCCATCCATTTATTGAAAGAGCCGCAATGATTAAAAACGCCGTCCAGAATTACCTTAATGCCCCGTCTGTGTGCCTCTTTGACTACTTCCGCAAAAAGTGCATTACTTGCTTCCAGATTTTCCCGATTGGTAATCCGGTTGATGTATTTTGTCGCTAACCGGTTCTCATGCTGCCCCGGCTGTAATACATCTCCGGTATCATTGACGATTTTCCCGAAATGCGGGTCGATATTATCATAATCCTGTATATCATACTTATGATTTGAGGGAGAAACAAAGAGCGGATTAAAATAAATTGCATCAATACCCAAATCCTGCAAATAATCCATTTTATCCAGAACACCCTGTAAGTCACCGCCGTAAAATTCCCGAACTCCCATCTGCGCAGGATATTTATTCCAATCATCAACTTTTACGGTTCCATCATTAATATAGCGGTACTCATTTGTCAGAACATCATTCGAAGGGTCTCCGTTATAGAAGCGGTCCACATAGATCTGATAAAAAACTGCGCCTTTTGCCCAGTCAGGCGTTTTAAATCCCGGAATAATCTGAAAATGGTAATACTCATTATTATCCATGACAACGCCTCTTGTATCAAAGATACAGGAAATCGCGCCTGCAAAAATTTCAAAATAGTAGATCAGCTTTTCATTTTCCAGCTGTTCCGTATGTTCATAATAATCAAAATATTCATCCGATTCGGACTTTAACATTAAATGTTTCCCATTTTTATTTACAAAAAAAACTCTGTCAATATTATTCTTAGCAGAACGGAACCGAATCGTTACTTCTCCATAAGCGCTGGGCTCTGCCGGAGAAATATAATTTCCCGTTGTATCAGTGAACAAAGCTTTTCTGTTAAAAACAGGGCGCATCGATGAAATGTACTGATAACTCTGTTCTGCCTTTACAAATCGGTTAAAGTCCATATAAGTAAGCCTCCATTGTTCAAAATTATTGCTGCCTGCAGCTATAAAGTAAAAAAGACAGCTTTGGAATCGCTGTCCTTTTTAGAGAAGGTATTTCTTCTTATGGGGTATAGCAAAAAACTATATAATGTATTGGGGGTTACAAGTGTATAATAGCATAGCCTTAGAAAATCTACAACCCATAGGATTCACAAATATTACAATTTTCATTAATGTTTTTTGTCTAAATTGTACAATCCAGTTGTGAATAATCCCGGTCGAACAACGCTTCAAACTCTGCTCTGCCAATCTTTTCTTTTTTCAAAAGCAGTTCAGCACAGGAATGCAGCACTTTCTCATGCTCCAGAATAATTTCCTTTGCCTTCCGATAACATTCATCGATAATCGTCTTTACTTCCCTGTCGATTTCGCCGGAAATGCTTTCGCTATGGCTCTTGGCATGGGCTAAATCTCTTCCGATAAAGACCTCGTCGTCATCATTATCATAATTAATAATGCCAATGTTTTCGGACATACCATACCGCGTTACCATACTGCGGGCCCTCTGGGTCGCTTTCTTAATATCGCTGTATGCCCCTGTTGTAATATCGTCAAAAATGATTTCCTCAGCAATACGCCCGCCGAGAGATACCATGATATCCTCTTTCATCTCACTCTTTGTCGTAAACATCTCATCCTTTTCAGGGAGCGGCATCGTATATCCCGCCGCCCCAAGTCCGGTCGGAATGATGGATACCGTGTATACAGGACCGACATTTGGAAGCACGTGGAACAAAATCGCATGGCCTGCCTCGTGATAAGCCGTAATCTTCTTTTCCTTATCGGATATGACGCGGCTTTTCTTCTCCGAACCGATACCGACTTTAATAAATGCCTTTTTGATATCTTCCTGCTTTATGAAGACCCTTTTATCCATCGCCGCGTTGATTGCCGCTTCATTCAGAAGATTTTCCAAATCCGCGCCTGTAAACCCGGCCGTCGTCTGCGCAATCTGTTCCAGGTCAACATCATCTGCAAGCGGTTTATTCTTGGCATGGACATTCAAAATATCCTGCCTGCCGCCTACATCCGGTCTGGCAACACTGATCTTTCTGTCAAAACGGCCCGGTCTCAAAATGGCAGGGTCCAGAATATCAACGCGGTTCGTCGCCGCCATGACGATAATTCCTTCATTGATGCCGAAACCGTCCATCTCTACCAATAACTGGTTCAGTGTCTGCTCTCTTTCATCGTGGCCGCCGCCCATACCGGTACCACGCCGCCTTGCCACCGCGTCAATCTCATCGATGAAAATAATACAGGGTGCATGCCTCTTCGCCTCTGCGAACATATCCCGGACACGGGATGCGCCCACACCGACAAACATCTCTACGAAATCAGAACCGGAAATGCTGAAAAACGGCACGTTTGCTTCTCCGGCAATCGCTTTGGCAAGCAGCGTCTTACCGGTACCCGGCGCACCCTCCAGCAGAACGCCCTTCGGAATTCTGGCGCCCACCTTGGTAAACTTACCGGGTTCCTTTAAGAATTCTACGATTTCTTCCAGTTCTTCTTTTTCTTCTTTTAATCCGGCAACCTCATTTAAGGTGATCTTATTATCCCCAATCGAAAGCTTTGCGCGGCTCTTGCCGAAGTTCATCATCTTTCCGCCGCCGCTGCCTGCTGCATTCTGGGAATTCATCATCACAAAAAAGAAAACACAGACAATCGTTACGAGCAGGACAGGGAATACACTGTTTAAGAACCAGCTTTCCTCCGGCACATTCTCTACGGTCGGATCCAGTCCGTATCCTCTGACCAGACTCTCTGCTTCCATTGTATCCGTCACATATAAAATTTTTTCTTCTCCGTTCTTTAACGTGATTTCCAGAGAACCTGTCGGCGTTTCTTTATTCGGGCAGATATTGACCATCGCCACTTCGCCGTTTTTTAACTGCGCCTCGAATTCTCCTTTTGTATAACCGCTGCCCTGTACTCTCAACGTTCCAATCCAAACGGTAAAAAGAAGAAGTCCAATAATGATCACAAAATATAAATAAAAATTTCTGCTATTCTTATTCAAAACAAACCTCTTTTCTTAATAAAACCGCTTTTAATCAAATTTTACAACGCCGATATATGGTAGATTTCTGTAACGCTGAGCATAATCCAGACCATACCCTACAACAAATTCATCCGGAATCTGAAATCCGGTATAATCCGCCTTTACATCGACCACCCGCCTGTCCGGTTTATCCAACAGCGCACAAAGCTTCACATCTTCCGCTCCTCTGCTTCTCATCAGTGAGAGCAGATAATCCAATGTTCGACCGGTATCCACGATATCTTCCACGACCAGAACATGCTTTCCTTCAAGCGGTTCATCCAAATCCTTTACAATTTTTACGACACCGCTGGACTCCGATGATGCTCCGTAACTGGAAACCGACATAAAATCCAATGACACAGGAACGGTAATCCTTTTGGCCAGTTCACATGTGAAAAAACTTGCTCCTTTCAAAATGCAGACCAAATGGAGCTCTTTTCCCTCATAATCTCTGCTGATCTGCTCTCCTATCTGCCGAATTCTGGCATTGACTTCCTCTTCAGATAATAAAACTTCGACCCGTTCAGCCATCGCTTTCCTCCTTCAACTGTACCTGTAAGATACGTTTTGTATTTTCATTCACCTTATAATACTGGCTGATGCGGTATCCCGGTATCCACAGTATATGCGGACCATCCGCCAGTAAATAAATGTGCTCTCGCTGCATTCTGGGAATTTTCTCATTGATCATATATTCCTTTACGGTTTTCTTCCTCAGAGCACTGTCTATTGTCAGATAATCCCCTGTTTTCCGCGTTCTGAACACTAAAACCGTAGTTATTTTATCATAATCAAACCATTTCGTATATGTCTTTTTCGGAATATTTTGTTCTTTTTTGTAAAAAAATTCCTCTCTCGACACATATTGAAGCAATACCTTTCCAAGACCCGGAACCGTTATTTCTCCCGGAACCGTTACGGCGACCGGCAAATATTCCTCCTCTCGAAATTCTTTTTTCATGCTTCCCGTTTTCTTTTTTTCTGTTCTCGTTAACAGAAGCCTGTCATACTCTTTATAAGCCCGCAGGCCATAAGGAAGAAAAATCTCTCTGCTGCCATCCTTCTGCGTCAGCTGCATCAGCGCTTCGATATGTTCTTTCGTAATATCTTTCCTGTATGGCGTCAGCTGTTCCATGTACCGTAACAAAATCCTTTTCTGCAAAAAGGGGTCTTCTTCCCGAAAAGCCACAAGGTCCAGAGCCATATTGTTCTCTTCCCTGAAAAGCATACATCTGTCATAGGCAAGTACCGCCTGCTTTCTGATAAAATCCTCTGTTTCTGTGAGAATTTCCGCAGCATCCCCGATATGTGCCGCAGTATTGGAGCAGATATGCTCTTCCGCATAAGATAAAATATGATGCCTGATCTTATTTCTTGTATAAAAGTCCTCTCCGTTCGTACTATCCGTGCAGAAAGCAATTTTCTTTTCAACCAGATATGACTCTATTTCCTCCCGGCTGAGACACAGGAGAGGACGAATGATCTTTTCCCGTACCGGACGAATACTGCCAAGCCCCCTCAGCCCGCTTCCACGAAACAAATGAAACAACATCGTCTCTGCTCTGTCATTTTGATTGTGAGCAACTGCTATTTTACAGACTTCTTCTTCCGGCAGCGCCTCTTCAAATGCCCGATAACGCAACACTCTTCCCGCTTCTTCCGGCGAAAGACCATTTTCCTTCGCGTATCCTGCCATATCCACAATTTTCAAAATAAAGGGAATCTCCCATTTCCGGCATAGCTCTTCTACATAATCGGCATCCTTCTGCGCATCTTCCCGGACGCCGTGATGAACATGCACTACCATCAGCCGAAACGGAACTTCCTTTCTCAGTTTCTGCAGTATAGAAAGCATACAGACAGAGTCCGCTCCGCCGGAAACACCGGCCAAAACCATATCCCCCTCGGAAATCATCCGATATTTTTCAATATGCGCCTTTACTTCTCCATAAATATCTTTTGTTTTTTTCAACCGAATCTGCATCCCTTTCTCAGCAATAACGCCACATGCCGATAACAAGCACTGTCATGTCATCCCGTATCTTCCCTTTGCTCTGATGAAGACAGTAATTCAATATCTGCCCCGCAATTTCTCCCGGATTTGTATGAGATATTTTTCCGAGCAGTTCCGGAAAGATTTCCTCTCCGATTCCCTGTTCCAGCGCATCCAGCACACCGTCAGAAAGCATAATAATGTAATCCCCGTCCTGAAGCTGCCTGTGTATCGTCTCAGGTTCTATCTGCTGGAAAACACCAAGCGGAAGATTCCGCGCCGAAAGCCTGTCCACCAGATGTTCCCTTTTAATATAAGTGCACGCTGCTCCTATTTTCATAAACTCACAGGCTCCCGTATAAAGGTTTAGTTCACAAATATCCAGAGTGGACATATTTTGTTCCTGTTCCCCCGATGCCAGCGCCCCATTAATGATCTGGACCGCAGCTTCTTTACGAAATCCTGCTTCCAGAAGACGCTCCATCATTTCTATGACCCGGCCGGATTCCTCACAGGCCTTTTCACCGGAACCCATGCCATCGGAAAGAATTGCGACCATTCTTCCCTGTTCTATTTC
The DNA here is from genome assembly GCA_910579395.1 of uncultured Lachnospiraceae bacterium. Lineage (GTDB taxonomy): Bacteria > Bacillota > Clostridia > Lachnospirales > Lachnospiraceae > UBA3282. The sequence goes on along the minus strand of CAJTUC010000002.1, from coordinate 141,122 downwards.
ACAAAAAGAATAATTATCTCCCGAAATTTTCTCCGTTTCCTTCGTTGCCTTTGCAAATCCGGTCAGAATATGAAAAGCCGGCTCTTCCAGAAAATAATAAACATTCCATTCCTTTGTCATAAACAAAGGAGTATGATCGGATGCCCGAACCCTGACATTCATTGCCACTGAAATCAAATCAGCCACATCCTCCAGCGTGACCGCTTCCTGTATCTGTGTTTTCATCATCAGGCTCATGGTCAGATGTCCGTCTTCGTTCTCCAAAATCATAAAATTTTTCAGAAGAATTCCCACATCTTTCAGGCAATGGGCAACTTGTTTGTATTTCCGCTCTCCTATTGGATGATACTGATAGGCCTCTTTGGCCACGTTAGACATAATATTGGCCATTTCCTTTAAATGGTCTGCAAGCAGTCCTCTGCTTTCACACAGTTTTTTCTGCCAGAGATATTCCTGTCTGTCTTTATCTTCCGGCAAAATCTCTGCTTTTTCTTCTTCAAAAAGTTCTGCCAGGTCCTGAAAAGACTCTGCGTAACCCAACAGCTTCTGCCTGCCATACTCCGTTATTATTGTGACAATATTATCATCTTTTATTTCCGCCTGTTTTCTCATACCAACAACGAGCCTCCTTTTTTGCCATCTATTTAATCAATATATGTGAGGCCTGTCCGTATTATTCACTAAAATTTACAAAAATTATCCTATTCTTTTTTATAGAATAAATTTTTATGGAATAAAAAACAGATTTCGGATGTTCTCCCAAATCTGCTTATTTTTCGTCTTTAAAAATGATCTCGCCTTCATATACCAGACCGAGCTTATCTTTAGCCAGTTCCTCAACATATTTCTTCGTCTGTGTATATTTTCCATATTCCGCTATTTCTTCAGTCCGAATTTTTTCCGCATCGATTTCTTCCTGTAATGCCATTTCTTTCTGTTCGTAAGCCTCTTTTTTCCCACGAAGTTCGACGCTTTTAACTGTCACGACGACCAACATCATCAATACGACCATCGTGACCAGAAGCATTCCGGTTCTATTCTGCCGCTTCTTACGATATGCTATCTTTCTTGCCATTGTATACCCCAATACTGTTTAATGTTTACATAAAACTATTTTAAGTGTTTTTAGAATGCCAGTCAACTTATTTTTTATGAAATTTTGACATTTTCTTGATTTATTTTTCAAAAATATTGCAAATCTTTTAATTACGGAAAACAGCCATTTTAGCGGTTTTACTATAATTTGTATAATACGGAATAGAAACCACATTATCTTGTATATACATGTTGACATAATATGTATGAACGGCTTGCTGATGACCAGCTTATAAAAAATCATCCCAAGCATGGCTCCCAATACTGTAAACCATCTCAGTACACCGTTATTTTCCCGATAAAGCATATAAAAAACACCCAGACCGCAGGCTGCCCAGAAAAGAAAATCCTCAAATGAGAGCCAGAAGAGATTATGCCTGATCAACTTTCTCAAAATCAGAAACCAGTCATAGACAAAAGTAATCACAATGCCCATTACAATAGAGTGTAGGAAAAAGGTAACTTCCTGTATGATATCCTGACTCATAGGCCACCTACTTGAACAGTCTTGCCAGCAAAGATTCTCCTTTGGCATTATAGCCGGCCGCTTCCGAATAAGTAAAACTGTCTATTCTGCCGTCTATGTCCACTTCTCCCTTGTCGAGTGACAGCCTGCTGACATGAAGTTCATTCCCTTTTATCATCAACATTCCCTGGGTCGTTTCTAACAAAATCTCATTGACATCAAAAGATAATACATCATTTACGCCACTGATAGTACATGTCCTTCTATTGGTAAGCATCAGCTTATGCGTGCCTTTATTAATACTGTTCAAATCCTCCATACATACCTCCCTGAAAACTTCTTCCAGTTAAGTGTATGCCCGATTTCCTGTCTTTAGAACCAGATTACGTCAGATAACGGAACAACTCTTTTGCCTCTTCCTTCCGCACCGTTTCCTGAACATCCAGAACTTCCACCTTTACCTCTTTGTTTCCGAACTGAATCGTGATCTTATCTCCTGCTTTTACGTTCGCCGATGCCTTCGCGGGTTTATCATTGATAAAAACTCTTCCTGCATCGCACGCTTCATTTGCCACCGTCCGCCTTTTGATCAGACGGGAAACCTTCAAATATTTATCTAATCTCATAGTAATCCAATCCATACCTTTCTCACAGCACAAGAAGGAAGAAAAAGACCTGTATTATGCCAAGCACATACAGGTCGTTCCTCTCGTCATCAATTTACAATTTCTTAATTAAGAGAATCTTTTAAAGCCTTGCCTGCTTTGAACTTAGGAGCCTTAGATGCAGGAATCTTCATAACGGCACCACTCTGCGGATTTCTACCTTCTCTTGCTGCTCTTTCGCTGACTTCAAAAGTACCAAAACCAACTAACTGTACTTTTCCGCCTTTCTTTAATTCATCAGCAACAACATCTGTAAAAGCTTTCAATGCCTTCTCTGTATCCTTCTTGGATAATCCTGCCTGATCAGCCATAGCTGCAACTAACTCTGTTTTGTTCATTTTAGTTCCTCCTCTTTATATGAGTTTACATTGTCTTTAGAAGTCTCTCTTTTGAAACATCTATGTCTATTTATAAACATTTTCTAGCGTGTTGTCAAGCCATAAATGCCTTTTTATAAGGTTTTTGCATGGTTTTGTGCAAAATTCGCAGTTTTAACATATTATGTAAATAACATTTCCAAAGATGCGGCTATTTCTAAAGACGCTTCTTTTATTCACTGCTATTTTCACTAACATTATTCCCACTGACCGTATTACCGCTGACAGTATCCTTATTCCCCGTAGTGCCCCTGGAGGAATTCTGCCTGTTCTGGCTTGAAGAGCTTCTGTTTCCACTGACAGTATCATAATATTCCGGTTCCAGATCGGTAAAGGAATATGTAATATCCTGTCCGTCATCATAGAGATAGACCGTATAGCTCTTTGCCTGATATCCGGTCTTTCTTAAGGTAATCGTATGACTTCCTGTCACCTTCTTGAAATTAACCGGGGAAATACCTATATAATTGCCATCCAGATAAACCTCTGCATCCTGAGGAGCGTCAATATAAACTCTGTTTCCCGTTACCGCGTTCTCTACTTCACTGTTCTCACTGCTGTTTTCACTGTCTTTGCTGCTCTCGCTCTCATCTTCCGTCTCTTTCTCATCTTCCTCTTCCAATGTAAAGCTGATGCTCGCATATGCAGAACCTACCTGAATATGTTTCGTCAGGGACTGATATCCCTCCGCTTCCAGCGAAATCCGGTGAATACCATAGGTAAGCTCCACCTCCTGGCTGATATCGACCGCTTCTCCGTCAATCTTTACTGTCGCTTCGGAAGGATTTACAGAAAATAAAATTTTTCCTGTTTTATCCGCTATAATTTCAAGGTCCCCTACATCCAGCACAACCTCTTTATCCCTTTCAATCGTTACTTCTTTCAGACATTTTGCATTTCCGTTGGAGAGAGATACCTGATAGCTTCCTTCCGGTACCGCCAGAAGCATATTTTCCGTAATCTGCTGAATCACTGTGTTTCCGACTTCAATCCAGCCGCCGACTAATGCCTGATCATTGGAAAGGCGAAGATAGCCATGGCCCTTCTGCACTTTAATACTGTATATTTCATGATCAATACCGCTGAATGCCAGAACATCTTTATTTACGATATCCATTATTTCGACCCGTCTGCCATCCGATAAGACCACTACCTGGTCCGACAGGGAATATGTACCTGAACCGATCGTCGCTGTTCTGTTCATACCGCCCAGATCATAATTCTCAATATTATCATATACCCATGACTGCGGAGACAGCTGCATGCTCGCAAGCTTCTTCTTTCCCCTTAAAAAAGTGATATCCACAATATCCCCTTCTTTGATCTGAGACATCGACATAGGACCTTCGTATCTGTCCTTCACATAAGTTGTCCCATCATAAGAAAGGGTATATTGTTTTCCTGTCGCTATGTTCATGAATGTAATATTTCCACTGTCAAAATCTGTAGAAAGTACTACCGCCGTATCTGCCGAATCGTAACTTCCAGCTTCCGCTACGACAAAATCGGTCCCTATCGTATCCTGGTCGTTCTCCCTGGCAAGACCGATATTGCTTGCCTGGGATGTACAACCGGTGATCACGAGCGCCAATACCATAACGCCAGTTACAAATGCTGATAATCTCTTGTACATCCTGAATCCTTACCTTTCCACTATTTTCGGAAAATTGCTTCCAGAAAATCCTGCTTCTCTTTGTCCTGTGCAAAAAGTTTTTCGAGCTTCTCCATATTGCGGCCGGGAATCCATGCTTTGCCGGAATTATAATAAAAATTGACAATCTTCCAAAATTTTTCCGGATAAGCAAAACGATAATATAACTGCATATAATCTTCTTCCGACAAAGTTTTCTCTTCATCATAGGAACGTATCAGAATATCCCCTAACGTCTGCGACCAGTTATTTTTTTCAAGCAGCTTCCGCATAAAAAGATATAAATCTCTGACCGGATTATCCCGTATGCACTTTTCAAAATTAATAAGTGCCATGCCGGCCGATGTCCGTATAATATTATGATACTGATAATCGCCGTGACATACAATAGGAAATTCTTCCAAATTTGCACTTTTTCTTTCCTTCATATAATAGCGCATTTCCTCAGTAACCTGCAATGCACGGTCAAAAAAGTAATCATAATGCTCGATCAGATATATCTCAAAAGCAGTCTTCTGGCTCTTTTCACGCAGAAAACGACGCACTTTTTTCAACTCTTTATTATGCTTTTCATATTCTTTCTCAATATGAAAAACAGGCTGAGAAGACAGATTTTCCCATTCCGATAAATCCGCACAGTTATGTAGTCTGGCCAGTACACGAACCGCCTGAGCACATTCCTCATTATCTCTGTTGTTACATTCTTTTCCTTCAAAATAACTTTTTACAATATAAGGAATCTGATCCTGGTCATAAACGATCAGTTCATCCTCTTTTGTACGCAGAATGGACTCGACAAGCGGAAACCCCGCTTCCCTGATATGCTTTAACAACGTATCCTGAAAAAAGATTTTATTTACAGGACCATTGTATTCCTTTAAAATAAGAAGCCCTTTATCCGATTCACAAAGAATCGCACCCCTTCCTTTCCAGGTCCGGTTAACTTCTATCTCATAATTATCGAATAAACCGACAGATCTGTCATTCACAAATATACCTCCCACACCAGATAATCCACATATCCTATCTTATGAGAAAGTATGGAAAAGTATGATTTTTTTGTCGGTTAATCTTGCAAAGGCAGAAGAGAAAGCAGATATTCCTTCCGGTTGCGTTCCGGTTCTTCTAAAACAACTTCCAGCAGTTTATGAAGCGTCTGCCCGATTTCCCGGCCCGGCTTCATTCCTGCAGCGATCAGATCTCCACCGGTTACTGCCAGGTCTTTCAGCGAAAGACAATCCTCTTTGGCAATGATATCCTCATAAATGACTTTCAATGTCTCGAGGTCCTGCAGCTTTTCCTCCCTCTGATAATCGCTCTGTGCCATAATATCGGCATATTTTACGGAAAACAACAGTGGAAAAATATCTTCTCCTATGTGATTTATCGCTCTTCTGACGCTCTTCATATTATTTTCTATTTTCCAGTCATGATACCGAACGATTTTTCTGACTATGTCAGTCGTATCATTATCAAATTTCAATCTTTTCATAATGCGGACGGTCATCTCTTCCCCAATTACCGCATGGCCGTGATTGTGCGTGATACCCTCTTCATCAACCGTCAATGTTCCAGGTTTTCCAATATCATGAAAAAGCATTCCGAGGCGCAGCGCTTTATCGGCCTTCACATAGGATAATGTATGTAAAATATGCTCCCCGACGCTGTAACAATGATGCGGATTGTTCTGCTCAGTCTGCATGCAAATATCAAATTCCGGAAATATCTGTGCGGTAATACCGGTTTCATACGCAGTCCTGATATAATCCGGATAATCTGAAATCATCAGTTTCACCAATTCGACCTGAATACGCTCCGCACTGATCCTTCGTATCGTCGGCGCAAGTTCCTTTATCGCCGCTTTCGTATTTTCTTCAATCGTATAACCGAGCTGTGCGGAAAAACGCACCGCCCGCATCATGCGCAAAGCGTCCTCCGTGAACCGTTCCCTGGCATCCCCGACGCAACGAATCAGGCCGCACTCAATATCCTGTATTCCTTCGTATAGATCAATCAGACCATCCTTTTCATTATAAGCCATTGCATTGATGGTAAAATCCCGGCGCCGTAAATCCTCCCTCAGACTTGCCGTAAAGGTCACATCTTTTGGATGGCGGCTGTCCTCATATTTCCCATCAATACGATAAGTAGTTACTTCAAAGCCTTCTCTGTCGAGCATAACAGTAACGGTTCCATGCTGAATACCGGTATCAATTGTCCTGTTAAAAAGCTTTTTCACCTCTTCCGGCTTCGCGGAAGTCGTAATATCCCAATCATCCGGTTCCCGCCCCAGAATAGAGTCCCTGATACATCCGCCGACCGCATAAGCCTCAAAGCCTGCTGCCTGAATTTTTTCTATAATATCCTCTACCTTTCGGGGTAACTGTATCCGCATCATATACTCCTCTATTTAGATAAATTTGTATGGGGAGAATGCCCTATTCCGGGCATTCTCCTGCGTGAGAAGAACGCCGCATTTTTGGCGTTCTTCGGGGTGAAAAGGGTTCGCTGTGCGAACCGTAGAAGTTCTTGGCGTTCCGCTCATTAGCGGAACGTCTTTAGAACTTCTTTTCACGCTAGCCTATGCCGGGACCACGGAACAAAGTCGTCGGGTCACCAAAATGAACGTTTTCATCATCCTCTTTTAAAGAAGACGTCAGCCTGTCCAGCTCTTTTTCAGATAAATTACTTCTGTTTCTTTCGATATATTCTTTTTTCTCATCGTCCGACATATTGGAAAAATTGTCTGCTGTCAATCTATCCATTGCCGCGGCATATCCAAGTCCAAGTGGCATTTGATTATAATCCATCGTATTTTCATTCCTTTCCGTATTTTTTAGTACCAAATTAGAATATACAAAAAGAAATAAATTTATACTTTATCAAATACTGCAATGGACTTTGATCAAATTATAACGTATAAAGCCCCTTCAGGCGGATATCTTCACTGGAAGTTCCTACAAGAATTTCATAATCTCCCGAATTCACTGTAAAATCATGCTTATCACTGTCAAAATAAGCAAAATCCTGATGTGTTAAAGTCAACGTTATCTTTTCGGATTTTCCCGGCTGTAATTTGACTTTTGCAAAGGATTTTAATTCTTTAGCAGGACGCTCCACCTTTGGCGCGATTGGCGCAACATACAGCTGAACGACTTCAGCACCCGCCTTTTTCCCTGTATTTTTAATACTAAAGCTTACTTTCAGCGCTCCTGTTCCATCTTTTTCCTGTTTCAGAGAAAGATTGCTGTATGCAAACTGTGTATAAGACAAACCATGCCCAAAACAGAAGGCCGGCGCGATTCTTTCTTTATCAAAGTATCGATAACCAAAATAAAATCTCTCTGACAGGCTGATACTTCCCTGTATACCGGATTGCCCATTTTTTGCTGTAACACAGTCTTCATATCTGGCAGGAAAAGTTTCAGCAAGCTTACCGGAAGGATTTACCTCTCCAAAAAGAATTTCTGCAAAAGCATTTCCTGTTTCCATGCCCGCATAATAACTCCATAAAATTGTCTCCGCATGATGTCTCCACGGCATTTCCACAGGAGAGCCGCCAATCAGGGTAATGATTACATCTTTTCTTACTTTCAAAAGTTCCTCGATGAGCATGTCCTGTTCGTAGGGAAGTTTCATATCAGCCCTGTCAAGACCTTCGCTGTCGAAATCATGGTTCAGGCCGCCGACAAAAATGACTTCATCCGCTTCCTTTGCCGCCCGGAGCGCCTCTTCAAACAACCTCACATTCTGTTCATGAATCAACAGCTTTTCTTTTTCCCTCTGTGCTGCCTTTTCCTCTTCCTGCTCCTCCAGGCTCTTCTCCTGCCAATTCGTGTCAAAAGTCTTTGGTTTCTCCGGCACATAATATCCGGGTGCATAAATAACTTCCGTATTGCCGCCCAGATAAGCCTTTATCCCCATTAACGGGCATATCTCATAAAGTGCTTTGATTTCGGCGCTGCCGCCTCCATCGGAATGAACTTTTGCAGCATTTTGTCCAATCACGGCAAGTTTCCTGATTTTTTTCCTTTCCAACGGCAGTTTACCGCTCTCGTTTTTTAAAAGAATCATAGACTCTTCTGCAGTACGCAGTGTTATTTCCCTGTGAACGGGATCATTGTAGCTTCCCGCTTTTCTCGTACTCTGCTGTTTTCCTATCATTTTCAGGCGGAACATCATCCGAAGAATATTACGCACTTTGCTGTCCACCACAGATTCCGGAACTTCACCTTTTTCAATCGCTTCTTTCAAAGGATTTGCCAGCTTATAATCATCAAAATCAGGATAAACTGACATTTCTACATCCATTGTGACCTCTGCCGCTTCTTTCATCTTATGTACGGCGCCCCAGTCGCTGATGACCGTACCGTCATACCCCCACTCTTCCCGAAGGATGCCATCGAGAAGCTGTTTGTTCTCACAACAATGCGTTCCGTTTATCCTATTATAAGCACCCATCAGAGAATAAGAGCCGCCCTCCTGTACAGCTGCTTTAAAAGCCGGAAGATAAATTTCATATAATGTCCTGTCATCCACAATGGTATCAACCATCAGACGGTCCGTTTCCTGTACATTGCATGCAAAATGCTTCACACAGGCTGCGACATCGTTCTCCTGTACTCCCTTGATAAAAGGAACTGCAAGAGCGGCAGCCAGTTTCGGATCCTCGCTCATATATTCAAAATTTCTTCCGCACAACGGGTCCCTTTTAAGATTGATACCCGGCGCCAGAATCACATCTTTTCCGCGCCCCCGCGCTTCCTCTCCAAGAACATATCCTGCCTTCCAGGCGAGCTTTGTATTCCAGGAAGAAGCCAGCGCGCTGTTACTCGGCAAATAGGTAACATAATCGTCATTATTTCCTGACGGAACCCATTTCTCATTATGAAATTCGTTTCTGACGCCCATCGGACCATCAGAACATTTCAAAGGCGGAATTCCAAGTCTTTCTACCGCACCCGTCTGAAAAAGTCCTGCACCATGAATCATGGAAATCTTTTCATCCAGTGTCAATTCTTTTACTAATTTTTCAATCTGTTCCTCTGTTTTCTGATCTCTTTTGAGAGCCCATTTCATATTCCTGACCCAGCCTTTCTGTTGACCTGCCATATATGGCAGATAATATGTATGTCTAGTATATCTGCTATTTTCTTTAATTACAATCATGAAAATTTTTTCATAAGTGATTATAAAAAAAGAAAACTTGACAAACACCCATAATCTATTGTATCATCTTAGTTGTGCATAAGATTATTTTTATAACGGGGTGTGGCTCAGCTTGGTAGAGCGCTACGTTCGGGACGTAGAGGCCGCGTGTTCGAATCACGTCACCCCGACTAAAAAAGGATTGAGATATCTAAGCTATATTGAAGTCTTTCAATATGATTTAGATATCTCAATTCTTTTTCCGGATTTAATTTGTAAATTATGAAATTGCGGTACTACTATAAGGAGGATTAGGAATCCTCCCCACAATAGCTCAGGAAAGAAATGGATTGTTTCTGCCACTGTATCTTAATAATCTTCTCTGTTATTCACAAATTTCTTCATGAATAATTTTCTTTCCCGATAAATTCCCCTTTTACGGGATTATTTTACGATAACATACGCTACCGAACTGTTACTTATTTGGCAATTTTTGTAGTTTTTTCGGCAAATATGGTAAATACGACAAAAAACTAAGACAGTATCTTATCGATTTTCTCTTCCAATTCTTTTTGGGATACCGCGCCTATAACTGTTTCTTTTATTTCTCCGCCGACAAAAATCATCATCGTCGGAATCGACATAATCCCGTATTGTGAAGCAATTCTATTTTCTTCATCAATATTACATTTTCCCACTTTTACCTTTCCGTCGTATTTTTCAGCAAGCTTCTCTACGACTGGCGCCATCATTTTGCACGGCATGCACCAGTCAGCATAGAAATCCACAAACACCGGAATATCGGAAGCGATTACCTCCTCTTCGAAATTTGTGCTCATAAATTTACATTCCATATTTTTTCTCCTTTCCTTTTATTTCATCATTTCCATCATTCCGACGGAAAAATAATATATTTATAAATAGGATTCCCCATTGAAGAGAATCTTTCTTCATATTCTGTCATGACATTTCCTTCCATCATATTTTTATCACTATGAAGGTCATAAGTCACCTGTTCCAAATGCCATCCGGCAGGTTCCAGTTCCTCCAGGGCAAATGAAAACAACGCCTGATTATCCGTTTTGAATTCCAGATTTCCCTCTTTCGATAGTATGGCTCGGTACCTGTTCAAAAATTCACGGGAGGGAAGCCTTCTCTTCGCATGCCTGTCTTTTGGCCACGGATCAGAAAAATTCAGATAAATTTTATCGACCTCTCCTTCTCCGAAAACATCTGTGATTTCTTCCGCATCCATACGGATAAAATACAGATTGGGAAGCTCCTCTTTTTCCATTTTCTGAATACCGCGGATTAAAACACTGGAATATTTCTCTATACCAATATAATTAATCTCCGGATGCAGCCTTGCCATATCCATAATAAACCGTCCCTTTCCCATACCGATTTCTATCTGTATCGGATGAGAATTGCAAAACAGCTCTTTCCAGTGATTTTTCTTTTCTGTGGGATTTTGTATTACAAACCGGCTCCGGGCAATCGCTTCCCGGGAACCGGAAACATTTCGTAATCTCATAGGCAGATTTTTCCTTTCCGTGCGATATTATTTTACACTATTTTAAAATGTAAGAAAAGAACATCTTAAAAAATAGTATGGTAGAAAATTTCATATCCTAATGATATAATTTAAATATTGAAGAAATCGGCAATCAGGATTTTGCTGTGATCAGATTTTTTGGAGGTTTTGATACACATGTATTTTATTCATAGAAAAAAATTTTTATCGCGTTTTATATTAACGATTTTTTTATGTGCTTTTCTTTTTCATGTTCATGCGTTAACCGCTCATGCAACGTTGGATGAACTGGCTGCGGAAGCGGAAGCAAGAAAACTTCTCCCAGTACAGTCCGATGAAATCGAGAACTGGCCGACCGGACCACAGATAACTGCACAGGCAGCTATTCTGATGGATGCCAATACCGGTATTATTCTTTATGCAAAAAATATTCATGAAAAACTGTATCCGGCCAGTACGACCAAAATTCTTACTTCGCTGCTGGCTATAGAAAACGGTAACCTGGATGATATAGTCTCTTTTAGTCATGAAGCCGTTTTCAGCGTACCAGGGGACGGCTCCAATATGGGAATGGATGAAGGCGAATCAATCACATTAGAAGAAGCGCTTTATGGCATTATGGTCGCTTCTGCAAATGAGGTTTCCAATGCCGTTGCTGAATATGTAAGCGGTTCTATCAGTGATTTTATAGAACTGATGAATACCCGCGCTGCACAACTCGGCTGCACGGATTCTCATTTTACTAACACAAACGGTCTTTTTGACGAAAACCACTATACATCTGCTTATGATCTTGCTCTGATTTCCAGCGTTTTTTTTCAAAATGAAATGCTGTGTAAGATCAGCAACACGCCTCGTTATCATTTTGAAGCTTCCGCGACTCAGCCGGACGATTTTTATAAAAAAAATAAACACCTGCTTATCACGGGAGAAATGCCATATGAGGGCATAGTCGGCGGAAAGACCGGTTATACAGACCAATCCAGACAAACGCTTGTTACCTGCGCGGAACAGAATGGCATGAAATTGATCTGTGTCGTTTTCAAGGAAGAATCTCCAAATCAGTTCACAGACACGATAGAACTTTTTAATTATGGTTTCCAAAATTTCCAGATATTGAATGTTGCTGAAAATGAACAAAAGTTCAATATTGAAAATGTGAATTTCTTTCAGGCTGATAACGATATTTTCGGAAATTCAAAACCTATTTTATCAATTGATACGGACAGTTATGTCATCGTTCCAAACATGGCCAGTTTTTCTGATTTAAATTCCACGATTGATTACGATATTGCGGAAGAAAACCATGTTGCTCAAATCGACTATACTTATAATGACACCTATGTTGGAAGCGCCTATGTGAATCTTTCCGAATATGCCAAGACCATCTATCAATTTGAAACAGTAAAAAATTCTTCCGATTCCAATACTGATAACAATGATGCAGAAAAATTGGACAAAAAAGAAACAGCTGCGCCTGCTTCATCGAAACAAAGTAATGAGGATGACGGTACGATTTTTATCAATGTTAAAAATGTATTGATCGGTCTTCTTATTTTCGCAGCATTTTTTATCTGTCTTTTCATTATTCGGGCACTCATTATTAATAATAGTAATTCTAAACGCCGGAAAAATCGTGTGAACAGAAAAAAACACCGAAGAGAACGTATTCGCTCTAACTTCGATGATTTCGATTTCTAGCAGCTCTTTTTTCTTTTCGGTGCTGCCTTGCCTGTTCCTGTTTTTTATAAATATTTTCTACATCTTCCTCGGAAACGAACTTTTCGGTCTTTATTATATAAACCAAATTATTTTCCGATTTGCGAATCCTGATCTTGGATTTCATATGACCATGTATATCACAATATGAAACACAGTAATAATGTTTTCCATTCGGGGTAAACCATCTGATTCTTTTTTTCAGGTTTTTATGACATAGATAGCATCTTGTACTGATAATATTTTTATCATTCATAGCCTTTATTTTATTTTCGAATCCTCTGGAAATATATTTTGCATAGGATTCCTGCGGCACTTTGTCAAAAATTGCATGTATTTCTTCTTTTTTACTTACAGGGATATGGAAGATATCGAACGAATAATTTTCCAGTACGTTTTCATCGAGAAGGGCAAGTATTTTTGCAGTATAATAGGCATCGCTGAGCGCCCGGTGAAAAGGGATGTCCTTTTCAATGTTCAAAAAATCAATCGCATACTCCAGCGATCTTCTGGATTTTCTGTCTTCAAAAGCAATACTGAAAAGCTTCTGGATATCCAGAAACCGAAAGGGTCTGTCTGATATGGGTTCCATTTGATAATACCGGATATTTCTCTGGAGCTCTACTAAATCCATAGAGCCCCATGTACAGAAGATATAATCATCTCCCCACCAATTCTGAAATGCCCGCATTACGTCCGGAAAAGTCTTTCCTTCTTCCAACTGTTCCATTTGAAGATGAATTAATTTTCTGGTGATATAATTCATTTCATGGTAGACCTGCGGTTTTATCAATTCATTAAATTCATCTGTCTTTTCCCGCCTGTCATTTAACTTGATCGCGCCGATTTCTATAATTTCAAAAGGAAGCTTTTCTTCTGTTTTTTCTGCGGCGCCCTGGTTCCATTCCAAATCCAAAATAATATAATTCATGAAAGATTCACCTTTATTTATTAAGCATTGTACTTTTTAATCATAACATAATCAAATTTACAGTACAATCTTTCATAATTATTTTCTTCTGTCAATTCCCGCCAATCTGTAATACTCATTTCTTCTCCTTTTATTTTGCGGTTTTTATTCTGCTCACTAACCGATACATAACTTTGAATAATTTTTCCATATCCACAGGTTTTGCCATATGTTCATTCATTCCGGCATCTTTTGCCATCACGATATCTTCCTCAAATGCGTTTGCTGACAACGCTATGATAGGAACAGTTTTCGCGTCCGGTCTGTCCATACCACGAATCGTCCGCGCTGCTTCAAATCCACTCATAACCGGCATCATCAGATCCATGAGAATGCAGTCAAAAGCTCCCCTCTCCGAAGCCGCAAAGATATCCACAGCGGCCTTTCCATTTTTTGCAGTTACCACTTCCGCTCCTGCCTGTTCCAGAATAAACTCCATAATCTCACAGTTCACTTCATTATCTTCCACCAGAAAAACATGCATTCCGGAAATACCGGTATGTATATTTCTTTCCTCAGTTATCGGCTCCGCATTCCGTTTTGCGTCAATTTGAATGGGTATAATAACACGAAATATGCTTCCTTTACCCACCTGACTCTCCACCTCGATAGTGCCTTTCATTTGATCGACCAGTTTTTTTACTATGGACAAACCAAGGCCGACTCCGTTATAGTCTGTTCTGGCACCGTGATTCTCCTGCGCAAACGGTTCAAAAATATGTTTTTTAAAATCTTCGCTAATTCCGATTCCAGTATCTTCAACTATAAACAGATATTCAGAAATTCCGTCATTGTACGCAATTTCTTTTGCCTGCACATATACGAATCCATTTGAATGATTGTATTTGATCGCATTATCAATGATATTCATCAAAATCTGTTTCAAATGCAGCGGTTCTCCAATCAATCTGCTATGGTGCAGTTCTACTTCTTCCAACACCAGACGGATACCGGCTGTTTCCGCCTGAGAGAATAAAATCGTGATGCAATTCTCCAATATGTCATGAAGATCAAACGGTTCTTCAACAATCGTTGATCTTCCGCTTTCCAGCTTACTGACTTCCAGGACATCATTGACAAGAGACAGCAAATGCTCTGTTGATACGCGGATTTTTTCTCTGCATTCCCTCTGCTTCTCCAAATCATTCTGACTTTTTTCCATGATAGTAAGCATACCCATGATTCCGTTGATCGGTGTACGAAGATCATGAGACATGTGGGAGAGAAATTCGCTTTTAGCCGAGTTTGCCCGTCTTACTTTTTCCAACAGTTCCATAATTGCTTGTTCCTGCTTTCTTCGTGTTACCATCGTCTCTGTAATATCCTGATGGTATCCATTCAGACTAACACCCGGCTTCTTAAACTTTTTATCTGGCACACCGCCACAGCGGATATAAATTTTCCCTAATATCGGATGATTCCAGGGATAAACTACTTCAGAACGTCCGTTCTCTAATATTTCCTGCACTGTTTCCTGTACTGTATCAACATATTCGGCATCAATATTACGAAACCAGCTTTGATAGCACTCTTCCGGACCAACGTCTTTACTCACACCCAAAAGCATCTGCATGGTTCTATCCGCATACATCCTTGGTTCACAGCCCTCCTCCAGCTCGATAGTCCAGATTCCGGTTCGGGAACCTTCCAGAATTTCTTCAAGACTCTGCCTTGTCTCCTGCTTATATTTTTCCTCCTGTTCAACCACGGAATTTATATCCCGAAATGCGAAAATCGCGCTGTTTTCTTCTCCCTTTTTCCCTGTAACAGAAAAATGGATTTCCAAATTTTTTACGCCATACGGATTATCCTTCACCTGATATCGGGCATAAAATTTTTCTTTTGTTTTTAGCTGCGCGAGAACATAGTCTTTTTTTGTCACAGTGCGAAGTCGTTCCTGGTCTTCAGGTGTCACATACAAAGAAATATACTGTTCCATAGCCGTATGATAGCTCTTTTCAAAATAAATGCTCTGATTATTCTTAGGCCGTTCATTTTCCCGATATATCTCACATTTATCCGTATCAAAATTCACCTGATAAATACTCAGATAATCTACATTAAGAGCATAGAAAACATTATAACTCCGCTTCTGAAGTTTCCGGACCAGATTCCGCCATCTCAGGGAAGAAACAATAAAATGTGCGGTGATCTGGAGCATATTCGATGTGTATTCCAATGACTTCTCCGGCGGATTATCTACGCCATAAAAGCCGATGACTCTGCCGTCATCATAAAGCGGAACTACTACAAGCGAATGTATATCCTGCTTTTTTAATGTCTCATATAAAATAGAATCTTTTTGCCGTATATCTTCCAGATTCTGAATGACAATATGGCTGCCATCGCTGAATCTTTGATACCAGCTCGCACATACCGTCGGCGGGAGATTCTGAAGATTTTCTTTTTGCGGCTGCACCCCATTAGCCACCCATTCATAAGTATTATTATCGCAGCCAGATTCATTCCGTTCAAAAATATAGGTCCGCTCTCCGTTCAAAGCCTTCCCCAAATATTCAAGCAGCACATCTAATGACCGATCCGGAGTGTCTTCCCGTAGAGCAACACGAAGTCCCTCATTAATGACAGCCTCCAGGTTTTGAATGCTCCGTGCCATGTTCTCCTGTAAATTATCCATAAATACTGTCCTCCTATAAAGAAAAGCATTGAAAAATCCCGTATTTTCAATGCTTTTCAGCGTTCCCGAGGTGACTTGAACACCCGACCTACCGCTTAGGAGGCGGTCGCTCTATCCAACTGAGCTACGGAAACGTGTATAAATTTGTATGAGAAATTTGCAGATAAGCAAATTATTCAACTATAAATCTGTTGATATCTCCGGATAATTAATATAACCCTGCATCCAGATGACACCTTTGAATCTGCGTCCTATCTGTGGCTCTCCGTATAAATCTTCGGCATTAATGCAAATATCAAACTGTAAATCGTTACAGCTCAACTTCATAAGATAAATTTCTTCCTTCGTCAACTTATTCACAGTCTTGGAATATTCCATAATTTCACCCAGAATAGAATACTGGTCACACTCTACACCATAGGGCATAAAATAAGTATCTACCAAACTAAAGACATCTTCCTTTAATATTTTTCTGGAGATAGATGTATAGGTATCCATATCCTCTAAAGTAAGGCTTTCTATTGCTTCCTCATCACCCTGTCTTGCAGCAGCGATCAGTTGGTTCCTGTTAATAGACGCTTTTTTGACCCGACGTATTTCCGTTTCATCCTTCACAATTGGAAGAATAATATTTCCCTTAACGGAAAGACCGGATAACGTAAGTGTCGTTCCTCTTATTGGAAGTAGATTCATCTGCTGCGCTTTTACATAAGGAATGATGTTTTGTAAATAGAATATCAAACTAACTCCGACTTTAATATCATCACAGATGCCGGCATAGGATTCCTTTTCTGCATGGCGTTCCACAGATACATCCTCGTAAGAACTCACTCCTCTTCCCTTTAGATAAGGATAAAAATAGTCAAATGTAAATTTATCATCCGCATCGAATTCTCCACAGACAGCAATTCCCATATTTTCAGCAAAATCTTCGCAAAACTCTGCAAGTATGGTTTCCCCACCATTAGACGTATAAGAACGATGCGATGCGCTTAAAATAATATCAGTAACCAGCTTCTGCTGTTCTCTCCTGTCTATCAGCTTGCTAAAACCAATAGCCCGCATATATTTGTGCAAAGGTTTCACCTCCCTTTATCTGATTTCTGTCTTACCACCCATATACGGACGAAGAACTTCAGGAATGCGAATAGAGCCATCCTCCTGCAGATTATTTTCTAAAAATGCAATTAGCATTCTGGGCGGTGCAACAACCGTATTATTCAATGTATGTGCAAAATATTTTCCGTCTTTACCATTTACCCGTATTCTCAGTCTTCTTGCCTGTGCATCACCGAGATTAGAACAACTTCCTACTTCAAAATATTTCTTCTGTCTAGGAGACCATGCTTCTACATCATAAGACTTTACTTTCAAATCAGCAAGGTCACCGGAACAACATTCAATCGTTCTGACCGGAATATCTATCGACCTAAATAAGTCTACCGTATTTTGCCATAGTTTGTCAAACCAAATTTGAGATTCTTCCGGTTTACATACAACAATCATTTCCTGTTTTTCAAATTGATGAATACGATAAACGCCACGTTCTTCTATACCATGCGCACCTTTTTCCTTCCGGAAACAGGGAGAATAACTTGTCAGCGTTTGCGGAAGATTTTCTTCCGGAACAATCGTATCGATAAATTTACCAATCATGGAATGTTCAGACGTACCAATTAAGTATAAATCTTCTCCCTCAATTTTATACATCATAGCATCCATTTCTGCAAAACTCATAACACCGTCAACAACAGCGCTCCGAATCATAAAAGGTGGAACACAGTAGGTAAATCCTCTATCGATCATAAAATCTCTCGCATAAGAAATAACAGCGGAATGCAGTCTGGCAATGTCTCCCATCAGATAATAGAAACCATTTCCTGCTACTCTTCCTGCAGCATCCATATCAATACCGTTGAACCGCTCCATAATTTCTGTATGATAAGGAATTTCAAAATCCGGAACAAGCGGTTCACCGTATTTTTTTACTTCCACATTCTCTGAGTCGTCTTTTCCGATTGGAACTGACGGGTCAATAATGTTTGGTATTATCATCATGTCTTTCTTAATCTTCTCACGAAGTTCATTTTCTTTTTCTTCCAACTGTGCAAGGCGCGCTGCGTTTGCAGATACTTCTGCCTTTTTAGCTTCTGCTTCTTCTTTTTTGCCCTGGCCCATTAATGCACCGATTTCTTTGGAAATCTTATTCCGGTTCGCACGGATATCATCGGCTTCCTGCTGTGTTTTTCTAACCTCAGCATCCAATGCGATTACTTCATCCACCAACTCTAATTTGGAATCCTGAAATTTCTTTCTAATGTTTTCTTTAACAACATCAGGATTTTCCCTCAAAAATTTGATATCTATCATGACTATTTTCCTCCTAAGAAATTCTTGACTTAAAACAAATAAACTCTTCTCACACTAGCCTATAACTTCTTTAATATAAATATTATTTACTTCCAACAAATCCTTTATAATATTTACAGCATCTCCATTTCTGTCTTCAACAATTCGAAGAACAGGCCTTCCCGGAAATTGTTTATTCTGTCGCATCACAATTCCGATTTCGTCCTCATTAGTACGAACATATGTTCCTGCTGGATATACGGCAGTAAATTCTAAGAAAATATCGACAATTCTGCCATCATACTTAATATCTTTGAAATTTTTTAAATATTCTACTGCTTCATATACTTTAACTCTCTTACAACCGATTCCACATATCATTTCATCAAAAACATCACATACTTGTATAATGCGGCATTCTAACGGAATATCTGTTGCCTTCAAAGGATAACCGGAGCCATCGATTCTCTCATGATGATATAATATCATATTTTTGCTTACATTGGAAATCCAATTTTCACCCTGTAAAGCAGAATATGCGTAAACAGGATGTTTTTTATATTCTGAATACTCAAACTCCGTCATTTCTTTCAAATCATGGTTTATATAATCAGCTGTCAAATAACGCAGTCCCAAATCATGCAGCAGACAGCCAACACCAATATCATGCACCAATTCATGCGAAAGATTCATACGCAGTGCAACAACTGTTGCCAGACTACATATGCTGACAGAATGTTCATAAATATCTGAACTTCTTTCCCGGATATCATATATTTGCTGGAGAACTTCTTCTTCTTCCAAAATATTTATGATAATATGATCTGCTGTTTGACATAATTCAACCAATTCCTCATTATGACAATAGGTATGCTTTTCCAGAATATCTCTGACTTTTGATTTAAAGGATTCTTCCAAGTCATTTTTCAAAATAGCAACAGATTCTTCTATTTCTTTTTCATCCCATATATATACTTCTTTGATATTCAATTCTCTTAATTTGTCAATATAATCCTGACGCAATACAATTCCCTCAGATAATAATACATTATAATCGCTGGTCATTATATTGTTAGCTAAACGCTCTTTACCCGTCAGCTCATCAATTTTGCATATCTTTTTAATCATACGTTTTACCACTTAATTGTTTTAATTACTTAATCCCTAGTCTTCTTCGCCTATTGCTATATTTAATGCTTTTCTTTCTTCATTGCTGATTTCTATATCGTATTCGCCATGTTTAATCTCTTTTGTATAAGTATAGCACCCCTCCGTACTATGTACCGAATTCAATATGAAACCATTATTATTTTCATCCAGAAGTGCAAGACAAAAACTTAACTGCCCGCCCATCTGACCATAAGCATCATATTTCACAACACCGATTTTTTGAAAAGCTCTTTCTAAATTTCTGTATAAGGTACGAATATCCTTCTCATTTTTTTCAATAGAAACTTTAATGAACTTATTATCTTCATACAGACCAAAAATATCTTTTTCCAGATTTTTTGCATTCTTTCCCAACATGAATTTTTCATATTTTTTTATCATTTTTGATAGCTTGACCATTTGAATGATTATTAAAATTAATATGAGAAAAAGAAACGCAATCAACCCAATAAAAATATATGTTATGTCAAGATTGCCAAGTCCTATCATCTTCAGTAAATCATAATTCATTTTTTCTTCCTTCCTTAATGGGCACTTAATAAGCTTATAATTTTTTCCAGGTCATCGTGTGAATAAAATTCAATTTCAATTTTTCCGGAGCCGTTGCCCTTAGAAGCAATAGCCACTTTTGTTCCAAGTGACTGTTTCAGTTTTTCCTCCACGTCCTGATAAATAACTTCCAGACTTTTATCTTCTTCTTTTTCTTTTTTTGGTTTTTCTGGTTTATTCAAATTTTTGACCAGTTTTTCAACATCACGAACACTTAATTTTTCATCGAAAATTTTCTGTGCAATATTATACTGCTCTTCTGGATCTTCAATAGAAATCAATGCTCGCGCATGGCCGCTGGAAATCATATCATCTATAATCATCTGTTGGACTTCGTCACATAATTTTAGAAGTCTCATAGAATTTGTAACGGCAGTTCTGCTTTTGGACACTCTTTCTGCAACTTCATCCTGTTTCAAATTGAATTCTGTTAAAAGTCTTTTATAAGCAAGAGCTTCTTCAATCGGATTTAAATCTTCTCTCTGTATATTTTCAATCAAAGAAATCTCAACAATTTCCTGGTCAGTATAGTCTCGAATAATGACCGGAACTTCTTTTAATCCTGCCAGTTTTGCTGCACGCCAACGGCGCTCACCGGCAATAATCTCATAATAAGTTTTCCTGTCTTGTACAAGAATAGGCTGTAATAAACCAAATTGTTTAATAGAATCAGCTAATTCCTGTAGTGCATCTTCATCAAAATTTTTTCTTGGCTGTTCACGATTGGGTTCTATCTTTGTAATTTTTACAATCGTATCCGGTTCTTTTTTTTCATCCGTATCTCTTTCTGCACTTTTTCCTTTTGTATCTACATTTGGAATTAGTGCATCCAAACCTTTTCCTAATCCTCTCGCCGCCATACTTATAATTGTACTCCTTTTCTATCATTCATATCAGTATTAAAATTTCCTATTGATTACTTCATCAGCCAACAACATGTATGCCTCTGCACCCGCAGACTTTGGATCATAGATATGAATTGGCATACCATGACTCGGTGCTTCCGCTAATCTGATATTTCTTGGTATCACTGTATTATAAACACTCTGACTTAAATGATTTTTAACATTTTCTACTACCTGCATCGAAAGATTTGTTCTGGAATCATACATTGTAAATACAACACCTTCCATATCCAAATCCGGATTTAACCGTTCTTTTACAAGATTTACCGTATGAATCAACTGGCTTAAACCTTCCAACGCATAATATTCACATTGTATAGGAACAAGCACCGTATCTGCTGTCGTCATAGAATTTATTGTCAACATACTTAAAGAAGGCGGACAATCTATAATAATAAAATCATATTTATCCTTTACCCAATCTACTTCATTTTTTAATATGTATTCTTTTTTATCAATTCCGATCAATTCAATTTCTGCTGCTGCAAGATTAACATTGGAAGGAATAATAGAAACTCCAGGAATAACATCTTTTAAAATACATTCTTCTATAGAACACTCACTCAAAATCAATTCATAAATTGTATTTTCCAAATCGTTTTTTTCAATACCAAAACCACTTGTTGTATTTCCCTGTGGATCAATATCGATTACCAATACATTTTTTCCTTTTGCTGCTAAGGATGCAGCTAAATTAATCGATGTTGTTGTCTTACCTACCCCACCCTTTTGATTTGCAATTGCAATTGTTCTTCCCATATTCCATTTTTCTCCGATTCTTAAGTATGAGTTTGCAACTATATATCTATATTCACAAACACGCGCTTTCAATACTTTCCTTTGTTTTGCGTCTACTATTATATCACTAATTATTTGTATAATCTATAAAATTACCAAAATTATTTATAAAATGTTATCAAATAAATGTTTCACAATTTCTTTTATATGGATATTAAAATGTTTCACGTTTCTTTTTACAATATCTAGTATTAAAATGTTTCACATGAAACATTATCTTGATGATGGAAAAATTATCTATCAAAATGTTTCACATGAAACATTTTATACTTTGATAATATTATTCTTAATTGCAAAAACCGCTGCCTGCGTTCTATCAGAAACATCAATTTTTTTAAAAATATTAGAAATATGATTTTTAACAGTCCGTTCACTAATATCCAAGTTTAAAGCAATTTCTTTATTTGACATACCATTTGCGACTTGAATTAATACTTCTAATTCTCTTTTAGTTAAAAAGTCAATCTTATCCTTTTCGACATCTCTATTAGCCAGGTGAAAATTTAATTCAGGAATCAAACTTGGCTGTATATATGTTTTTCCGCTTAGTACCATAAAAATAGCTTTTTTTAATTCGGCCGACTCAGAATCTTTCATAATATATCCATCTACTCCATTATCAACAGATTTGACCAGATATTCTACTTCGTTATGAAGAGTCAGCATCAAGACTTTTACATCTAATTTATCTTCTTTTAATGTTTTCAGAACTTCTATTCCATTTTTCTCTGGCATATTAATATCCAACAAAAGAATATCCGGATTGTATTCTTTCAATTTTTCCAGACATTCCACACCATCTCCGGCTTCTGCAATTACTTTTATGTTTCCGTCAAGTTCCAACAACTGTTTAATTCCTTCTCTCATCAAATTGTGATCATCTGCAATCATAACTTTGATTGTATCATCCATTATTTTTTACGCTCCAAAATATAGTTTATATAAAATTAAAAAGGTATTTCAATTTTAATACTTGTTCCTTTTTTAGAAGAATTGATATTCATTTTTCCATTTAATAAAAAAATTGTTTCTTTCATCATAGATAATCCAAAGTGATAATCACTTTTATCTATTTCTTCTTCTTTAAAACCAATTCCGTTATCTTCTATTATTAAAAAGAATTTATTTTCAAATTCTTTTAGAGAAATATATACTTTATTTCCATTGGAATGTTTTACTGCATTACAACAGCATTCTTGTATGAATCTCAAAATAGATATTTGTATTAATTTATTTTCACATGAAACATCATCAATGTCCGATACCACTGTAAAATTATATTTTTTTCCCATTAAACTAAGTGTTTTTTCTATTGTAGTTTTAAGTCCCAAATCCTCTAAAGAAACTGGATACATATTATAAATGACAGTACGCATATCATTAATAACCTGTCGTAATTCCTGTTCTACAGTCGCAAATTCTAATTTTGCTTTTACCGGGTCTTTATCAATATAAATCGAACCTAATTCAATTTTATGTATTAAATGAGAAAGATTTTGTAAAGTGATATCATGCAAATCCTTTGCTATTCTCTGTCGTTCTTTTTCTATGACATCAAGAATATAAAAATTATTTTTTTCATTATTCTGAGATTTATTATTCAAAAGAATATACCAAGTTCAGACAAAATTCGAAAAAATCAATTGTCTGCCTTTCTTTACAGGGTTACTATTATCATATAATAATTTTTAAGATAAGAAAAGAGTTTTATTTGTAATCAATCAGATTATCTTATATAATAAGGTAAGAAAGAGATTGGAGGATCAGTATGAATAAAAAAATTGTAACAATCAGCGCCTTATCATCATCTGCCTTTACTGCTATTCATATAATTAACAGAACACAACATTTTCTTTACACTTCTGGAAAACTTTTATCCTGTTCTGAAAATTATTTTTATAAATGGCGTTTTGGTCAAATTAAATATAACAAAAAAGGAAAAGGAAGTCCCATCCTTTTTGTACATGATCTGACAGTAGGAAGTTCAAGTTACGAATTTCACAGACTGGTCAATAATCTGACAGATCAACACGAAATTTACACATTAGATTTATTGGGATACGGTCTTTCCGATAAACCATCTCTTACTTATACATATAACTTATATGAACAACTAATAACTGATTTCATCAAAAATATTATTGGCAGAAAAACTTCTATTGTTGCAACGGGAAACTCTGTTCCGTTTATGATCACGGCGTGTCATCATAACCCAGAGCTTTTTGACAAAATGATATTTATAAATCCACAGAGCCTATACAGTCAAAACCAGATTCCATCCAAGCAGACGAAATTACTGAAATTTATCTTTGAAACACCCGTTATTGGAACTTTTATTTACAATATACTCAATACAAAACATTCTTTTGAAAAAACTTTTAGAGATGAGTATTTTTATGATAAGTCTAATATAAAAGAAAAATACATTTTAAACTATATGGAAGCATCGCAGCTATCCGGCTGTCATGCAAAATATTCTTTTGCATGCTTCACCGGAAAATTTATGAACACTAATATCATTCATTCTTTAAAAGAAGTCAATCACAGCATTCTTATGCTCGGCGGTGAAGAGAAAACAGATATCGAAACAACATTGGAAAACTATGCTTATTATAACAGTTCTATTGAAATAGAATATCTGTCTGAAACAAAACATCTTCCTCAATTGGAAGCTCCCGATAAAATACTGGAACAAATACAATTATTTTTATAAAGTATTTATCGGTTTCTTAGAAGGAACTCCTGCTTTTCTCGGATAATTTGCAGGAGTTTCTTTTCGTTTATAAATGACTAATAAGTTCCGGTAAATATCTGAACCGGGAATTTGAAACTCCACCCGATTTTCTATTCTGCCGCCCAAAATACCAATCGCTTTCTCTGCAGTTTTTATTTCTTCTGCAAGTTTCTCAGATTTATAAGAAATAAAGCGGCCGCCTGTTTTTACAAAAGGAAGACAGTATTCGGAAAGTGTTGAAAGGTTGGCTACCGCTCTGGAAACACACAGATCATACTGCTCTCTGAATCTTTTTTCTTTCGCATAATCTTCTGCTCTTCCATGAAGGATTTCAATATCATTTAATTTAAGATTTTCAATAACTATCTGTAAAAAACCAACCCTTTTCTGCAACGAATCAAGCAAGGTCATCTTTAAATTTGGAAAAGCAATTTTTAAAGGAATACCAGGAAAACCAGCTCCCGTTCCAATATCCATGATAGACATAGCAGCATTCATATCACATGCCTTTACAATAGAAAGACTGTCTATAAAATGCTTTTTACATACCTCATCAAAATCAGTGATTGCAGTCAAGTTCATAACCTGATTCCATTCTATTAATAACTCATAATATGACATAAACTGACACAATTGATTTTCATCGAGCGAAATATGGTATTCTGTCAAATCCTTTTTAAAATCTTCTAAAGAAACTTTTGAACTATAGTTTTTCAATTTATTATTCCTCTTTCTTTCGAACATCAATTTAACGGCTGGAATGATATTTTTGTTCCATATAAATCAAAAGAACAGAAATATCAGCCGGGGATACTCCTGAAATTCTTGAAGCCTGTCCAACAGAAACAGGTCGATAAGCAGATAATTTCTGTCTTGCTTCCAAACGAAGACTGCTGACATCCTGATAATCCAAATCAGAAGGTATCAGTTTTTTCTCCATCTTTTTGAACTGTTCCACCTGTTTCATCTGTCTTTCAATATAACCTTCATATTTAATCTCAATCTCAACCTGTTCTATGACATCTTCTGACAGACATTTTCTTTCCGGGTCAATTTCATATAAAATCTCATAAGAAAGTTCAGGACGACACATCAATTCTGCAAGACTTGTACCTGTTTTTAATAGAGAACTTCCATGGATTTCCAAAAACTGCTGATGTTTTTTTGATGCACCGATCACGGTATTTTTTAAACGTTCAATTTCTTTATCAATTAAATATTTTTTATTTAAAGTGTCATCATATTGCTGCTCAGATACAAGACCAGCTTCAAAACCAATTTTACGAAGACGCAGATCGGCATTATCCTGCCGAAGCAGTAATCGATATTCCGCCCTGGAAGTCATCATCCGATAAGGTTCAAAATTTTCTTTTGTAACAAGATCATCTATCAAAACACCTATATAAGCCTGAGAACGATCAAGAATAACAGGTTCTTTTCCAAGAATTGTAAGCGCGGCATTCATTCCGGCTAACAATCCCTGTGCAGCTGCTTCCTCATAACCACTGCTGCCATTGAACTGCCCGGCGCTGAAAAGCCCTTTTATTTTTTTAAATTCTAGCGTCGGATATAATTGTCTTGAATCAATACAATCATATTCTATGGCATAAGCATTTCTGACAATCTTACACTGTTCCAATCCGGGAACAGTCCGATACATGGCAAGCTGTACATCTTCCGGCAAAGAAGATGACATACCGCCGACATACATTTCATTCGTGTACAGACCTTCAGGTTCTATAAAAACCTGATGTCTTTCCTTATCTGCAAACTTTACGACTTTATCCTCAATAGAAGGACAATATCTTGGTCCTGTTCCTTCTATGATTCCCGCATAAATAGGAGAACGGTCCAGATTATTCCTTATAATTTCATGCGTTTTTTCATTCGTATAAGTGAGCCAGCAGGAAACCTGATCTATCTGTACATCCTCCGGATTTGTAGAAAAAGAAAAAGGAACCACTCTTTCATCTCCGAACTGCTCTTCCATTTTCTCAAAATTAATAGAACGCTTATCCATTCTGGCCGGGGTTCCAGTTTTAAACCGCCGCATTTCAATTCCAAGATTTTTTAAAGAATCGGTCAGATAATTAGCAGGCTGTAATCCATTTGGTCCGGTATATGTAATCGCCTCACCACAAAGGCATCTCGCTTTTAAATATGTTCCCGTACATAAGATGACCGCTTTACATTCATAAACAGTTCCTGTAAAAGTCTTAATTCCTATAACTTGCTGAACCGTTTTTTTATTATCGGTATTTTCTATATTTTTTGAGATTATTTCACATACCTCAGACTGTTTGATTGTTAAGTTTTCCTGATTTTCCAAAACATTTCGCATAGCTCTGGAATATTCTGCTTTATCCGCTTGTGCACGAAGAGAATGTACTGCAGGACCTTTTGACTTATTTAGCATCTTGGACTGAATAAAAGTTTTATCGATATTCTTACCCATTTCACCGCCAAGTGCATCAATTTCTCTTACCAAATGTCCTTTAGAAGTTCCTCCAACGTTTGGATTACATGGCATCATCGCAATGCTGTCAATGCTGACCGTAAAAATAACCGTTTCAAGTCCAAGCCTCGCACAGGCAAGTGCAGCTTCACATCCTGCATGGCCTGCTCCTACCACGCATACGTCAACTTGTTCATTCATTTATACAATTCCTCCCTCAACCTGCAAACTTAAAGCAGACGCAGAAAGCGTCCTGTTCACAACCTATTTTCCCATACAGAATCTGGAAAATATCTCATTCACCAAATCTTCTCCGATTTCTTCCCCAATAATCATTCCAAGCGAAGCATATGCACTCATTAAGTCAATAGAATAAAAATCTTCCGGCATGGAATCTTCTATACTTTTTTTTACCTGCAGCATACTCTCATAAGCATCTTTCAACGCTTCCTTATGCCTCATATTTGTAATATAAACTTCATCATTATAAGACAAATCTCCATGCAGAAACATTTCTTTGATTGTTTTTATAAAAAAAGTTATTCCCTCTTTTCTGGTCATGGAAGTTTTAATAATTTTTCCACGATCTAAAAAAGAATCCCTCGCATCATTCTTTGATATTTCTGAAATGGTTTCATATAATTTATCTTCTGTTACATAAACATTCAGATCAGATTTATTTAAAAGAACGATTACTTTTTTATCTGCTATCATTTGCATGATTTGATAATCATTCTCATCCATCGGAACAGAAGCATCTATTACATAAATTATCAAATCTGCCTCTTCAATTACTTTCTTTGCTCTTTCCACACCAATCTTTTCAACAATATCTTCTGTATTTCTGATTCCTGCCGTATCAATCATATTTAATGTGATACCATCAAGAGAAATCGTTTCTTCTAAAATATCCCTCGTTGTTCCGGCTATTTCTGTTACGATTGCCTTTTCCTCTCCGACAAGAATATTTAATAAGGAAGATTTTCCGACATTCGGCCTGCCGACAATTACCGTGTTTATTCCTTCTTTCAACAATCTTCCATCATCTGCAGAATTTAATAATTTTTGAAGCCTGTTACAAACCTCTTCTGCCTTTTCAAATAATCTTTCCGGATAATCATCCAGACTCATGTGTTCCGGGTCATCCAAAGCAGATTCGATAAAAGCGATTTCATACAAGATCTCTTTTCTTAAATCACAAACGATTTCAGAAACAGAACCTTTTAACTGTTTTACAGAACTTTGCAGTGCAAATTCATTTTTGGAAGAAATAATATCCATAACTGCCTCTGCCTTGGATAAATCAATTCTTCCATTCAAAAAAGCCCTTTTTGTAAATTCTCCCGGCTGAGCAATTCTGGCTCCAGCAGAAATTACGATATCCATTATTTTCTGCATGATAAAAATACCGCCGTGACAATTAATTTCAACAACATCTTCCATTGTATAACTATGAGGAGCTTTCATAATGGATATCATTACTTCATCAACAATCGTTCCATCTTCTTCTACCACATATCCATAATGAATCGTATGAGATTTATAAGTATCCAGACATTTTTTGTTCTGCTTATTTACAAAAATAGAATGTGCGGTCGAAATTGCATCTTCACCACTGATACGAATGATACCGATTCCTGAATTTGTCATAGCAGTTGAAATAGCTGCAATCGTATCCGTTTTCATGAGAACCTCCTATTGACTGATTTTCTTTTTGACTTGTTGAAAATACTTTTTCAACCTTATTTCTATAGTAAAATATAACCTATAAAAATTGGAATGTAAATAAATTTACATTCCAATCTTTCATCAATCTTTCAATAATTCTTGTTTATGATTTGCTGTATTTCTTCAATACTACAACAACATGACGGAAAGGTTCATCTCCTTCGCTGTGTGTTGTAACATATTTATCATTCTGTAACGCGGAATGAATGATTCTTCTTTCATAAGGATTCATCGGCTCTAAAGATACAGGTCTCTTTGTCCTTTTTACTTTATAGGAAATATTCTTCGCAAGATTCTCAAGCGTTTCCTTTCTTCTCTGTCTGTAATTTTCCGTATCGACTTTCACATGAATATAATTCTCAACATCTTTATTCACTACGAGTGATACCAGATATTGAAGAGAATCCAGTGTTTGTCCTCTTTTACCGATCAAAACACCCATTTCATCGCCGCTCAAATCAATATTCATGGAATTATTTACTTCATCATAATTAATATCAATAACAACAACAAGATT
Organism: uncultured Lachnospiraceae bacterium; assembly: GCA_910579395.1. Taxonomy (GTDB): domain Bacteria; phylum Bacillota; class Clostridia; order Lachnospirales; family Lachnospiraceae; genus UBA3282. Next base: position 111,654 of record CAJTUC010000002.1, on the reverse strand, counting down.
CATTGCTTCAAATACGCTTTTTAAAAAGTCTCTTGCTATATCCTGGATGGAAGATTTTACTTTTGCTCTAATCACAGCCGGCTTAGAACCAATTCCAAGAAAACCTGATGAGCCTTCTTCCACTACTTCATATTCCAACTTATCACTTGTCACAACAAATTTCTGACATGCTTCCGTAATGGCATCATTAACTGTTTTTGCTGAAAATTCAATAAAATCCATAACCTATTCTCCTACCTGTTATTCTTTTCATTATACTGCTTGACCATATTTGCCTTAGACGCAATGCTTCCCGGTTTGGCATTTTTATTGTAGTACTCAGTAGACTTCCTTACCGCCTCTTCTTTTTCTTCCTGTGTCATGGAAGGTTTGGAAGATTTGCCCTGCGTATTTACATTTCTTGTATTCATATTCGCGTAAGCATTTAATTTTTCCGCTCTGACACCGGCTTTTTCCAATTTCTTCTTTGCTTTTTCCGAATTCTTTTTGATAAGCTCATCCAAATCCATCTTATCAATATGTTTGTTGATGACAACCTGCTGAATACACCTTACTACTGCACCCGCTATCCAGTAAAGACCAAGACCTGCAGGCAGTGTATAACAGAAGAAAGCCGACATGATCGGCATCATCATGTTCATCATTTTCATAGACTGCATCATGCTGCTCTGTTGGTCGCTCGCATTATTATTCGTTTCCTGCTGCGGCATTAATTTTACGTTCAGCCACTGTGTAACAGCAGATAGAACAGGAATTGCCAAAGCCGCAATTACCATCCCATAAGCTCCGGCCGCCATAGCTTCTTTTAATGTAAAAGAAGGTGAATTCGCCATATTCAATCCCAGGAAATTGTTATAACGGTTCAACAGAGAGAGCGTATTATCTACATCACCGGCCAAGCTCGGAAATTTATCTTTAATACTGAGCCATTCCGTACTGGATGCCTTGTTCAATACATCGATAAAAGTATTCTGAACATAGGTCGTTACACCGCTCGTAAAAGATTCATTGGCAAACTGTTTGCTGTACATTCCTGCATTTTTGAAAGTCTGGATAAATTCTGAACTTCCACTTTGTGCAATCAGATTATCTACCAACGGAAAAAATGCGTTTTTAATACTTTTTACATATGCCGGCATGTTATAAATAACACGATACAATGCCCACATGATCGGCAGCTGAATAAGCAGCTGTACACAGCTTCCTGAAGGAGAAACACCATATTTTGCATAGACTGCCTGTGTTTCTGCATTCATTGCCATCATGGAGTCATTATCTTTTTTATTTTTATACTTTGCCTGAATAGCCTGAAGTTCAGGATTCATCTTAGCCGAAAGTTTTGAAAACTTCTGCTGTTTGATCGTGAGCGGCATCATTAATAAATACATTACAATCGTAAATAAAATGATAGCCAGACCGATATTTGGGATTCCAATCTTATCGATTACGAAAAAGATACCTTCCATTATATAACCTAATAACTTCGTAATAGGCCCTATAATAAATGTAGAATCCTGCGTTAATAAAATACCTGGCACTCCTGTTTCCTCCTTATTATCGTTTTCTTACGGAACCGGATCATAACCACCTTTTGAAAAAGGATTACATCTTATAATTCTCCACAAAGCAAGCATACCTCCCCTGACGGCTCCATATTTTTGCACCGCTTCCAGACCATAATCAGAACATGACGGAATATAGGGACATTTCGTACTTTTCATAGGAGAAATATATTTTTTATAGAACTTAATAAGATAAATAAAAAGGTTTTTCATATCAATTTCTAAATTGATGCACCTTCAAAATTTTTCAACAAAAAAATATTTTTAAAATATGGTGCATTTTCGCAAGATGTAATAATGCGCTCTCGATTTCTTCATAACCAACGAAAGCTGCACTTTTTCTGGCAACGACTACTATATCTAAACCACTATTAAATATATTTTCATGTAGTCTGTAACTTTCTCTCACCAGTCTGGTAAAACGATGTCTTATGACACTGTTTCCTACCTTTTTACTGGCTGATATTCCCAATCTGTTCATCTCTGTGTTATTTTCCAATACATACATGACAAGATATTTATTCGCGTAACTTTTACCATGCTGATAAACATATTGAAAATCTTTGTTCTTTTTTAATGATTCTGAGAATTTCATTGATCAAATTACCTTCACTTCTCCAATAAGGAAAAAAAGGCCACATAAATGCGGCCTATGCTGATAATCTTTTTCTACCTTTTGCTCTTCTTGCAGCGATAACCTTTCTTCCGCCTTTTGTTTTCATTCTGGCTCTGAATCCATGAACTTTTGATCTCTGTCTCTTTTTCGGCTGATATGTCATTTTCATTGTGATGCACCTCCTTTACAAACGCTCTCTTACCATTTACGAAGTAAATGTTATTTACGAAGTAAATGTTATTTACGAAGTAAATATCTATTCGGAAAACAACACTTCTATTTTATATAAATAAATTAGATACGTCAAGAGAATCCTCGCATTTTGTCCCATATTTTATAGATATTTTATGAAAAATAAAAATTTTCAAAGAAAAAAAATAATATCCACTTTACATAAATATATCCACATAATGTGGATAAGTTGTGTATAACTTTCTTTTTAATGCTAAAAACTTTTTCATTTTCTCCTATTTATTACCTTTTTAATGTTCATTTTGATGTTCATACTTATACACAACTTTAAAATAGTAATAAAAGGATATGTCAACCTGTCCATTATTTGTGGATAACTTATGAATTGAATTTTTATCTTTTTTATATTAATATATATACAGGGGAGTTTTTGTATTATATCAAACACTGTATTTTACTGTATTTTTTTAGAAACAAGAGGTTTACAGAATGGATTCTATCAAGGATAATTGGGATTTGATCAAAGAAACATTGAGGAAAGAATATGATTTATCGGATATTGCCTATTCAACATGGGTTGCTCCCCTCAATTTCTATAACGTGGAAAATAATGTCGTAACGATACTGATTCCATCTAATCAGTCTCACTTTTTAAATTACATTTCAAATAAATATAAGAGTTATTTTCAGGTAACTATTTCCGAAATGATGAACCACACTTATGATATAGCCTTCATTTTGGAAAAAGATGCCAATGAAGAAAAGGAAACAAATAACCCGAAACAGAATCCTGTTTATAATATAAATTATGAAAATGCGAACCTGCACCCGAAATATAATTTCAACACCTTCGTTGTAGGCAGCAATAATAAATTTGCTCATTCGGCATGTCTTGCTGTAGCGGAATCACCGGGTGAATCCTATAATCCTCTTTATATCTACGGTGGAGCTGGACTTGGAAAAACACATCTGATGCACTCCATTGGACACTTTATATTACAACAGAATACAGATATGAAGGTATTGTATGTAACATCCGAAAAATTTACGAATGAAGTCATTGAATCCATCCGAAGCGGTGACGCCAAGACAATGAGTAAATTAAGGGAAAAATACAGGACTGTGGATGTCCTTCTCATCGATGATATCCAATTTATCATCGGCAAAGAAAGTACACAGGAAGAATTTTTCCATACATTTAATACGCTTCATTCCGACGGAAAACAGATTGTCCTGACATCTGACCGGCCGCCAAAAGAATTGGAAACACTGGAAGAAAGATTTCGTTCCAGGTTCGAATGGGGACTGGTTGCTGATATTCAGCCGCCGGATTATGAAACAAGAATGGCTATTTTAAGAAAAAATGCTGAGAACTATAATAAAGAAATCGATAACGAAGTATTAGAATACATTGCAACGAATATTAAATCCAATATCAGGGAACTGGAAGGAGCCTTTAACAAAATTCTTGCTTTTTCCAAATTAAACAATCTGGACATCAATCTGACTCATGCGGAAGAAGCTTTAAAGGATATCATTTATCCGGATGAAATGAGAGAAGTGACACCTTCCTTAATTATTAATGTTGTAGCAGAACATTTTGGTATTACTCCTGACGATATCATGTCCAAGAAGAGAAATTCGGAACTTGTTCAGGCAAGACAGATTGTTATGTATCTTTGCAGAGACCTGACAGCAACTTCCCTTGCCGGAATAGGTAAACTCCTCGGGAAAAAAGACCATACGACAGTTATCCACGGTGTAAATAAGATTTCCGATGAAATTGTGAATAATGAAGAATTAAAAAATAAAATTGACATTATTAAAAAGAAAATTGTACCTTCATAATTTAAAGATTGTTGATAAGTTAAGATAAATTATGAAGTTATCCTGACTTTTTAACATATTAAGCGTTTTCTTTTTTCCTGAAAAATAGTATAATAAATAAGGTTATGCACATTTCAACATCTATTATTATGATAGATTACGAAATATATAATAAATAAATATGTACAGCGATTCCGATTTTTGTACCCATTTGTCTGCGGAAGCAGGCACTTAAATTGAATAGTTGAAAGCGCTTTTCTTTCAACCTTGCCCTTATTCAGAAAGGAAGTTATACACAGATGAAAATTGTATGTAAAAAAGCAAATCTCTTAAGTGGTGTACAGATTGTTTCAAAAGCAGTACCAAGTAAGACTACAATGTCTATTCTGGAATGTATTTTGATTGATGTAAGAAACGGCGAAATCAAATTGGCGGCAAACGATATGGAACTCGGTATTGAGACGAGAATCGAAGGTGAAGTTATCGAGAAAGGTATGATAGCTTTAGATGCAAAAATATTCCTTGAAATCGTAAGGAAACTTCCGGACAGCAATATCAAGATAGAAACAGACAGCAATTTAAAAACAGTGATTACCTGTGAAAAAGCAAAATTCAACATTATTGGAAAATCAGGAGAAGATTTTTCTTATCTTCCGCTGATTGAAAGAAATGATTCCGTTGTTGTTTCACAGTTTACCTTAAAGGAAATCATCAGACAGACTATCTTTTCGATTGCTGATAATGATAACAATAAACTGATGACAGGAGAATTGTTTGAAATCAACGAGGATACTTTAAAAGTAGTGTCTTTGGATGGGCATAGAATTTCCATCAGAAAAATTCAGTTGAAAAATACCTATTCTTCTAAAAAAATTGTTGTTCCTGGAAAAACTTTAAGCGAAATCAGTAAGATTCTTTCCGGTGATACGGATAAGGATGTTAATATTTTCTTTACAGACAATCATATTTTGTTTGAATTTGATAATACGATTGTTGTTTCCAGATTGATCGAAGGAGAATACTTCAGAATTGATCAGATGCTTTCCAGCGATTATGAAACGAAAGTCAGAATCAACAAGAAAGAATTTTTAAATTGCATTGACAGGGCAACACTTCTTGTAAAAGAAGGAGATAAGAAACCTGTTATTATTAATATTACGGATGGCGCGATGGAATTGAAAATGAATACGATCATCGGCAGCATGGACGAAGAAATCGATATTACGAAAGATGGAAAAGATTTGATGATCGGTTTTAATCCTAAATTCCTGATAGATGCGCTGCGGGTAATAGACGATGAAGAGGTTGATCTGTATATGGTCAATCCGAAGGCACCCTGTTTTATCCGTGATGCGGAAGAAAATTATATTTATCTGATACTTCCGGTTAATTTTACAACAGTCAGCTAATAAGTGTTTAAGAGTGGATAATTATGGAAAAAATAAAAATTAAGGATGAGTTTATAAAACTTGGCCAGGTCTTGAAATTTGCAGGTCTTGTAGAATCCGGTGTAGATGCCAAGATTGAAATCCAGGACGGCAATGTACTCGTAAATGGCGAAGTGGAATGCAGACGCGGAAAAAAAATATATGCAGGTGACGTTATTGAGTTTAACGGACAGCAGATTAAGGTAGAAAACTGATGATCATTAAATCATTGGAATTGGCAAATTACAGAAATTATGATTCCCTGGAAATTCATTTCAGCAGCGGAACCAATATTTTATACGGAAACAATGCACAGGGAAAAACAAATATTTTAGAAGCAATTTATGTATCTTCTACGACAAAATCCCACAAAGGAAGTAAAGACAGGGATATTATTCATTTCAATCAGGAAGAAGCACACATCAGGACATTATTAGAGAAAGATGGTATTGAAAGCAGAATCGATATGCACCTTCGAAAAAGTAAATCGAAGGGAATAGCCATTGACGGACAGAAAATTAAGAAAGCTTCAGAACTTCTTGGATTATTAAATGTTGTTTTCTTTTCTCCGGAAGACTTAAACATTATTAAAAACGGTCCGGCTGAAAGAAGACGATTTGTGGATATGGAGTTGTGTCAGCTAGATTCTTTTTATCTGTATAATCTGAACCATTATAACAAAATCGTGAATCAGAGAAATAAGCTTTTAAAAGATATGTATTTTCAGCCGGAACTGCGGGATACGCTAAATATATGGGATTCTCAGCTTGTTTCTTTCGGAAGCAAGATCATCGAAAGAAGAGAATTATTTACAAAACAGCTGAATGAGATCATTTATGAAATACATAAAAAATTATCCGGCGATAAAGAAGAACTGAAGATTTATTATGAACCAGATGTTCTGATAGAAGATTATGAGCGTTCTCTGTCTGCAAATCAGGAAAGAGATATTAAATTAAAACAGACGACAGTCGGACCCCACAGGGATGATTTTTCTTTTATGGTGAAAGATGTTGATATTCGTAAATTCGGTTCTCAGGGACAGCAGAGAACGGCTGCTCTTTCTCTTAAATTATCGGAAATCGAGCTGGTTAAAAAAATGATAAAAGACAATCCTGTTCTGCTTTTGGATGATGTTTTATCGGAACTTGACAGTAACAGGCAGAATTATCTTTTGAACAGTATAGGAGATATTCAAACGATCATTACCTGTACCGGTTTGGATGAATTTGTGAATAACAGATTTGAAATCGATAAAGTATTTCAAATTGAAAACGGAAAAATTGTGGATAATGCGGTTTAACAGGTTGAGAAATGAATTGAGAAAGGTATGGTAATAAATGGCTAACGAAGAATACGGCGCGGATCAAATTCAGATATTAGAAGGTCTTGAAGCGGTTCGTAAGAGACCGGGTATGTATATTGGAAGCACGTCCAGCAGAGGTCTTCATCACCTTGTTTATGAAATTGTGGATAATTCTGTCGATGAAGCGCTTGCAGGTTTTTGTAATACGATTCATGTAACGATCAATCATGATAATTCCGTTACGGTCATTGATAATGGACGTGGAATTCCGATCGGCATTAATCATAAAGCAGGAATCCCTGCGGTGGAAGTTGTTTTTACGATTCTTCATGCAGGCGGTAAGTTCGGCGGTGGAGGATATAAAGTATCCGGAGGCCTTCATGGTGTAGGAGCTTCTGTTGTTAATGCGCTCTCAGACTGGCTTGAAGTAGAAATTTTCAGCGAAGGTAAAATATATAAACAGCGGTATGAAAGAGGACATGTCTGCTATCCGTTGGAAATGACAGGTGAATGTGACAAAGAAAAGACCGGAACAAAGATTCATTTTAAACCGGATGCAACAATTTTTGAAGATACAATATTCGATTATAAAACATTAAAAACGAGATTAAGGGAAACTGCTTTCCTGACAAAAGGGCTTAAGATCATTCTTGCAGATGAAAGAGAAGGACAGGAACAGGAAAAAGTATTCCACTATGAAGGCGGCATCAAGGAATTTGTTACTTATCTGAACAAGAGTAAAGATGCTCTATATGAGCATATCATGTATTTTGAAGGCAGTAAGAATAACGTTTATGTTGAAGTAGCGATGCAGCATAACGATTCTTATAATGAAAGTGTTTACAGTTTTGTAAATAATATTAATACGCCGGAAGGCGGTACACATTTAATCGGATTTAAGAATGCGCTTACAAAAACGTTCAATGATTATGCAAGAAGTAATAAACTGATTAAAGAAAATGAAGAAAATCTTTCCGGCGATGATATTAGGGAGGGTCTGACGGCGATTATCAGTGTAAAGATTGAAGACCCGCAGTTTGAAGGGCAGACAAAACAGAAACTCGGTAATTCCGAGGCAAGGGGCGCTGTTGACAGTATTGTAAGCGAACAGCTCACTTATTTTCTGGAACAGAATCCTGCCGTTGCTAAAATTATCTGTGAAAAATCTATCATGGCGCAGCGGGCAAGGGAAGCTGCCAGAAAAGCGAGAGACTTAACACGTCGTAAATCAGCGCTTGAAAATTCTTCTTTACCAGGGAAATTGGCGGATTGTTCAGACAAAGATCCGAAGAATTGTGAGATTTATATCGTTGAGGGAGATTCTGCAGGCGGTTCTGCCAAAACGGCAAGAAGCCGTGCAACACAGGCTATTCTGCCGCTTCGTGGAAAAATATTGAATGTGGAAAAAGCAAGGCTCGATAAAATTTACGCGAATGCGGAAATTAAAGCGATGATAACTGCTTTTGGAACAGGAATTCATGAAGATTTTGATATTACAAAGCTTCGTTATGATAAAATCATTATTATGACGGATGCCGATGTTGACGGTGCGCATATTGCAACTTTAATGCTTACTTTTATCTATCGTTTTATGCCGGAATTGATCAGACAGGGTCATGTTTATCTTGCAAAACCGCCTCTCTATAAACTGGAAAAGAACAGACAGGTCTGGTATGCTTACAGTGATGAAGAATTGGATAAGATTCTGGCAGAAGTGGGAAGAGATCAGAATAATAAAATCCAACGTTATAAAGGCCTTGGAGAAATGGATGCAGACCAGCTTTGGGATACAACAATGGATCCGGAAAAACGCATTCTGCTTCGTGTAAATATTAATGAAGAAGAAGAATCGGAGGTGGATCTTACTTTTAACACATTGATGGGTGATAAAGTAGAGCCGCGGCGTATTTTTATCGAAGAAAATGCAAAGTTTGTTAAGAATCTTGACATTTAAGCGTTTAAGAGGAAGGCATGGTTATAAGAATGGATGACCGTATTTTTGATAAAATTGAAGACGTAGACCTGAAGAAAAAAATGGAAGATTCCTACATCGATTATGCGATGAGCGTTATTGCAGCGCGTGCGCTGCCAGATGTAAGAGACGGTTTAAAACCGGTACAGCGCAGGGTTCTTTATTCTATGATCGAACTGAACAACGGTCCCGATAAACCGCACAGAAAAAGTGCCCGTATTGTCGGTGATACAATGGGTAAATATCACCCGCACGGAGACAGTTCTATTTATGGAGCGCTCGTTAATATGGCGCAGGAATGGTCTACTCGTTATCCACTGGTCGATGGACATGGTAATTTTGGTTCCGTAGACGGTGACGGTGCGGCTGCCATGCGTTATACCGAGGCAAGGCTCAGCAAAATATCGATGGAACTCCTTGCGGATATCAACAAAGATACTGTGGACTTTGTTCCGAATTTTGACGATACGGAAAAAGAGCCTGTTGTTCTGCCTAGCCGTTATCCGAATCTTCTTGTGAACGGTACTTCCGGTATTGCGGTCGGTATGGCGACAAATATTCCGCCTCATAATCTGCGGGAAGTGATTTCTGCTGTTGTAAAGATTATAGATAATCAGGTTCAGGAAAACCGGCAGACGGAAATAGAAGAAATACTGGAGCTTGTAAAAGCACCCGATTTTCCTACCGGGGGAATTATTCTCGGTACAAGAGGTGCAGAAGAAGCATATCGTACCGGCCGCGGTAAAGTAAGAGTGCGCGCCGTAACGAATATAGAGCCGATGGATAATGGTAAAAACCGCATTATCGTTACAGAACTTCCTTATATGGTCAATAAGGCAAATTTGATATTGAAAATTGCCGAACTCGTAAAATTAAAGAAAATTGATGGTATTACGGACCTCAGGGATGAGACGAACCGTGAAGGTATGAGGATTGTTATTGAACTCAGAAAAGATGTCAATGCAAACGTAATATTGAATCAACTTTATAAACATACCCAATTACAGGATTCTTTTGGTATTATTATGCTCGCTCTTATGGATGGGCAGCCGAAAGTCATGAATCTTTTGGATATGCTCGGGTATTATCTTGATCATCAGAAAGATGTTGTTACACGAAGGACTAAATATGATTTGAATAAAGCAGAAGAGCGAGATCATATTTTACAGGGATTGTTAATCGCTCTTGATAATATCGATGAAGTCATTCAGATCATCAGAAGCAGCCAGACGACGCAGATTGCAAAAGAAAGACTGATAGAACGTTTTGCACTTACCGAGGTTCAGTCACAGGCAATCGTCGATATGCGTCTGCGTGCTCTGACAGGTTTGGAAAGAGAAAAACTTGAAAATGAGCATAAAGAATTATTAGCAAAAATCGCGGAATTAAAAGCAATTTTAGCGGATGAAAAATTGCTGCTTGGTGTTATCAAAGAAGAAATTCTGATCATATCGGAAAAATTCGGCGATGATAGAAGAAGTAAAATTGGCTTCGATGTATATGATATCAATATGGAAGATTTGATTCCAAAAGACAATACGATTATTGCCATGACAAGCCTTGGATATGTAAAACGTATGACAGTAGATAATTTCAAGGCACAGCATCGCGGCGGTAAAGGTATCAAAGGGATGCAGACGATAGAGGAAGATTACATAGAAGATCTTCTGATGACAACGACACATCATTATCTGATGTTCTTTACCAATTACGGAAGAGTCTACAGATTAAAGGCATATGAAATTCCGGAAGCAGGACGTACAGCAAGAGGAACAGCAATTATTAATCTGCTGCAATTAACGCCGGGCGAGAAAATTTCTGCTATGATACCGATTAAGGATTATGAAGATAATAAAAATCTTTTTATGGTAACAAAGAAAGGTATTGTGAAGAAAACTTCTATTCTGGAATACAGCAATGTCAGAAAAAAAGGACTTACAGCGATTAATCTCCGGGAAGATGATGAATTGATCGAAGTAAAATCTACAGATGAAAATACGGAAATTTTCCTCGTTACAAGACAGGGAATGTGTATCCGGTTTAAAGAGACGGATGTCAGAGCGACCGGAAGAGCATCTATGGGTGTTATCGGAATGAACTTGTCGGACGATGATGAAATCATCGGTATGCAGTTAGATCACCAGGGAGATTCTCTTTTGATCGTATCAGAAAACGGTCTCGGTAAACGTACTTATCTGGATGAGTTTACAACACAGCATCGTGGCGGTAAAGGCGTAAAATGCTATAAGATTACAGAAAAAACAGGTAATGTAGTCGGTGTAAAAGCTGTTAACGATGATCATGAGATTATGATGATCACAACAGAAGGCGTCATCATTCAGTTAAGAATGGAAGATATTTCAACCCTCGGCAGAATTACATCCGGTGTAAAGATGATGAATCTGGAAGAAGATGTAAAGGTAGCTAAAATTGCCAAAGTACGGGAAAAAGTAAGCGATGGTAATCAGGAATTCGAAAATATAGACGATGCGATGGAAGAAATACCGGAAGACGAGAAGTATGGAGATATTTCTGATGATAATGAAGTAACTTTGCCGGAGGAGAAGGACGAAGAGTAAATGTTTTATAAAAGAGATGCTGATATATAGTATATATAGCATCTCTTTTTTAAAAAGCTGCTTACAGGTTGAGTAAGGTTGAAATAAAAGAAAAACAGATATAGAAGAACAGAATATGGAGAACGATCATGAAAATAGCAGTCATAGGAGATATTCACAGTAATCATATCGCGTTGGAAACGTGTATTCGTCATGCACTGGATAGAAATGTGGATGAATTTCTTTTTCTCGGAGATTATATCAGTGATTGTCCTTATCCGCAAAAGACGATGAAAGTCATTTATGAAATGAGAGAAAAATATCGATGCTTCTTTATTCGTGGAAATAGAGAAGATTATATGTTAAATCATAGAAAAAATCCGGAAAATAATTGGACTTATTGTTCGGCAAGCGGTAATCTTTTATATACTTATGAAAATCTTTCTGAAAAAGATTTTGATTTTTATGAAAAAATGGATATTCATGGAATTTATCATAAAGAAGGATATCCTTCTTTCCGATATTGTCATGGTTCTTTGACATCATCTACCGAATTATTACTGCCTGAAAATGAAAATTTGGAATCCTTTATGAAAAATCTGGATGTTGATCTGTTGATCAGCGGACATACGCATATACAGGAAAGCAGAATGTATGGAAATAAGAAATTAATTCATCCGGGTTCTGCCGGTGTACCCTGGCATTATGGCGGAAAAAGCCAATATATGATCCTGCATGGAACAGATAATGAATGGAAAGAAGAATTTTTTCAGTTAGAATATGATGTGGATGCTGTTAAGAAAGAATTTGAAACTTCCGGTCTTGCTGAAAAATCTTTTTATTGGGCAAAGTTAGTTCTTCATAATCTTTATACAGGAGAGGATTATACTACTCCCTGTCTGCAGCTTGCGATAAAATTATGTAAAGAGGCAGAGGAAAACGTAAATTGGCCGGACATTTCGGAAAAATATTGGAAAATGGCGGCGGAAACGTTTGGGATTCAATAGGAAAGATTCAATTAGAAAGGAACAGAAATATTTTATGAAAAATTTCTCAAAGAAAACATCGGAAGAATTAAGAAGTAATCTGCGTGCGATAAATCATAAAAGTTACCCTGCATATAAAACATTGGCGGGCAGTTATTCTTTTGGAAAATATACCTTAAATATTGAACATGTGCAGGGAGATCCTTTTGCAGCGCCCTCAAGGCTCAGTGTGGAAGCCGAACACAAAATTGCAGGATTTCCTGCATCATATTATGGAACAAAGTGGAATAAAACCGCTTTGGAAGATTATCTGATACGCCGTTTTCACAGACAGGCTGATAAATTTTGTTTTCAGGCAAAAGGTTCCGGGAAGAGCGGCATTATTACCGTAAGCCGCTGTGGCCAGGAAATCATAGAAAGAACGGCATGTGAGATTACGGCAGATAATGTTATTGTAAGATTTGAAGTAGGATTTCCGGCAAATGGACGTACGATTAATGCGCCGGAATTGGAGAAAATTTTATTCGATTTTATACCCGTATGTGTAGAACAGAGTTTATATTATGATAAAACGCCGAAACAGGAATTGGAAAAAATAATTTTTCTTGCCGAAGACCAGTATTTTATCAGAGAAGAAATGAAAAAGCAGGATATCGCGGCATTTATTGCGGATGGTTCCATTTTACCGAGAGAAAGCGGTGTATCAGACAGACCGTTAAAAGATGGTATTCCTTTTCATTCTCCTGAAACGATGGCGGTGACGTTTCATCTTCCACATAAAGGAAATCTTCGAGGTATGGGTATCAGAAAAGGAATTACATTGATTGTAGGCGGGGGTTATCATGGAAAATCTACCCTTCTGAAAGCTTTGGAGCGAGGTGTCTATGATCATATAGCCGGAGACGGAAGAGAATATGTGATCACGGATGAAACAGCATTAAAACTTCGTGCAGAAGATGGAAGAAAAATTACGAATACAGATATTTCCCTTTTTATCAACCATCTTCCGAACGGAAAAGATACCGAAAGATTCTGTACGCTGGATGCCAGCGGAAGTACTTCCCAAGCGGCTAATATAGTAGAAGGAATCGAGGCGGGAAGTAAACTTCTGCTCATCGATGAAGATACATCCGCTACAAATTTTATGGTACGGGATGAATTGATGCAGAGGATTGTTGCCAGGGAAAAAGAACCGATTACACCTTTTCTGGAACGTGCGAAGGATTTATATGAAGAAGCCGGAATTTCTACGATACTCGTAGTCGGAAGCTGCGGTTCTTACTTTCATATTGCGGATAAAATCATTCAGATGGATTCTTATCAGGCCGTTGATATTACCGACGAAACAAAAGAAATTATCAAAAATTATCCGATACCGGCCATAAGCGCTCCAGGATTCCATCTTCCTTCCGAAAGGCGCAGGATTGATTTATCCGGTTCTGTTCAGAAACGAAAGACTTATCGTGGAAACAGTTATGTGGAAGAACGCCTGAAGATTAAGCGAATGGGTAAAACTGCATTTTCAATCGGAAAGGAAAATCTGGATCTGCGCTATGTGGAACAGTTGGTGGATGAAGAGCAGACACAGACATTGGCTTATCTGCTTCGTTATGCAAAAGAAAACTATGGAGATAAGAACGCTGATATCACAAGTATTGTGAAGGCACTTGACAATATTTTAAAGACAAAAGGGCTTGCAGGTATCTGTAATAAGGAAAATATTCCCGGAAATGTGCCGTCAGGGCTTGCGATGCCGAGGGTACAGGAAATATTTGCATGCTTTAACAGGTATTAGGGGTGAGAAAGGTTCCGTTTTGTGGAACCTTTCTTACTCGGAAGAATGACTAAAATGCAGGCATTCTTCTTATTGTTTAATATATTATTTTTTACGTTTCACGTTGATGATCATGGACGCAATGCCGCATCCGATGCCGAATACGGGAAAGACAACGATGTAGGGCATTCCCCATCCGTTGTTTTTGAAACCAAATATCAGGTAAATAATGGTGGCAGTCATCATAAGACAGCCGCATACGGTATTGGTCAGTTGATCTTTTTTATATTCTTCAGATTCTTTGTCGTGCATCAGATTATAATGTTTAATTTCGTATTTTTCCTTTTGCATTCCGGCATATACGATGATAGTTACTGCAATTGTTACAAAGAACAGGAATATGGAACTCATAAGTTCATCGGAATCTATAGATGTATCTGTAAATTTGCTTGACAGAATCGGTTCCAGACCAAGCATTAAGATAATACCGATCAAAATCAGGGAAACGCCTGCAGCTATCATAATTGCAAATTTTTTGTTAAAATGATCAATTTCTTCTTCCGTGTAAAAATCTTCTATGTAAGGATTTTTTCGTTGGAAATTATCATGCTGTAATCCCATAACGATAAAGATTGCCACAGCAATGACAATAAAAATAAGAAATACGATGGTACTTAATTCATCGGCAAAGCCGATTCCATTCAAAAATATCGTCAGAAAGAGACCTGACAAAATCAAGCCGATTCCCAGTGATATCATTTTGTTGAACAGATTCATATGAGCATCGTAATGGGATTTATCCTCTACATATAGGAAGCTGATATCTTTTTGTATCAGATTATCCATAGTCACATGGAACATCTGGCATAGCTGTACCAGTTTTTCCATTTCAGGATAAGTCGTATCGGATTCCCATTTTGATACAGATTGTCTGGAAACTTCCAGTTTTTCAGCCAGCTGTTCCTGTGTAATATCGTTCTTTTTCCTAAGAAATTGTAAATTTTCTCCTAAGCTCATTTTAATAACCATTCCTTTCCATCAGTCTGTGACATCTGTTTGGCCGGCACAAACAATTCTTATTTTTTGTGTAATATATGGGCGCCATATTTTCATTTAAATTTAAATGATAGCTTCATTATAAGAAAAAAGGAATGTAAACACCATCAATTTCATGTTGCTTTTTAGTTTTTTCGTGTTAAGTTTAGGTTGCATGCCGCATTTTTATACGATTTTCTCAAAATCTTCTATACCGTGTTTGCACCATGGACAAATAAAATCGGATGGCAGTTCTTCTCCTTCGTAAACATAGCCGCATACGACACAGCGCCATCCTTTTTTGGGAGATGCGGCATCAGAAGAAGGCTTTGGTTTTACGAATTCATGATAGTAGGAATAAGTCATTGCCTTTTCGGAAGAAAGAACATCCGCATCTACAACATGCGCAATAAAAAGCATGTGTGTTCCCAAATCATAGGATTGGGTAATTTTACAGTCAAAATATGCCGTTGTATGATCTGTAAGGTAAGGAAGCTCCTGATCAGTTAACTGAAAAGGAATTCCGACAAATTTATCGGTTTCTCTTCCGCTTTGAAATCCGAAATGCTGAAAGAGAGAAAAAGGCGCCGTTTCGGAAAGAACGGAAATAGAGATCATTCCGGATTTTTGTGCCAGTTCGCAGGTCAGGTTTTGTTTGTTGATTGCAATCGTGACCTGTTTCGGATCATCAGTCACCTGTGTTACGGTATTGATGATGCAGCCGTTCATCTTCGGACCTGATTTTGCAGAAGCAACATAAAGGCCATAGGATAGTTGAAAAAAAGCTTTTGAATTCATGAAACTTTTTCCTTTCTTAATGTTTTTCTTAAATTTTTATTTCTATTATCCATTTGATTTTGTTTTTAGAAAATAGTATCATTTATAGTATACAAAGAATATCTTTTTTTATACTCATCAAAGGGAGTTGAATACTGCGAAAAATTTATTTTTCGCAGGCGAATTTGTGCCTGCAGCCCAAATATCGCAGGTTGTGAGAAAGGCGTGGTTATTTTATGAATTTTACAAATGCGGATGAAAAAAGAACTTATATGTTGGAAACTCCGGTCAAAAAGCTGGTCTGTACTTTAGCGGGTCCTACAATTTTAAGTATGCTGATCACTTCTTTTTATAATATGGCAGATACCTTTTTTGTAGGAAGAATCAATACACAGGCAACAGGAGCGGTCGGTATTGTATTTTCGGTGATGGCAATCATTCAGGCTGTTGGATTTTTCTTCGGACACGGTTCCGGCAATTACATATCCAGAAAATTAGGTGCGCAGGAAATGGAAGAAGCGGAAAAAATGGCAGCAGTCGGCTTTTTTTTGGCATTTATTGCAGGAATTGTGCTGATGGCGGCAGGTCTGCTTTTTCTTGAACCGCTGGCATATCTGCTCGGTTCTACAGATACAATATTATCTTATACAGTTACTTATTTGGGAATTGTTCTGCTCGGTGCGCCGGCGATGACGACTTCTCTTGTATTGAATAATCAGATGCGGTATCAGGGAAGCGCATTTTATGCGATGATCGGAATTGTATCCGGTGCAGTGCTCAATATTATACTCGATCCTGTTTTAATTTTTGGATGCGGTCTTGGAATTGCCGGTGCTGCATTGGCAACGACGATCAGTCAGTATGTCAGCTTTGTACTTCTTTTGATCATGATCAGAAGAGGCGGGAATATGCAGATTCGTATTCGCAATTTTAAGCCGAGTATTCATTTTTTTAAGGAAATGGTGCGTGGAGGTACGCCGTCTTTGTGCAGACAGGGACTCGCGAGTCTGGCGACGATTTTTCTGAATCGTACAGCAGGTTTCTATGGAGACGCAGCGATTGCCGGTATGTCCATTGTGTCGAGAATTTCGATGTTTGCAAACTCTGCTTTGATTGGATTCGGACAGGGATTCCAACCTGTCTGCGGTTTTAATTACGGTGCAGGCAAAAATGACAGAGTGCTGGAAGCGTTCTGGTTCTGTGTGAAGTATGCTTTTCTGTTTTTATTAGTTGTGGCAACGGCAGGATTTATTTTTGCACCGGGTTTGGTGGCTTTATTCCGAAAAGATGATATTGATGTTATTGAAATCGGAAGCGCTGCTCTGCGGTATCAGGTCATTGCCTTTCCGTTAAATGCCTGGATCGTTATGTGTAATATGATGCTGCAGTCCGTTGGAAAAGGATTGAAAGCATCCATTGTTGCATCTGCAAGGCAGGGACTTTGTTTTATACCTCTTATTATGATATTGCCGTATTTCTTTGGTCTTTTTGGTGTTGAAATCTGTCAGGCAGTTTCGGATGTTCTGACGCTTGTGATTTCTGTTCCGATTGGGATGAGCGTTATAAAGGAAATGCAGAAAGTAAAAAAGGAATGAAGATTTAGAAAATCTCCATTCCCGGAAGAACATCTCGTTTGAACTTTTTTAATTGGTGTAATTATCGAAATATCCCTGAATGAGAATAACAGGTGTTCCTTTATCGCCGGAACCGCTTGTCAGGTCACATAAAGAACCGATCAAATCTGTCAGTCTTCTCGGCGTCGTTCCCTGAGAAGCCATATCGCCGACCAGATTGTCTTTCTTTTCTCTGATACGGTTGGAAATCGCTTCTTTTAAAGCGTCGCCGGATAAATCTTTGAAGTCATTATCTGCAAGATATTTCAGTTTTACTTCATTGGGTGTTCCATCCAGCCCCGGAGTGCTTGCAGGAGATACACAGGGGTCTGCGAGTTCCCATATTTTTCCGACAGGGTCTTTAAAGGCTCCGTCGCCGTATACCATGACTTCTACATGCTTGCCGGTCTTGTTCAGGATTTCCTTCTGGATATCCATTACCAGATCGGTACATTCTCTCGGGAAGAGTTTAATGGTATCTTCCGTCGATTTGTTGGAACCGAGCAATCCGTATTTTTCGTTGCATCCGCTTCCGTTCACGGGGCTTGTAAGAATATCATCCATTCCCATAACGATTTCGGCACCCGCCGCTTTCAGAAGTCTCTTCGTACGCATTCTCGTATGGATATCACAGTTCAAAATATTCTTTGTATAAGAAAGAATGCTTCTGCAGTCATTGGCAAAGATGATTTCTACTTCTGCGCCTGCTTCTTTGATGAGATTTCCGTAATAATCAACGTAATCCACACCTGTAAAAGGATGTTTGTTTTCTCCGAAGAGTTCACGATATTTCTCAAGTGTAAGTACGTCACTGTAAGGATTGACTCCTGCTTCATCTAACTGGTCCAGAGAAACAAGCTCATTTCCCACTTCATCACTTGGATAACTGAGCATCAGAACGACCTTTTTAGCGCCCATTGCAATTCCCCGCAGGCAGATTGCAAAACGGTTTCTGGATAAGATCGGGAAAATAACGCCAATCGTTTCTCCGCCGAGTTTTGTTCTGACATCTTCCGCAATCGCTTCTACCGATGCATAATTTCCCTGTGATCTGGCTACAACTGATTCCGTTACCGCGATAACATCTCTGTCACGCAGTTCAAATCCATCGCTCTGTGCCGCCTCTAATACACTATCTGTAACAATTTTTACCAGATTGTCGCCTTCCCTGATAATAGGACAGCGGATTCCTCTGGATACGGTTCCGACTTTTCTTTCCATTGCTATACCAATTCTCCTTTCTCAGCCTGTAAAGGCTTTTTCCCATAGTAGGATTTTAAAACCACCTTTACTATTATAATATAATCATAAGAAAAGCGAAAGATTAAAATATATCTACTTTATTTTTAGTATAGAAGATAGAAAAATTAAAATTCCGGATACCCATATGATTGGATTTTCTGCCCATGCGTCTGCAGTAGTCGTACATCCAGGAAGCTTCCATATTATCAGGCGTATAATAAGGATTACTCTCTTCATTCAGCAAGATCGGTGCGGCATCGGCCGAAAGGGTGGAAAGATAATAATGGTCGCTCGTCCGTGTATTATATTCTTCCGTATAAGCGGTATGTGCGGGGTTTAAATTATAGCGGGCTATCCAATAATCCGGGTGAGAAAAAGAAAGGCCGATATAAAATACGGTAACGACCGCCACACTGTAAAAGAATAATGGAAAGCGTTGAAAATAAATATAAATCGTAATGCCTGTCATCAGCAGAAAAATGACCACAAGTGACCATATCACAAAAAATCGAAGAAAAGTCAGGTTATAGGTCGCAATATACATGAACATCCTAAGTGCGCTGGATAAGATCATGATAAAAGTGCACCCGCTGATGACTGTAAGGATAATTTTCAGGATAAGATTATCCTTGAAAAAGTGCAGGCAGAGCAGCACGAGGAATAAATTAATGATGCAGACTGCCAATAACTGAAAGAATCCCTGTCTGGCATAAGCAGCATAGGTGTATCCTTCCGGGAGCTCCATATTGCCAATGAACAGATAAAAAATCTGTATGAAACTGAATAACAGATAAATAACGGAAAGCATACCTGTTACAGTGATTGCGATAATGGGTTCTCCGATTTTTTTCTCCGTGACTTCTTCTGGTACGGTCTTTTTGCACAGCGCTGATAACAACGCATAAGATGCAAAGAATACCATTGTGATCAAAAAGCAGATTCTGATGATATCCGTTAAGGAAATATCAAAATTGAAGAGGTTCTCCATCATGTTGCGGAAAACGACATCTGCGCTGCATAAAAGGATGGTCATTAGAATAAGAATCGGTATGGAAACGGAAAATCCAATCATAATATACAGAATATAATCTTTTTTATTGCTTTTTTTCTGTTTTTGGGCATCATAAAAAGAAGCTAGGTCGATCAGGGGAGAAAAAAGGCAGGCAATGGAACTCCCTATTGTGCGCAGAATGGCCCCCAGGTATTTCGGAAGATTCCATCCTGTATCATAATAGACAGTATGCAGTATCAGAATAAAAGTCAGCAAAAAGATGCCCAGTTTGTTCATCCACAAAAGCTGTGGGGAATCGGTGCAGCAATTGGAAACTCCAAGCAGGAGAACACTAATCACATAGAAAAGACTGTCTTTTTTGTATGGAACCCCTAACTTTTTCATAGATAAGAAGAAATAGCAAAGGGTTCCGGCGACGAAAAAAGGGTAAGTGATGCCGGAAGCATTTCTGTACAGACAGAATGTGTAAAAAAGAGCATAGAGTATGCTGACAGGGCCAAAAAAGGAAAATTGTTTTTTCATTTGCTTTGTCAGTATTGTTTCTTCTTTTTTGATTTCTGCTTTCTGTTCCTCTTCCTGACGGAAGTAATTATTTACGGCGTAAGCATTTGGTTGATCGATTTGATATGGTTCGTTCATGTTATTCCTCCATTCTTTTTGTCTGCGGATTTTGGCGCAGATATGAATAATCAGTTTTCGGTTTGCTCTTCTTCTTCATCTATATATTGAAGGATGTCGCCCGGCTGGCAGTCCAGCGATTTGCAGATAGCTTCCAACGTAGAAAAACGAATGGCTTTTGCCTTATTGTTCTTCAGTATGGAAAGATTGGCCAGTGTAATATCGACCTCGTTTGCCAGTTCTGTCAGGCTTTTTTTGCGCATTGCCATAACAACATCCAGATTGATTATAATTGCCATTTTTACTCCCATCTGCCTGCTTTTGCAGGCACTCTAATTCGATAGTTGAAAGTGTTTTTCTTTCAACTTTATATCCATTCCTTTTCTCATCCTGCAATGTTTGGGCCGACGCTAAAAGCGTCTTGGCATATTTGTTCTATATTGTCAGGTCATTGTCGAGTTTATAGGTAATTGCTTTGTCAAATACGCGGGCGAGCACTTTGCTGAACAGACCGGCAATGACGAATACCAGAATGACAATGAAAACGGCAGGTGTTATATAAATGAAAAGGCGGCATGCAGTTATGAGTGCGATACAGAAACTGTATATGCTCATTTTGTCAAGACTGTTCACATTTTCTTTGATAAAGCAGTCATCTTTGATGACGGAGAGGAACATTTTGCGCAGTTCATGAATGATCAGAACGGCAAATATACCTGACAGAAAAAGAACAACGAGCAGAGAGTAAAAATTGTCTCTGAAATACGAGTTATACTTTCCGTAAAATTTGATGGAAAACGGAAGAGTGGCTGTTACGAAAATACCTGCAAAATAGAGTAAGTCCAGTAAATATTTTGTAAACAGAGTCAGTTTATCTTTCATGGAATACCTCCTTGTTTTTCCATAATATAACATGATGTATAATGAATGTCAACAAATATTTATTGAAAAACAATAAATTATTATTAATATACGATATTATGACGGAAGAGTTGAAAGGAAAGCATTTTCAACGATTGAATTTTGAATGGCTGCTGAAGCAGACAGATGGGGCAAATATGCAAATAATAGGGTAAATAATATAAAAAATACGGAAACATTAAACTTTTTACATCCATAATCCGTTATTTAAGTGTAAGACGTTTTACGAGAAGGAGCAGGTTGAAAATTTGAAGTTTTCAATCGTAAAGAAGCAAGTGACAGATAAAGAACTGATTCGCAAAGTTCATAATGGAGATAAAGAATCGCTGAATGCCATTGTTCGGAAGTACTATGATGAAATTTATCGGTTTTGTCTATATCTGACAGGACAGGAAATGGATTCTTATGATATTACGCAGGAAGTGTTTCTGAAATTTATCCGGTATGTCGATTCTTATCAGTATAAAAATCTAAAGGGGTATCTTCTGATGATAGCCCGCAATGCCTGCTATGATTATTTTCGACATAAAAAGGAAACGACCTGTATTGATGAAATTGCAGAATCCGGGGAAGAAGATTCACAAATTATGCGCGTAGAAAATAAAATGCTGCTGCATCAGGCGCTCATCGGCCTTTCGCCGGAGCAGCGGGAAGTGATTATTTTGCGGATATACGAAGAATTGAAGTATACGGAAATCGCAAAGATATTGGGATGTAATCTTTCCACAGTAAAATCACGTTATTTCCAGGGAATTAAAAAATTGGACAGGCTGCTTGAAAATTAGAAGTCCGAGGGTCGGGAAAGGAACAGAGTAAAAAAATATGAAAATCGTAGAAAAAGATATCCGGGAAGAATTTCGAATAACGGATCAAAATATTATCATTGATGATAAAAGAAAAGAGGAAACACTGTTATATCTACAGGAAGAAATTGCCGGAAAACAGACGCGCGTATTAAGCAATAGGAAGGAAATCCTGCTTCAGCAGTTTTGGTATATGGATAAGTTCATGATTGGAATACATGCCGCATTTTGTATCATTTCGATACTGATCATGATTATTCTGCATTGGTCCGTGGGTTATGGAAGATTCGTAATGAAGATAGGAGAAGAAGAGATTATTTTGATATCCACAATTCTTTCCGGGATTCTGGGCATTGTTTCTATTATGGAAATCGGCCGCGTTTTTTTCTCAGGCATTGCGGAACTGAGCGAAAGCTGCTACTTCAATGTCAGGCAGATGGTAGCGTTTCAGCTTGTTTTATCCGGTATTATAAATCTTATGTTTTTGTTCATCAGTATTCTTTTCGTTGGAATACGATGGAAAATGGAACTGCTCCGTATCGGATTGTATATACTTGTACCGTTCGTCATTGCGGAATGCTGCTGTCTGATGGTGGTGCTTTCCGAAGTCGGTAGAAAAAATTCTTATCTCCTGGTAATGGTAGGAGCGTTTGTTATTGTATTTTATTGTATTCTGGCTTCTTCACCGGAGCTGTACCGGATAACGGCACTTGCTGTATGGGGAGTGGCACTGATTGTCGGTCTATTGCTGCTTGCGGTACAGATGAAAATATTATTCAGGGGAATCGAAAAGGGGGAAATTTTATGCGCGAATTAGAACTGGTGGAACTTCAAAAGAATTTTAAAGATAAAATAGCCGTACAAAGCATCAGTATGCGCATGGAGCATGGCGTTTATGGATTGCTCGGGGAGAACGGAGCCGGAAAGACTACGCTGATGAGAATGATCTGTGGTATTTTGGAACCGTCTCATGGGGAAATCCGATGTGACGGGATGAGAATTGAGAAGTTGGGGGGGGAATATAGGAGCCTTTTGGGATATCTACCGCAGGATTTTGGTTATTATGAAGATTTTACCGCACATCGATTTTTACATTATATGGCGGCTTTGAAAGCTCTTCCGGAAGCATATGCGAGGACGAGAATCGATGAACTGCTGGAAATGGTGGATTTAACGGCGGTAAAGAACAAGAAGCTGAAAACTTTTTCCGGCGGAATGATTCGGAGAATCGGTATCGCACAGGCACTTCTAAATAATCCCGAAATTCTCATTCTGGACGAACCGACATCCGGCCTTGATCCGAAAGAAAGGGTACGTTTCAGAAATATTATCAGTTCCCTCGGAAAGAACAGGCTCGTAATCCTTTCTACCCATATTGTTTCGGATGTGGAATATATTGCTGATAAAATCATGATCATGAAGAACGGGAAAATGATACGAATGGGAACGGAAGCTCAGATGGCAGAGGAAGTAAAAGACTGTGTCTGGAAGTGCCTCGTCACGGAAAAAGAAGCGATGGAACTGAACAAAAATTATATCGTGAGCAACCTGAAAAATCAGGGAGAACGGGTGGAACTGCGTATTGTATCCAAAGAAAAGCCGACGGAAAATGCCGAAATACAGGATGTTACGCTGGAGGATATTTACTTGTATCTTATTCAGGCATAGGAAGGGCAAGGAGGTAAAGGTTGAAAGAAAAGCGTTTTCAACTATTGAATTTGAATGTCTGCTAAAGAAGACAGATGGGAGTAAAATGAAACTATATAGAATGGAATTGTATAAGCTTTGTCATAGAAGGATTGTGATTGTGGGAACGTTTTGCGTTATTGGGATTTTGTTGTTTTTCTTTGTATTAAAAGTTTCAGATGAATCTGCTTATGTCGATGGGGTCACTTACCATGGTTATCAGGCGGTGCAGGTCAACAGGCAGATCACAGAGGAATTTAAAGGGGTCCTGACGGATGAAAAAGTGAATGCAATTGTTGAAAAATATGGATTTCCGCAGGAAGTTGTGTGGGATTACGGCGGTTTCAGGGACAGTAATTTTCTGAATAATTTCGTCGTAGAATATCTGGCGGACGGATTCATGAGGGGATGGGAAGAAGGAGAATATCAGGTATCGACTATGACTTATCCGATTGCCGATACGGAACTCGGTGCGGCAGGGGAACTTACCGGGCAGGAAATCATTTTGGCGTATACGAATGGATGGGGAGTCTTTATTGATATGACGCAGGTCGGCATGGTTCTTGCCTGTATCCTGATTTTGTTTTCCGTTTCGGTCTTATTTGCGGGTGAAAGGCAGAAGAAGATGCTGCCTCTGCTTTTTACGACAAAAGAGGGAAGAAAAAAGGATATTTGTATGAAAATAGCGGCGGCGTTTACGGTAACGGTTTGTATCTGGCTGATTGTAATCCTCATGGGTTTCATTGCATGCCGGCTTGTCTATGGTTATGATGGAATTGACAGTTTTGTTGGCGCTACAAATATATCATTCTCTATTATGGCGCAGAGCTGGTCGGTGTCGATATGGACTGTAAAGCATTTTCTGATAGTCGTTGTGCTTCGTTCTTTTATCGGCGTTATGCTGCTGTGTGCGGTGACGATTTATATTTCTGCAGGCTGTAGGAGTTCTTTTCATGCGGTTTCCATTGCTGCAGTCAGCTATGGGCTGCCGGTCTTATTGTGGTTTATTATGCCAATTGGCTTTATTTTTTCATTGGTAAGAGTTTTAATCTATGCTTCGACTTTTTATCAATGTATGTGTTCTTCGATTTACGATGTTGGAAGAATCTGGCACATATTGGCGGCAGTCGCAATCGTTATCTCCATTATCTGCGTGATTGCCGCGTGTTGGAAATATAAGAGGCAGCAGGACATATAACAGGTTGAAAAATAAAGTCGTTTGCAGGCTGAGAGAAAAGGATGGTGTCATTATGAAATTATATCAAATGGAATTATATAAATTATGCTGCCGGAAGATTTTTATAGTGGGCGCTGCCGCTGTTATGGCAATCATACTGCTTACGTTCTGGGTACAGGTCATGGACGAGGAAGCAACGGTAGACGGTGTGAGATATGAAGGTTATCAGGCGGTACAGGTCAACAGACAGATTACGGAAGAATTTAAAGGCATTCTGACGGATGAAAAAGCGGCGCAGATCATTGAAAAATATGGTTTTCCGGAGAAGGTGGAAAAGGGATGGTATTATTTCAGGGACACGAATTTTCTGAATAACTTTGTGACGACGTATTTGACAGATGCCTATGTAAACAACGTGGACGATTACCGGGTGGCTTCTTTTCTTTATCCGATTGCGGAAAGCGACTTGGGAGCGGTGAGAGAAATTACCGGAAAAGAAATTGTTCTGGAATATTATAAAGGTTGGGAGAGTTTTATTATCGTGCATTACGTTGGAATGGTCCTGGGGAGTATCCTTGTTATTTTTACCGTGTCGCCCCTTTTTGCAGGTGAATGGCAGAACAGAATGTTATTCTTACTTTTCACAACAAAAGAAGGTAAAGAAAAAGATATTACTATAAAAATAAAAGCGGCCTTTACGGTATCATTCATTATCTGGATGGGAATTTTTCTGTTAGATTTATTGCTATGCGGTATTGTCTATGGCTTGGACGGACTCGACTGTTATAGCGGAGTGCTTACTTATTTATCGACTTGGCGGTCGGCGGGAATAATACCGATGCCGTCTTATATTTTCATGGTACTGATGCTCAGTTTCTTCGGTATTCTTTCATTATGCGCAATCACGATGTGTATCTCCGCCCTCTGTAAGAGTTCTTTTCATGCGGTGACAATGAGTGCGGTCTGCTGGGGCGCTCCTGTTCTCGTTGCGATGTTTACGAACGGCTTTCACGGAATCGGAAAACTGCTGACCGCGGCGCCTGTTTTTATGGTAATTGGAGAGACTATTGATTTTATTGATGATATCTGGCTGATGCCCATAGGGATTGCGTTCTTTGTTTCGGTATTCTGTGTATTCCGGGCATATCGGAAGTACAGGGGGCAAAGATTTTGAAGCAAGTACAATAACTAATAGTATCTCCGAATAAGTGGAGATACTATTAGTCATATTGCAGAACAGCATGGAAATCCATGTTTTCATATACAGGAGCATTCATATCCGGTATAGAGCCGTCCGGTGCGGCCCAATGGGAAAACTGTGCGTAATCGAAATCTGTTTCGTGAAAGACCGGAAGGGTTTCCCCCTCAAAAACATATAAAGTATCATAGATGGTATTTTCAACATACAGGGATATCTGGTGCACAGGAACCTGTTCTATCCACGCCTTGTCCAGAAAAGCTTTGTGCTTTACAATATAATTGTATAAAAAGGCGGTTTCTTCTTCTCTTTCTGCGGTATCTCCGTTTAGAATATATTGTTCATCCCAGCGGACTCTGTCCATTGCGGCAGAAGCATTGGTCATTTCGACAAGCTGTGGAAGCACATCCTCAGCAAGTGTCAATAGATGACCGCTTATTTCGCTTTGATAACAGGCGATGAGTTCCTCATAAAATTCCTGCTTGTTATACAGAGCGGAAAACCAGACGGAAGAATCTCTGTGGGCGGCGAGTCTGGTGAGTCTGTCAGGAGAAGAAGAGATATGGCCAAGATAAGCGGGCGCATTTCCCCATGTTACATCATAATCCCAGACCGGACCGGCATACAGTTTATCGCTTATGGAATCGATATCTTTATAGAAATAGGAACTCGCTACACCGCCGTCATAATTGGCGGTTACTTCTTCTAACAGGTATTTTCTGACAAAAGAATCCAAATCTATCATATCCGTATAGTATTTTCCAGTGTTAGCGTCTGTTCCATTGGGAGAAAGAATTGCATTTTCCACATTCTGGACATATTCGTTGATATATGCAATCTGATTTTCCGAAGCATATTCCGGTGAGCGAAGGATAAAAGATTCCTGGGCATCCGTAATAAAATAACTTTCGTTATTTTCGACCTCTTTCAGGAATCTGTCGTCAAAATCCCGTTCGATCAGATATCCGCCCGTGATATTATCGGGGTCATCGGGTATTTGTTTTGCTTTTGTCGTATCTGTCCATGCCGTTTCATAGAGTCCTAAGTCCGTTTCATTATTTACAATTTCAGTTATTTTTTCCAAATCTGTAATATTAAGGCGTTCTTTTTCAACCTCTATTTTCTCTACGACGTAATAATTTCCCACATATTCACCGTTTAAATATAAATCGACAAATACGCCTTCCTCCGATTGTGCCAGTCCGAGATGATTTGCAAGATTTCTGGACAGTGCATTTCGTAATAATGTCGGGTCTGCGGAATTGGAAACAAAAATCCATTTTTTGGCAGAATCCATTCCAAGAAATGGAATGTCATCGGCCAGTTTGATCTGATAAGGTTTTTTTTCAAATTCCGTAAAAGAAGTATTTCCGCGGCCTTTTATATAAGTGAGCGGAAGCTGGAAGTCTGTACTGCCATCCGCTTCCAGTACGGAGATGTATCCCGGCTCCCTGCAGTTTTTGTCGCTGTTGATTTCGTCCGATGTTCCCGATTCCGTATCGATAAACACTGCCGGAATATTTTCGGAATACATCCATACAATGGAAGAAGGCTCTATGCCCGCGGGTATTTCCGGTTCCACATCCGCATTTTTGCAGGCGGAAGGGAGAAACGCATAATACTGGTCATCCTTTTGCAAGAGTGCGATTTCATGTCCTGCTACACGAATAAAAGCATTATCCGCCGTATAATCTCCGTTTTCTCCTATATTCTCGATTAAAGCTCCATTGTCTGTATCTCGATATTCAGATAGCTTATTCAGGCCTAAAAGCAATACTGAACTGATTCCGATTAAAATACAGTAAATCCATTTTCTTCCCATTGTCATTTTGTCATTCATCCGTTATTTTTATCTTTGTTCTTTATCCTGATATCATTTTATAAGCAGTCCTACGGGGCAATGGTCAGAGCCCATAATATCCTTATAAATGACCGCATCCTCCAGCTTTTCTTTCAGGCTTTCGGAGACCACAAAATAGTCAATGCGCCATCCTGCATTTTTCTCTCTTGCATGGAACTGGTAAGACCACCAGGAATAGGCTCCTTCCAGGTCGGGATAGAAATATCGGAAGGTATCTATCAGACCGGATTTTGTAACAGTCGTGAACTTTGCCCGCTCTTCGTCGGTAAAGCCGGCATTTTTGCGGTTGGTCTTTGGATTTTTCAAATCAATTTCCTGATGCGCTACGTTCAGATCGCCGCAGAAAATGACGGGTTTCTTTTCTTCCAGTTTTTTGATAAATCGGAGGAAATCGTCTTCCCACTGCATGCGATAGGCCAGTCTGGTGAGTTCTCGCTGTGAATTGGGCGTATAAACAGTCGTTACATAAAATTCCGGAAATTCCAGCGTAATGACGCGTCCTTCGTGGTCATGCTCTTCGATGCCGATTCCGTAAGTGACGGAAAGCGGCTCTTCCTTTGTGAAAACAGCTGTACCGGAATACCCCTTTTTTTCTGCATAATTCCAGTATTGGTGGTAGCCTGGCAGTTCCAGAGAAATCTGTCCTTCCTGTAATTTTGTCTCCTGTAAGCAGAAAATATCTGCTTCCGTTTCGTTAAAAAATTCCATGAATCCTTTGCCCATGCAGGCCCGCAGTCCGTTCACATTCCATGATATCAGTTTCATGTTTTATCCGTCTCCTTTTGTTGATTTATTTTGACAGGTAATTGCGAAACCTGCACAACTGCTGTCCTGGAGTAATGCGTTTCGCAATTGCTGTCGCGCTTCATTCCTGCGTGTACTCCGTTATTTACGGAGTTATTAATTTGGATAATATTCCAGGATATCCTCCTGTACGATTCTTTCTGAAAGCTCGTACATATTTTGAATCCGTTCCTGATAGTTTTCTTTCGTCAGTCTGTTCTCTCCGGCAATCAGTTTATTGCAGATGACTTGATTGATGTCTTTGGAGAAATGGATCATATCCATGTATAAGTCCAGGTTCGTAATAATATCTTCTTCGTCCTGATAATAGTATATTTCTACATTGTCATATTCCAGGAGTGCGGCAATTGCCTGTTCTTCGTTGTAAAGATAAGCATCCCGCTCGCCGCTCCGGTAAACATTATCCCACCAGAGCATGGAATAGGGCGGAAAGAAAAATTTAAAGGTCGTTTCAGGATGTGTATTGACCATATTGGTCAATAATGCAATGTTTCCTGCAAGTTCTTCCGCATAATAAGTTTTTTCCTGCATGGGTCTGATGGAGGATAATCTATTGTACATTCCCGTTGCAAGCTCTGCACTGAAAAACTTCCATTGTGCCCAGTTATAGGAATTTCCCTCGTCATAGTCGCTTTTTACGGAAAAAGCGAGCATGTATGGAATTTTTTCCAAAAGGATGTCCTTATTCAGGACATAAGGATAATCGTTCAAAAAATTGGTATCATACAGGTACATCGGACAGCCGGTGGACTCGTAGGTCGTTTCCGTACTGGCGGAAAGAGAAGAGGGGTCGATGTTATAAAATACATATTTCAAATCCCGGTTCTCATAAGCGACATCGAGCAGATAACACAGGTCGGCGGTCGCGCCGTAGGAACGGATTGCTTTGATCGTCCGGCATCCGAAGCCGTTATCGAACCATGTATTGTTATAATTTTCACAGACGGAAGAACCGACAATCAGACTGTCGTAATCGAAATTGCGCAGCGTTCCGATGCACTGGTATTCTTTGTCCGTGAGCACGCTCTTGAGGCCGGGGAGCGGCTTATGATATTGATAAAAAGGGTCGAACAATATAATAATCGCAATGATGAGCAGAAGAGCCCCGATACTTCTTATAAAAAAAGATTTAATAAATTTCTGTTCTGTCATTTGCGTTCCACCGCCTTTCTTTATTGGTTTTTAGAAATTAAAGTATAAGAAAGTGCTGACCTGTGATAAGGAGATGACACACCATACGAAAACTGCCGTGACTGCCCAGCATTTACCGGAAGTAAGTTTTCCATTCTTCGCGATTTCCAGGACATTTTTCCGGGTGATCATGAAGAAGGACAGAGCCAGATAAAAAAGCAGCAGTCCCAGATAAGCATAACCGGTAAGCTGAGGCGCCATGATGCCGAGCGCTTCTTTTATAACGTAAAATTCCGGGATGTCCAGCGTTGAAGCGACTTCGAACATTTTTCCCGTATAATTCATTGCGCCCAGATTTCGGAACATTTGTATGGCGCCGGCCATGCTTTCACTTCGGAAAAAGAACAGAGAAAGATTAAAAAAGCCGAAGGTCAGGATCCATCCGAGCCATGCCGGAATATGAAATTTTGCCGGATGTTTTTCCGCTCTTCCTTTGATACCGACAATGCCGAGATTATCCCAGACAACGAGAAGTCCCTGCATCGTGCCCCATGCAATATAAGTCCACGCCGCCCCGTGCCAGAGGCCGCTCAGGAAAAATATGACGATCGTATTAAGTATTGTCCGCAGCTTTCCTTTTTTGCTGCCTCCGAGCGGAATATAAACATAAGTGACGAAAAAGCGGGAAAGCGTCATATGCCAGCGCTGCCATAACTCTTTGACCGAACAGGCCCGATAAGGGGAATTGAAATTGACGGGAAGAATGATATTGAACATTCTGCCCAGTCCCATCGCCATGTCGGAATAACCGCTGAAATCGAAATAGATTTCAAAAGTATAAGCCAGAATGACGAGAACGGTCGAGGGCGTGTCCAGACTAAAGGTCTGTGCAAAACCGTAATTTACAACGAGCGCGAGAACATCGGCGAGCAGAATTTTTTTACCAAGTCCGAGGACGAACAGGACGATGCCCTGTGAAAAATTCTGTGCGTTCAGCTTGCGGTTTGCCGTATCCTCAAACTGAGGAATCATTTCCTTATATAAAACGATCGGTCCTGCGATGAGCTGCGGGAAAAAGGTGACAAAGGTCACATAATTGATAAAGGAATAGTGTTCCGCCCTGCCAAGACAGCGGTCTATGATAAAAGAAAGCTGCTGGAAGGTAAAGAAGCTGATGCCAAGAGGCAGCAAAATATGTTTCAGGGTGAAATCCGCATGAAAAGCCAGATTCAGGTTTTCGATAAAGAAGTCATAATATTTGAAATAAAAGAGCAGTCCTAAATTGAATAAAAGGCCGACAAACAATCCGGCCCGGTTCGCAAGTTTTGTCCGGGCATGAGTAAGAAGCCAGCTTAATAAATAATTGACTGCGATGCTGACTACAATAATAGCAAGATAGTAAACGTTGAAATAACCATAGAACCATAACGACATACCGGCCAGGAAAACCTTTGCCAGTTCATAACGTTCAAAATGATTCAATAAATACCAGCCGATCAGTGTAAGCGGCAGAAATATAAATATAAATAGAAAAGAATTAAATAACATATCTGCTCCGAATTCAATATAATTTAAAAATTCAAATATGGTATAGTATACCAAATTCGTAAAAAGGTTACAATGGATAATAGAAAGGAGCATGACAATAAAATGATGAAAAAAAAGATAATGATAGTATTGACGGCCGGCCTGGTTTTATGCAGTCTGTCAGGATGCAGTGAAAGCACTCCGACAGGGGAGATGGTAAATAACAAAAGAAATATTGATGAACAGAATGAGATACTGGAAATACCGGTGGGAAGCTCTTATGTGGAAAATGAGGAACAATATGCAAAGAAAACGTTTCCTACTTTAACGCAGCTGCGGGAAGAGGTAAAAGAAGAACTGGTTGAGCGCTATTGGCCCGAAATTTTCATATCGGAAGAAGAACTGGAGAGTGAAACGGGAATTACGCGGAATATGTATATCGAATTTCTGGCGGAAAAGCCGAGTACGGAGACAAATATGGACAGGCTGATCATCATTCACGCCAAAGAAGATTATGTCGGTGCGGTCGAGCAGGCATTGGAAGACTATCGGCTCAGAATGATTGAGGAAAATCAGAATTACCCGCAGAATCTCTGTAAGGTGGAAGCATCCCGGATGGAAACGATTGAAAATTATATCTGTTTTGTGCAGCTGGGTGCGGATACGAGCATTGTAGCGAGCAAAGGGAAAGACGAGATCATATCCTATTGTCTGGAAGAAAATGAGCGGGCAGTCGATATATTAGAAAAGGCTATCTTGCGATAGCCTTTTCGATAAAGGATTAATGACAATGGCCGCCACAGTGACTGCAGTCGCCGCCGCACTGTAAGGATTTACCGTTTTTCTTATCCCGTACCATGCTTCTGACTGCGAGTAAAACGGCCGTAGCTATGATTACCAAAGTAATGACTGTTCCCATAACAATCTCCATTCTTGATTTTTATTATTTTGTGTTGACACTAAGCTTTAATGTTTTGCTTTCCGAGTAAGGTCTGAATAACAGATAGAGGAAAGCAATGATGATTAAGATTGCGGCCGCTGTTCCAACACCGAATGTTCCTGCCGCGAAAACATTTCCAATCTGGTATACGCACAAGGATACGAGATAAGCCAGACCGCATTGGTATCCGATCGCGAACCAGAACCATTTTCTGCTGTTCATTTCTCTCTTGATCGCGCCCATTGCGGCAAAACAGGGTGCGCACAGAAGGTTAAATACAAGGAAAGAGTAAGCGGCTGTCGCTGTCATACTGCCGGCAAGCTGTCCCCAGATTTCTGCACCGTCTTCCGCAACTTCTGCGAAACCGAACAACATACCAAAAGTACCTACGACATTTTCTTTTGCAATCAGGCCGGATACCGCTGCAACTGCCATTTTCCAGTCGCCCCATCCGAGAGGAATGAAGAGAGGCGCTGCAATGCCGCCGATGCCTGCCAGAATGCTGCTGTCGAGCTGTTCTGCTTCCAGCATACCGAAAGAGCCGTCTACCCAGCCGAAGCTCATTAAGAACCAGAGGACGATGGTAGATAAAAGGATGATCGTGCCTGCTTTTTTAATAAAGGACCATCCGCGTTCCCACATGCTTCTGAGTACGCTGCCGACCGTAGGAAGGTGATATGCGGGCAATTCCATAACGAAAGGAGCCGGATCGCCTGCGAACATTTTTGTTTTTTTCAAGATAATACCGGAGCAGATAATTGCCGCAATGCCGACGAAATATGCGCTTGGGGCAACCCACCATGCGCCGTTGAAGAGCGCGCCTGCGATTAATGCAATGATTGGAAGTTTTGCGCCGCAGGGGATAAAGGTCGTTGTCATGACGGTCATTCTTCGGTCGCGTTCGCTTTCAATCGTGCGGGAAGCCATAACGCCGGGTACACCGCATCCGGTACCGATCATGATCGGAATAAAGGATTTACCGGAAAGTCCGAATTTACGGAAAATACGATCCATGATGAAGGCAATTCTCGCCATGTATCCGCATCCTTCCAGAAAAGCAAGGAAGATGAACAGTACGAGCATCTGCGGTACAAAGCCGAGTACCGCGCCGACACCGGCAATGATACCGTCGAGAATCAGTCCCTGTAACCAGTCCGCACAGCGGATGGCTGTTAATACGCTTTCGATAGCGGGCGGAATGATCTCACCGAAGAGAACGTCATTTGTCCAGTCTGTCAGGACTGCACCGACCGTTGTAACGGATACATAATAAACAATGAACATAACGACCGCAAAAATCGGAAGAGCAAGGATACGGTTCGTTACTATTTTATCAATTTTATCGGAAGTTGTCAGCTTTTCTTTTCTGTTTCTGGTACAGCATTCTTCAATAATAGAAGAAATATATACATATCTTTCATTTGTAATGATGCTTTCCGTATCGTCATCGAATTCTTTTTCCAGCGATGTGATGATACCGGATACATTGGGAACTCTTTTTAACTGTTCCGAAATCTTATCATCCTTTTCCAGAAGTTTGATCGCAAAGAACCTTTTCTGTTCTTCCGGAACATCCATGCCGAGTTCGTCTGCGACAAATTGAATAGAGGATTCTACGCTTTCCGCAAAGGTATGCACCGGAGCGGCATTTTTTCCCGCTGCAGAAATAGCTTTATTTACCGCTTCCTGTACGCCCGTTCCCTTTAAAGCGGAGATTTCGACGACTTCACAGCCGAGCTTCCGGCTCAGTTTATCCGTATGTATCTGATCGCCGGTCTTTGTAACGATATCCATCATGTTGACTGCCATGACGACCGGAATTCCGAGTTCAAGCAGCTGTGTGGAAAGATACAGATTTCGTTCCAGATTCGTACCGTCTACGATATTTAAGATAACGTCTGGTCTTTCTTTGAGCAAATAGTTTCTTGCAACGACTTCCTCTAATGTATAGGGGGATAAAGAGTAGATGCCGGGTAAATCCATGATGGCAATGTCTTTGTTCCCTTTCAGTTTTCCTTCTTTCTTTTCTACGGTAACACCCGGCCAGTTCCCGACAAACTGGTTCGCACCTGTTAGTGCGTTGAATAATGTTGTTTTACCGCAGTTCGGGTTTCCTGCCAACGCTATTGTAATTCCCATTTTTCTGGTTCCTTTCTATATTTTATGCGATTTCGATCATTTCGGCATCTGCTTTGCGGACGGATAATTCATATCCTCTGACCGTAACTTCCACAGGATCGCCGAGCGGCGCTACTTTCCTGACATAAATTTCAACGCCTTTTGTAACACCCATATCCATGATACGGCGTTTCAGGGCGCCTTCACCGTTGATTTTTGTCACCTTTACGGTATCGCCCGGTTTTGCGCTTCGTAATGTTTTCATATTTTCTCACAGCTCCTCTCTCATTTTGTTTTAAATGAAGTTTACTTTATTTAAAACTTTTTTAAATAAAGATGCCCTTTGCCATATTCCTGTCAATGGCAACGCGCGAGTCTTTAATATTAACGATTAAATTTCCTCCGATGGAAGAGATGACTGTAATGGCGGCTCCGGTCACAAAACCTAGTTTTTCCAGAAATAATCTGGTTTCCTCTTTGCCGGTCACTTTTTTAATCAGATTGGATTCTCCTACTTTTGCTAATAATAATGGCATATGCTTATCTCCTTTATGATTTTGTATGGAATTGTCCTGTCAGCAGTTAGCATTAGCTAACCTTTGTATTTATAAGTTAGCACTAACTAACCTTTATGTCAATACTAATTTGTAAAATTTTTTTATGAGAATTTTTTATAAGAAAAATAAAAAACCGCCGCTTTGAAGCGACGATTTCATAATCGTTGAAATGATTCTTAATAAACCGCTACCATCTCCCGGCAGTACCATTCCTCGTTGGCCTGCTTTACTTCGTCATCCTGCTGTACAATCGGATGACCGGCATCGTTGGGCGGTATGTAGCGTATAATACCTCTTTCACCGTTGGACATAATGACCGGCTTATTCGTATATTTCAGACGCATGTTTTTCAGAAAACGCATGACAAGCCCTCTGTCGAGGCCGTCAAATTCTTCTTTATAGAACATATCAAGAACACTCAAAGGAAGTCTGGCGCCTTTATAGCTTCTTGCGGATATCATGGCATCATAAATGTCGGAAATTGCTGTTACTCTGGCGCACAGGTCTATTTCTTCGCCCTGGATGCCATCAGGATAGCCTTTGCCGTTCAGCTTTTCATGATGATGTCTGGCGGCCAGTCTGACGCTGCTGCCGAACTTATCGCCGAGCAGTCTGTCCGAATAAAGAGGGTGCATCCGCATGACCTTTAATTCTTCATCTGTCAGTTTGCGCGGCGCGTTCAGAATTTCTTCCGGTATCATTGTCTTACCGATATCGTGCAGCAGGCCGGCCAGCGTAAATATTTTGACATCTTCCGGCGTGAGCTTCAGCCATTCCGCCTGAATACCGTTCAGGAGCGCGACATTCAGCGAATGGCGCTGCAGCCCTTCATCCATCGGACGTGGAAAATTAATACAGGAAAAAATCATGATCGGATCGAATTGGACAAGTTTTTCTGAGATTGCCTCAACTAAGGGGTCCATTTGCGCGCTGCTTAACTGGAAATCGAGATCAGGGGCCTGAAAAATGCTTCCGATATTCCGGTGCAGTTTGGTGTAGCCCATGTATTGTTCCGTCATTTCCTGACGCGCTTTAAGAGGTGCATGATCATCCGACATAATTTCCAGATAAGTGTCCTCATGTACCATGATATATTTGTCTTTTCCGTAAAACTGCAAAAGCCGGTTCAGCTTGGGCCGGGTAATGGTTTCCCCTTTGGGCAGCAGCATAACGGCGCCTGTATGATTGAAAATATCATTTTTTAATACATGACCATCCCATAAATATTCGATTGGAAGAGGCATCAGTCGTTCGGAATCCATTTATTTCTGTTCCTTTCCCTGCAGTACCTTGATTTCATCGATTCTGCAGCCATATTCTTCGAGCAGTTCTTTGCCGCTCTGTATTCTTACAACTTCGCATTGCAGCTCCAGCGTGTCTTTTCCCATCTCCAGAACCAATGTGAACATTTCTCCCGTATCAAAACTTCCGGCGTCCGCTTTGATCAGAATGCCATTTGCGCTCATGTTGATCGTTTCGATATGAATGCCCCGATGAAGTGAAATTTCTTTATCGTCAATATAGATTCCCTTGACGTTTCCTTCTACGGAAATCGGATATCTGGTCTTGGCACGGTCTTCTTTTTCCCTGCTTTTTCCAAGAAAGACTTCGATTTCATTTCCGGTAACGGTTCCCCGGATCGTACCATAGGATTCATATAGACTGTTTTCTGAAAAAATAAATGCGGAAATGTTATAAAATTTTTTTTCTAAAAGACTGGCTGCACTGATCATAACGGAATTGGATGAACTGTTATACCGGATAATCCGGGTATCCGCAATGACCTGGTCATTTTCAGTATTTTTGATGATGATCCTTCGATTTTTAAGTTCCCCCTCATTCATCTTTATAACCATGCCTTTCCTCAGCCTGCGGGTTTGGGCCATCAGGCACAAACTTGCGGTTGAAAGACTGCAGTTCTTTCAACCTTCGTACCTCTTTGTCAAAAATATCGTCAAATATTTGAAATCCACCAAATTTGAAGAAAATCTGGTGGATTTCAATGGGGCTATAATCTCTTCAGAAGCTCTTCTCTTTGGGCTTCATAACCTGGTTTACCAAGTAATGCGAACATATTCTTCTTGTAGCCTTCAACGCCAGGCTGGTTGAAAGGATTCACACCCAGTAAATAACCGCTGACACCACAGGCAAATTCAAAGAAATAGAACAATTCGCCCAGATAGAATTCGTTTACTTCCGGAATATTGACGATAAAGTTCGGAACCTGTCCGTCGGTGTGTGCAAGGATTGTTCCGTTCATCGCGCTTTTGTTTACGAAATCTACGCTCTTGCCGGCCAGATAGTTCAGGCCGTCCAAATCGACGGGTTCTTCACCGATCAAAATCTCTTCTCTGCTCGTTTCGATGTTCAGAACGGTTTCGAACATGATTCTTGCGCCGTCCTGAATGAACTGTCCCATAGAATGCAAATCAGTCGTCAGGTCTACGCTTGCCGGGAAAATACCTTTCTGGTCTTTTCCTTCGGATTCGCCGTACAGCTGTTTCCACCATTCGGAAACATAGTGAACACTCGGCTCGTAGTTAGCAAGAATCTCGACGTTCTTGCCTTTTCTTAACAGAATATTCCGAAGAGCCGCATATTGTAAGGAATCATTCTCTTCAAAAGGAGCTTCCAGAGCCATTTTTCTGCCTTCTGCCGCGCCTTCCATTAATTTGTCGATATCTGCGCCGGATACAGCGATTGGCAGCAGGCCGACTGCTGTAAGAACGGAGAAACGTCCGCCTACATCATCCGGAACGACAAAGGACTCATATCCCTCTTCCGTCGCGAGATTTTTCAGGGAACCCCTTGCTTTATCGGTCGTTGCATAGATTCTCTTAGCCGCACCCTCTTTGCCGTATTTCTTTTCAGCCATTTCCTTGAACACGCGGAAAGCAATCGCCGGTTCCGTCGTCGTGCCGGATTTGGAAATCATGTTGATGGAAAAATCTCTGTCGCCGATAACATCGATCAAATGTTTAATATAGGTGGAGCTGATAGAATTTCCGACAAAATAAATTTCCGGTGTTTTTCTGATGGACTTGTCCACTACATTATAGAAGCTGTGTCTTAAAAATTCGATTGCCGCTCTTGCACCCAGATAGGAGCCGCCGATGCCGATGACTAAGAGTACTTCCGAGTCGCTCTGAATTTTTTCTGCTGCTTTCTTAATTCTTGCAAATTCTTCCTTATCGTAATTGACCGGGAGATCAATCCATCCCAGAAAATCGTTTCCTGCGCCAGTCTTTCCTACAAGCACTTCTTTTGCATCCAAAGCCAGTTTTTTCATGGATTCCACTTCATTGTCTTTTACAAAAGAAGCGGCTTTGGAGTAATCAAATGTTATTTTGCTCATCTTCCATCTCTCCTTTTCCTAGAGTTGTTTTTTTGTTATAGTTAATGACATTAAAAATTTCGCTTTCGGCCTTGCAAGAGCTTTCATATATGACTTTGGCAAGAGCCGGAAGCAGAAATTTGTTATGCCATTTACTATAAGACTAGTGTAGCATTGGTTACTCGTTTTTTCAAGAATTTCTCATTGTTGGACATCGAAAGGCGTATGGTTCATCGCTGTTCCATACGCCTTTCCATAAATGTGCCTGTTCTTAAAATTCTTTCTTCCGCATGACCTGCAGACTGATACAATATGAAATCGTAAGGCAGGCAATGAACACCAACAGAAGAATGAATACCATCATTCCGGATGGCAGGGAAAGAAAGCCTGTGAGCATATTCCGCATCAGATTTCCAATCATGCCCTGCATTCCGAAAGCACTGGGCAGAATCGTGTTAAGGGAAGTGGCGATGACCGTAATACATGAAAGAAGTCCTATCAATACGATTCTTCCTTTTTCACCGCCGAATTTTAATTGTATCGGCAGCATGAACAGCTGGAACAGGGCGAGAATAACATAAATGAGAATGCTTTCCAGTAAAATTTCCCGCATTATTCCGCGGTGAAGCAGGATAACGAGCGCCGTACTGAGCATGGCGCCCAGAAAACTGAAACCCAGCATAAGAACGTATTTTTCTGTTACATAGGTTTCCCGCCTGATCGGCATCGTCATGAGGAAAGGAATGCCTTTGTAGTATTCGTCCATCGTTATCGTATTTAGGATCAGCAGTACAAATATCATCACCGTATACCCGATCAGAAAACTGTATCCATTATAGTTCTGCAGAGCCAGCATCTGTACGATTAAAAGAATGACAAACATTTTTTTGTTATGCAGTATGATTTTATAATCTCTGATTAATAATCCCTTCATTGTAATAATCCCCCTTTTGTGATCATCAGCATAATTTCGTCAATACTTCCTTTTTCTGCAACAATTCCCGGATAATTATCCAGATAGAACTGTTTTTCTTTTGTCAGAAGTTTATAGCCGAAAGCTTCTTTCATTTCGTAAGTGATATAGTTCTTATCCATTGAGCGGTATTGCTCATCGTTTACCTTTAAAACCGCATAGTCCGAAAGAATGACATCCGTATCTTCGTGAAAGAGGACTTCACCGTTCTGTATGAAATATAAGTCGTCGCACAGTCCTTCCAGGTCGGTGGAAATATGAGAGCTGACGAGAATGGCTCTGCCGTCCTGTTTCATATATTCCCGCATCTCATCCAGCAGATCGCTTCTGACAACGGCGTCCAGGCCGGATGTGGGTTCGTCCAGTATGAGAAGCTTCGCCCCGTAGCTCATGGCGAGGAGCAGCTTGAATTTGGCCTTCATACCGGTGGAAAAATCCTTGATCGGTTTTTTCAGCGGTAAATCATACTGTCCGCATTTTCGGAGAAAGTTCTCTCTCTCAAAAGCGGGATACATCGCTTCCATAACGGGAAGGATATCCTGAATGGTAAGAATATCGGTGAAGGTGCTTTCCGCAAGGACGACACCGATTTGTTGTTTATCCGAAACCGTTATTTTCCGGCTGTCTTTACCGAAAATTTCAATCATGCCGCCGTCTGTTTCAATCAATCCGAGAATTGCATTGAAGGTCGTGCTCTTGCCGGCTCCGTTTGCGCCGATGATTCCTGTGATACAACCCTCTTCTACCTGCAAAGAACAATTCAGGCAGAAATCTTTATATTGTTTCTGTACGTTTTCCAGTCGTAATAGCATTGTTATTCTCCTCATTTTAATTTTATTGGAAGAATCCCCGTATTTTGGGCATTCTTTCGAATGAGAATGCCGCTTTTTAGGCATTCTCCAGTGTGAGACTTAGTACTTCTTGGCGAAATGTCCTTTGGCATGAGTCTTATAAGTACTTCTCACACTATGATCAGGTCAAATAACTCCCTGATTTCGGCATCGCTCATGCCGCATTTACGTCCGTCCTGAATGGCCTTTTCCAGTTCGGCTTCTACTTCTTTTCTTTTTTCTTCCTGCAGGAGATTCTGGTTGCCTCGCGCGACAAAGCTTCCTTTTCCATGCACCGTAACGATAAAACCGTCCTCTTCCAGAGAATCGTAAGCTTTTTTGACCGTCAGTGCGCTGATCTTCAAATCGCCGGACAGAGACCTGACCGAAGGCAGCGGCGTTTCCTCCAACAGCCGTCCGTCCATGATCATTGCCTTGATCTGTCCTGTAATCTGTTCATAAATCGGTACCATCGATGAGTTACTTATTATGATGTTCATATGGACACTTTTCCTTCATCCTTTCTGTTACTTTATCTTTCTATTATTTTATGATAAACAGTATATAACAGTATATATCACTTGTCAATACACATTATAAGATTTTTTAAATAGAGGTTTAGAGATGCTCTTTAGCAGGCTTTATGATATAGTAAGCAATTGCGAAACGATGTTTTCGAAGGCTCCGTTGTACAAAATAGACAATCACCGCAGGGCACGCTTTCGCTGCGTTGTCGCTCGCAACGGTGCATATGACGCCAAAATACGGCGTCTAAACACCGGCGGCGACATAGCACCCTGCTTGCGATTTGTCTATTTTGCACAACTGCTATCTTGGAATCATGCGTTTCGCAATTACCTAATTTATGATATAGTAGTGTGAAGAGAAGTTCTAAAGGCCAACACACCTGACGGTGTGGCGCCAATGGGCGTTTCGCTAAGAACTTTTACGGTTCGCGTTGCGAACCTTTCTCACACGAAAGAACGCCTGAAATACGGCGTTCTTCCAATATATTAGTAATATCCGTTGAAGCGGATGAGGGGTGTTATGATGAAAATATTGATTATAGAAGACGATGCGGGATTGAGCCGTGGAATTTCTTTTGCTTTTGAGCAGGATGGCTGGGAGGTATGTACGGCGCAGACAAGCAAAGACGGTTATATGCTTTTGGAAAAGGAAAAGCCGGATGCGCTCATATTGGATTTGAATCTGCCGGACGGGGACGGTATTGATTTCTGCAAAAAGGTGAGGAGCCGTTTTGACATTCCAATTTTGATGCTGACGGCGCGCGATCTGGAAGTGGATGAAATCATGGGACTGACCAGCGGGGCTGATGATTATATGACGAAACCTTTTTCCGTTTCTGTCCTGAAAATTCGAGTGCAGAATATTCTGAACCGGAGACAGGAAAAGGCCGGAACCGATACGTTTCTGCGTTCCGGGGAATTGTCGCTGGATACAAAAACACTCCATGCTTTTCGGGGAGAAGAAGAAATCGATCTGACGATGACAGAGTTTCGGCTTTTACAGTATTTTCTGGAAAATAAAGGTCAGGTTCTCATGAAGGAACAGATTTTACAGCATATCTGGGATGCGGACGGGAATTTTGTAGAAGAGAATACGCTTTCCGTCAATATCAGCCGGCTTCGTAAGAAACTGGGAGAGAACCGCATCCGCACGATTCAGGGAATGGGTTATTTATGGGAGGACAAGGCATGAATGCGGAAGCGCTTGTCTGGATATTCGGAATCGGATTGC
Organism: uncultured Lachnospiraceae bacterium; assembly: GCA_910579395.1. Classification (GTDB taxonomy): domain Bacteria; phylum Bacillota; class Clostridia; order Lachnospirales; family Lachnospiraceae; genus UBA3282. The sequence goes on along the minus strand of CAJTUC010000002.1, from coordinate 69,519 downwards.
TGTTGTGTATGTTGCTGCTGGTTTTTGTTGTTATTTATTTTTTAAAGGAATGGAAAATACTGGAAAGCATCCTGGAAAATTTTCAAAGCGGGAACATCGAAGGTGTGCGCATACATGAATTATATGAGACGCGGGAGTCTAAAATGGTCACAAATCTCATTCAGATTCTGGGCAGCGCACGGTTTAAAGAAGAACGGGCCATGGAAGAGAAAGACCAGGTCATGGAATTGATTTCGGACCTGTCCCATCAGTTAAAGACGCCTTTAGCCAATATCGTCATGAATATGGAGCTTCTGCGGGGTGATACGCTGACAGAAGTGCAGCAAAAAGAATTTCTGGAGCATACCGAAACACAGGTCGAAAAAATGCAGTGGCTGATGAACAGTCTCCTGAAAGCGTCCCAGCTGGAAAACGGCATGATTCAGTTTCAGGCGGAAAATACTGGAATCAAAGCCACGATTGCAAAAGCGGTAGGCTCCGTATACGCGCAGGCTTCTGCGAAACAGATACAGTTGTCCGTAGAAGAATTTCAGGATTTCGAACTTTATCATAATCCTAAGTGGACGGCGGAAGCAATGACAAATATTCTGGAAAATGCAGTCAAATATTCGCCGGAGAACAGTCCCGTAAAAATTGCAATCCTCAGAATGGATATCTATACGAGAATTACCATTTCGGATGAAGGAATTGGCATCCAGGAGAGTGAGTATCATCGTATCTTCCAGCGTTTTTATCGTGGAAAGGCAGTGGAGCAGCAGGAGGGAAGCGGTCTCGGATTATATCTCGCCCAGCTTATTTTACAGCATGAAAAGGGTTATATTACCGTATCTTCCAAGCCGGGACAGGGAAGCAGTTTCCATGTTTTTCTATTGAATAAATGTAGGGAGTAAATGTTGTAGGTAACAATTCCGGCGCCGGACAGGGCGGTGTATGGTTCCTTTGAAGGTACGCTTTCGCTCCGCGAAAAGCAGCAACGGATGCTAAGCTCGTGAGGAACCTCGCTAAGCACCGGCGCTTTTCAAGGACCTTCGCAGGAACCATACACCGCCCTGTCCGGCGCCGGAATTGTTACTGTTGTACAGAATGATGTATACAGGCTTATTGACAAAAGATGTGCCCGGATATAAAATAGCGTATGGAATTTGGGAGATTTCATAGTTATGAATGAAAGAGGGAGAGGAAAGTGGAATCATATTTAGTATTCAGGGATTTGGCGATTATTATCATTTCCGCAAAGTTATGCGGAATTCTTGCTCGAAAATGCAAAGCGCCGCAGGTAGTAGGAGAAATCATTGCAGGACTTTTAATCGGGCCGAGCGTGCTGGGATGGGTGAGTCAATCAGATTTTCTCGCACAGATGGCGGAGATCGGCGTAATCCTGCTGATGTTTTCTGCGGGTCTGGAAACGGATTTAAAAGATCTGGTGAAAACCGGTCCGATTGCTGCGTTGATAGCCTGTTCGGGCGTATTCATCCCGTTAGGCTGCGGTGCTCTTCTTTATATGGCATTTTATGGAGCATCACCATGGGGTTCGGAGGGATTTTACAAGGCAGTATTCGTCGGTACGATTCTTACGGCTACGTCCGTCAGCATTACGGTGGAATCCTTAAAGGAAATGGGAAAAATAAAAGGAAAAGTCGGTACGACCATACTGAGTGCTGCAATTATCGATGATGTAATCGGCATTATTGTTCTTACCTTTGTTATCGGATTCAAAAATCCGGAGTCAAAGCCGACGGCCGTACTTGCCAATACGGTATTGTTCTTTTTATTTGCGATTGTGGTTGGTTTTATCAGCTATAAGATTTTCAAAATGGTAGATACCAGATATCCGCATACAAGGCGTATTCCGATCGCGGGATTGGCGTTCTGCCTTGGGATGGCATATATTGCCGAGAAATATTTCGGTATTGCAGATATTACGGGTGCCTATGTAGCGGGAATTATTTTGTGCTCCATTCGAGATTCCAAATACATTGCGGAAAAGATGGATACCAATTCCTATATTATGTTCGGCCCGATTTTCTTCGCGAGTATCGGTCTGAAAACGAATGTGGACAGCATGAGCATGGGAATCCTGATTTTTTCCATAGCGTTCGTGGCAACGGGACTGATCTCCAAGATTATCGGATGTGGATTGGTAGCGCGCCTTTGTAAGTTCAACGGCCGGGATTCGTTGAAGATCGGTGTCGGTATGATGACAAGAGGCGAGGTAGCGTTGATCGTATCGCAAAAGGGACTTACGGCGGGCTTGTTGACACCGGTATATTTTACATCGGTAATTCTGTTGATCATAGTATCATCGATTTTAACACCGATTATTTTGAAAATATTATATTCGAAAGATGAAGCAGAAGGGGCCGCGGCATAGTTTTCTGAATGCGCCGCAGTTTCTGATAAGGATAGAAGGCTTTCCGGTCATGTTTACCGGGGGCCTTTCTTTTTTTATGAACATAGGGCTATAAAGATGCGTCTATATGTATTTGACTGGATTCTGACAAAATTGTCATAACTTTACCGGCTTTTTGTAAGAATACTGTCAGAGACGTCTGATACAATAAAATTAGGTAATTGCGAAACGCATTATTTCAAGACAGCAGTTGTGCAAAATAGACAAATCGCAAGCAGGACGCTGTGTCGCCGCCGGTGCTTAGACGCTGTATTTTGGCGTCTTATGCACCGTTGTGAGCGACAGTGCAGCGAAAGCGTGCCCTGCGGTGATTGTCTATTTTGTACAACGAAAGCCTTCGAAAACATAGTTTCGCAATTACCTAATACAATAAAATGACGGAAAGGTGGAAAGAAGGTCTATGAAAATATTGGAAGCGAAGAATCTAAAAAAATATTATGGCGAAGGGGATGTTCAGGTTCGGGCGCTTGACGGTGTGGATTTGCGTATCGAGGAAGGGGAGTTTTGTGCCATCGTCGGAACCTCCGGCTCGGGGAAGTCTACGCTGCTTCATATGCTGGGCGGTCTGGATTACGCCACGAGCGGAAGCGTGACCGTGGCAGGTAAGAAGATATTTGAGTTAAATGAAAACGCATTGACCATTTTCCGGCGGCGGCATATTGGATTTATTTTTCAAAGTTATAATCTTGTACCTATTCTGAGCATCTATGAAAATATCGTTCTTCCGCTGGAGCTGGATGGAAGGCCGGTGGACGAGGCCTTTGTTCAGGATATCGTGCAGACGCTCGGCCTGCAGGGTAAGCTGCATAATCTTCCGGGGCAGCTTTCCGGCGGCCAGCAGCAGCGTGTGGCAATCGCCCGTGCGCTTGTGACAAAACCGGCGATCATTCTGGCGGATGAACCGACCGGAAATCTGGACAGTAAGACGACGCAGGAAGTTCTGGGACTTTTAAAGCTGACCGGAGAGCAGTTTCATCAGACGATTGTCATGATTACGCATAATGAAGCGTTGGCGCAGCTCTGCGACAGGGTGATTCATATCGAGGACGGTAAAATTGTAGACGATCATCTGCGCGAAATGCAGACTATGCACGGGGAACAGACTATGCACGAAATGCAGGTCGTGCACGAAGTACAGACAGTGCAGAAGGGGGGCGCTTCCAATGAGAAACAATAACGGAGCGGCAATCCGCAGGCTGTCGGGGCGTAGTCTGAAGAATAACCGTATGCGGAATCTTTTTGCCATGCTGGCAATCGTCCTGACCGGAGTGCTTTTTACCGCAGTATTTTCCCTGGTAAGCGGCATAATGCAGGTGTCACAGGAAGATACCATGCGGGAAGTCGGCGGAAGGTTCCATGCGGGGCTGAAAGAGGCGACGCAAGAGCAATACGAAAAGGTCATTACGGACCCGCTCATCAAGGATTATAGTTATAATATTTTTATCGGAAGAGCGGATAACATTGTGAAACGTCAGGCGGAACTGCGTTATCTGCCGGAAGAAGCGTATCTGGAGGATATGTTTATCACGCTGGAGGAAGGGCGTCTGCCTGTCGAAAGAAATGAAATCGTGGTGGATACGTTTATTCTGGATGATTTTGGGCTGCCTTATGCGCTCGGTGAGAAAGTGCCGATTGCCTTTACTTTTCAGGGAAAAGAGGTAGAAGAGGAGTTTACCGTATGCGGTTATTATCAGGGAGACCATATCGCCCATGCCAGCGAGTTTTTTCTGTCAGAAAGCTATTGGAATGAGTTAAAAGGCAGTCTGACGGATGAAGATTTCATCAAGTGGGGAGAAGAACATCCGGAGGACAGTGGCGTTGGGCTGATGGCAGTAAATCTTTATTTTCACGATGATAACAATCTGGAAGAAAAGGTGCGGACTGTCATAGAAAATGCCGGATATGAACCGGAAACCGAAATACGGTATGGCGTGAACTGGGCTTATATGAGTAGCCGATTGGAATCTGTTGACCTACTCAGTGTTATCGTTTTGACTGCTGTCATCATCATTATTTTGGTAACAGGCTATCTGATCATCTATAATGTTTTTCAGATATCCGTTGTAAGCGATATCCGTTTTTATGGATTATTAAAGACGATCGGTACGACAAAAAAGCAGATTCGCAGGCTGGTGAGAAGGCAGGCAGCTATTTTGTCTGCAGTAGGAATTCCCATCGGTCTTATCCTGGGGTATGGCGTCGGGAAACTGATTCTGCCGCTTGCCACGGGACTTGGCGATTACGGAAGCGCGAGCACCTCTTTGAAGTTTAATCCGTGGATATTTGTATTCAGCGCCGTGTTCTCTGCATTTACAGTATCGGTAAGCTGCCGTAAGCCGGGGAAGATTGCGGGGAGCGTATCGCCGATTGAAGCGGTAAAATTCGCGGGTACGGAAGAAAAAAAGGCGGCAGGGAAGAAAAAGTCCGGAAAAGATAAGATAAAAAAGCGGCATAACCGTTTTAGCGCCGTTTCCATGGCGATTGCCAATCTGGGGCGAAATAAGCGTTCTACGATGACCGTTATTGCTGCGGTTTCCTTCAGCATAATATTATTGGCAGTTATTACGACCGCCGTAGACAGTTTTCGCCTGGATGAATTTATGGAACAGCGGATTGCGGGAGATTATATACTCGGGCATATCAATATTACCGGCGGCAGTCCGAGAAGCGGCGATGTTGAGATAGAACCGGAATATCTGGCGCTGGCGGATAGTCAGGACGGAATTGAAAGTAGGCGTGAATTGTGGGTCTGGTACGGAAGTCGTCTGTTGATGGATGAACAGGCGAGGGAACAATACCGAAAGCTGGATGCGGAAGGAAAACTGCGGAGAGAATCTTTTTACAATGAATCTGTAGATAGGATGTTGAGCGGTGAAGAGCAAAATATGGCAGGATTTTTTTACGGTTATAGCGAAGAGCTTCTTCGAAATTTAGAAGTGTTGGAAGGCACGCTGGATGTAGAGAAATTCCTTACCGGAGATTATATTCTGCTGACGCAGCTGTACAGTAAGGAATTTCTTCCGGCTGCTGAACACGCGTATCATCCGGGTGATAAAGTCACGGTGGAAAGCATTACCGAAGATACGATTTTCCATGAGGAAACGAATGAAAATGGCGAAATAACCGGTGTCGTGTATGAAAATCTGGCCTCGAAAGAGTATGAAGTCATGGCGATTGTTAACATTCCATACAGCATGAACCTGCATCGGTATGCAGCGAATGGCTGCGATGCTATCCTTCCTATATCCGAATTTGGCGTAACAAGTGAACTTTTTGCCGTATCCTATCAGGTTGCGGATGAATATCAGAAAGATTTTGAAGCGGCTGTTAAGCAATACAGTGAAGCGCATCAGGAAATGGGTTATGTTTCCAAGGATTCTCTGCGGGAAGAATTTGAAGGTATGATAACGGTCATTTCGACACTCGGCATTGCGTTATGCGCCATTATCGCCCTGATCGGGATGCTCAATTTCGTCAATGCCGTTGTGACGGAGATCATTTCCAGAAAAAGGGAGTTCGCTATGCTGCAGAGCATCGGCATGACGGGCGGCCAGCTTCGGAAAATGCTGGTCTGCGAAGGCATCAGTTATGTGGTGATCTCCGGCATACTCAGTTTCCTGATAGGCAGTCCGTTGTCGTGGTTTGTCCTAAATGCAATGAATAAGATATTGCTGTTTTTTGAATATCGTTTCCAGATTCTGCCGTTTCTGATCATGATGCCGCTGCTTCTGCTCGTGGCAGCATTCGCGCCGCTTATGGCGTACAGGAGTCTGAAAAAGAAAAGTATCGTGGAAAGACTGCGGGAGACGGAGTGAAAGTCTGGAAAAAGGACTTGCGGAAATGGCAAGTCCTTTTATAATCTATCACTGCACAATCAGATAACTGCTGACCGCATACACAGTCTGCCCGTTATAATCAAGCTGTGACCAGCCGTTATCGCCGATGGCGGTTCTCGTGAGCGTCTCTCCGTTGTGGAGAAGGGCGACAATGGTATCGTCGCTCGCCGTACTTGGCTCCGTCCGCAGGTTCGTTTCCATCTTGGCAGTTACCTGTTCATTGACCGGTGTGTAAACAGGGCCTTGGGGCGGCGCCTGCTGTCCGGTGTCTGCCATATCGGTCGTCAGGTAACTCGTGACCGCATAAAGTGTCTGTCCGTTATAGATGATTCTTGACCAGCCGTTATGCCCGATTCCTGTTCTCGTGGCGGTGTCGCCGTGTACCAGTTTGCCGACGACGGAGTCATCGTTTAAGGTGCTCGGTTCGGTCCGCAGGTTTGTTTCCTGCTTGGCGGTTACGGTTTCGTTTACTTCGGTAAAAATAATGCCGATTTCCGGGTTGGCCGTTACCGTTTCCGCTGGCGTTTCATCTTTTGCTTCTGCTTCCTGCAGATAACCGAAATAGGCAACGTTAACGTCGGTTTTTTTGGGAATGCCCGCGACGGTTCCCTGGCTGGTATACTGCCACATATCATGGGTGCCGGAATAGCTGGAAGAAGCCGTTTCGGGATAAGGTTTCTCCGGGTATTGTGCTACCCAGATCTTATATTTGGCGGCCAGCGTGTCCGTATTCCACTGGGCGCTGCCTTCCAGTTCGACTTTGGAGGCGTAGAACATGGGCGTGTAGCCCGCGGCGGAAATTTCGTCCAGAAAAGCGCAGGCAAGCTCGGTCCGCTGCGTGGCATCCAGCCCATATTGCCTGCTGTCCGGCGACTGAAAATCTTCGCAGTTAAAGGCGACCGGATAGGTAATTTTATATTTGGCAATAATATTTGCAGTAAAAATAGCTTCTTCTCTGGCTTCCTCTTTCGTAATGGCGGAAGAAAAGAAGTAAGCGCCTATTTTAACGCCTGCCGCCTGTGCTTCCTGCATATTATATCTGGCAGCAGGGTCTTCAAAAATCTCTCCCGTGGATTTGGCCCGGTAGCCTACGCGGATCATGGCAAAATCGACGCCGGATGCCTTGACTTCCGCCCAGTTGATGGTGCCCTGATATTTGGAAACGTCGATGCCAAGCGTGACAGTGGAGGTTTCGTCTTTACTGGTCTTTGAAACGGTCACTTCCGCGCCGGTTCCTTCATTTCCGGCTGCACCGGAGTTCTGCGGGTCCTCGGCATCGTCCAGCGCGCCTACAGAAACTTCGGTATTGTCCAGCGTATTCAAGGGGATTTCAATATTGTTCGGTGTATTTATGGAAATTTCGGTTTGAATATCGACAGACGGTTGCGGAACGGTCAGCGTGATTTGGAACGGATTGACGGACAGTGAAACAGCTTCCAGCTTTGTATCCGTATTTCGAGAATATAGAGCAAAAAGAACTGCCGCGGCGAGCAGGAGCAGTACACATACTGCTGCCATGCCGGAAAGCAGTTTTTTATTAACGGGAACGCCGAATTCTTCTTCCCAGTCGTCATCGTCGGCTTCCTCTTCCAGATGTGTCCAGTCCTCGTCCCAATCTTCGTCTAAATCCATTATGTCATGGGAGCGGGTTTCTTTGAGTTTGCGGTTTTTATAAGATGATTTCCTATAGGATGATTCTTGATGAGATGATTTCCTGTGAGTTGTATTTTTCTTTGTAACCTTTTTTTTCATTATTACATAACCAGCTTTCATATTATATTAGACATTTGCCTAAATAATATATACCATAAACCATTTGAAATGTCAATCATTCCAGGTGCCATGTAGTTTTTCCGGAAATTTCTTTGACCGATCGCTTCCGTTCAGACTTTGCTTTCTTCCGCCTTCAGCCAGTTGACATTCCGCATTTCCCGGACTTTTTCCGGGAAATCGACTTCTTTCCAGACGGAGCGTGTGCATTTGCTTTTCGATTCACACTGTTTACATGCCATTTTATTCGCATAGCGGATATCGCCGTTCTTCCGGGTAGATTTTTTCCGCAGTATTTCTCCGGTCGGACAGTAAACGCGGTCTTTTTCCAAATCCCTTACAAAGTAACCTTCTGCCGCGCGGTTTCGCATTTGTTCTTCAGTTAAAATCAAATCATCTTTTTTCATAGGATTAATTCGTTCTTTCTGTTACGATATTTTCAAGAATAGAAATGATTGTGCTGATCGCATCTCGTTGGGAACTTTTACTCATAGCATTGATATAGGTAAGTCTTGTAAAATAGAGTTCCTGGACTTTTTCGACTAAAAGTTTGCTCGTCAGATCGTCTTCATCCACGACAATGCTGAATCCCTGTGCTTCAAAGGACTTTGCATTCAGAATCTGGTCTCCACGGCTGTTAGCGGAAGGCAGAGGAATCAGGAGATTGGGTTTTTTCAGTGCCAGAAGTTCATTGATCGCATTGGCGCCCGCTCTCGAAATCACGATATCTGCCATCGCAAAGATATCTTTCAATTCGGATTTAATGTATTCAAACTGTTTGTAACCCTTAGTTGTCAAGAGAAGATTATCCATCTTTTCTTTTCCGCACAGATGAACAATCTGGAAATCATTTAAAAGCGCCGGTAAAGAATCCCGGACTGCCTGATTGATGGCGGCTGAGCCAAGACTGCCGCCGATTACCATAATAACAGGCTTGGAAGAATCGAATCCGCATAATTTATAAGCAGCTTCCTTATTGCCATGAAGCAGTTCTTCACGAATTGGAGAACCCGTCAGGACCGCTTTGTCGGATGGCAGAAGTTTAAAAGTCTCCGGGAAATTACAGCATACTTTTTTGGCTACCGGGATACAGAGTTTATTGGCCAGTCCGGGTGTCATATCGGATTCATGAACGACACAGGGAACGCCCAGAGAAGCAGCAGCTCTGACAACGGGGACACTGACGAAGCCGCCTTTGGAAAAAACAATATCGGGATTGATCTCCTTCAGATATTTTCTTGCTTCCGCCATCCCCTTGAGTACACGGAAAGGATCTGAAAAATTTTTCGGATCAAAGTATCTGCGGAATTTGCCTGTTGAGATTCCATAATAGGGAATATCGAAATCTTCAATTAATTTTTTCTCTATGCCATCATAGGAACCCATATAAAAGATTTCATAGCCAAGTTCCTTTAATTTGGGGATCAGGGCAATATTGGGCGTTACATGTCCGGCCGTTCCACCGCCGGTCAATACGATTTTTTTGCTCATTTTAAAAAGCCTCCTGGAAATAGATATACTGTTTAGTTCGCACCTGCTGCAATCTGCTCAAGTGCACAAGCCAGTTGATCCGGACAGGATGTACTTTTGAAACCACATTTGATTCCCTTTAGTTTTCGGATGGCGTCTTCCGTTTTCATGCCGGTAACAAGGCTGGAAATTCCCTGTAAGTTGCCGTTGCATCCGCCTACAAACGAAACGTGTTTGATGATGTCGCCTTCCACTTCGATATTAATTGTATTAGAGCATACGCCCTGTGGTTTATATACCATAATGATGACCTCCATTCATACACAGCCTGTAAAATTGTATTATACAGTATGACCCCACTATATCACAAATTTATTACAGTTTCCAGTGTTTATGGGCAGAAATAGAAGAAATGCACACGAAATATGAAGAAATTTATGGATGCCTTACACGTTCGGAATGATTGAGATTCGTTTGTCTTCTGCCTATAATAGATTTATAAATAAGGAGAGAAAGGCGTGATCATCGATATGCTGCAAATAATATTTAAACATCCCGAATTTATGATTCCCATCCTGATTTTATTGTCTCTTAGTATTATATGTCAGATCAGCATGGGTGTGCTCTGTCATAAACTGATTTGGGAATCGGAAAATATGTCATCCACAGCCAATAAATCCCTGCAGCAGCTGAAGTTGAAATTTTCAAGCTGTTGTCAGCTGCATGAAGGAATGTCCAATATTTCCGTTTTTGTGGACAAGTATATGAATCAGTTGAAAATAGGTGGATTTTCCTTATCTGTTCTGAAGCATCTATCCGGCCAGCTGGTGCTATTGTCTATTTTGATTTCCGGGATTGGCGCCTGTCGGGGAATCATCGTGGGAGAGTCCGTTCTTTATGTTGTTCCTTATTATATCATCAGTTTTCTGGGATTATACTGTTATTTTGCAATTTCTTCCCTCGTTGATATTTCGGGAAAAACGCAGATACTGCGCACGAATCTGATCGATTATCTGGAAAACCATCTGGTAAACAGATTGGAGCAGACGACATTGGATATGAAGCTTGTGCAGGGAGAAGACACGGCGGCAAAGGAAAATGCTCAAACGGAAGAAAACGCAAAGATAAGAGAAAGTGAGCCGGAAAAGAAAATGCAGGAACAGAATGAAGCGGAACCTGCGGTTCTTTCGCATACGGAAGCAAAGGAACTGGAATTGCTGCTCAGGGAATTTCTGGTATAAAAAATCGAGTGCCTGAGCACTCGATTCAGAGAATGCCAAGCATTCTCTTTAAAAGAATTTATATTGCTGCACGGTTGCATTTTGGTAATTATACGGTGGTTCGTAACGCATCTTTCATGGATTTAACATATTCTCCAATATATTTCGGCGCGTCTTTTCCGTATTTCTCTAATAGCTTGATGATTGCAGAGCCGACGATGGCGCCGTCGGAGATCTTCGCCATTTTTTGTGCCTGTTCGGGCGTGGATATGCCAAAACCGATGGCACAGGGGATATCGGTATTCTGCCGGACGACCTCGACAATAGATGCGAGGTCTGTTTTGATTTCGCTTCTCATGCCGGTAACGCCAAGGGAAGAAACGATGTACAGAAACCCTTCCGCTTCTTTGGCAATCATGGCAATGCGGTTTTCCGATGTAGGCGCGATAAGCGAGATTAAATCTATGTTGTACGCATGGCAGACGGACAGGAATTCTTCTTTTTCCTCAAAAGGCAGGTCGGGCAGTATCAGGCCGTTGATGCCGATATCGCGGCAGGCTGATAGGAACCGTTCGGCGCCGTAAGAGAAGATGACATTGGCATAAGTCATAAAAACAAAAGGTGTTGTAACATCCTGCCGGAGCTCCTTGACAAGGGAAAAAATCTTATCCGTCGTAACGCCGCCGGTCAGGGCGCGGAGATTAGCGCCCTGAATGATAGGGCCTTCCGCTGTCGGGTCAGAAAAGGGAATGCCGAGTTCGATAAGGTCGGCACCGTTTTCCACTGCCGCGCGGACGGCGGCTGCGGTCGTTCCCAGATCGGGGTCGCCGCAGGTGATAAAGGCGATAAAAGCTTTTCCGTTCTCGAAAGCTGATCTTATATTATTCATGAATATCCTCCCCTCTGTAACGGGCAATGGCGGCGCAGTCTTTGTCGCCTCTTCCCGATATGGTAATAACGATGATCTGGTTCTGATTCATTTTTGGCGCAATCTTCATGGCATGTGCGATGGCGTGCGCCGATTCGATTGCGGGAATGATGCCTTCCGTCTTTGACAGATATTCAAAGGCGCATACCGCTTCGTCGTCTGTTACGGGCACATATTCTGCTCTGCCGGTATCGTGCAGATACGCATGTTCCGGGCCGATGCCGGGATAATCCAGTCCGGCGGAAATCGAGTAAACGGGCGCGATCTGTCCGAATTCATCCTGACAGAAATAGGACTTCATTCCGTGGAAGATGCCGGCTCTTCCTGTATTGATGGTAGCGGCGGTCTCAAAAGTATCAATACCCCTTCCGGCCGCTTCACAGCCGATAAGTTTTACGTTTTTGTCCTCAATAAAATGATAAAAGCTTCCAATCGCGTTGGAACCGCCGCCGACGCAGGCGATGACTGCATCCGGGAGTTTGCCTTCTTTGGCAAGAATCTGTTCCCTGATCTCTTTCGAGATAATCGACTGAAAATCGCGGACAATAGTTGGAAAAGGATGGGGTCCCATGACCGAACCGAGGCAGTAATGCGTATCAGCGATGCGGGAAGTCCATTCACGCATGGCTTCGGAAACGGCATCTTTTAAGGTTGCGGTTCCCGACTTTACCGAAACCACTTCCGCGCCGAGCAGGCGCATACGGTATACGTTAAGGGCCTGACGGATAGTATCTTCTTCTCCCATAAAGACAACGCATTCCATATCGAGCAAGGCAGCAGCGGTAGCCGTAGCAACGCCGTGCTGCCCGGCGCCCGTTTCAGCAATGAGGCGGGTCTTGCCGATTTTTTTGGCGAGCAGCGCCTGACCGAGCACGTTGTTAATCTTGTGGGAACCGGTGTGGTTCAAATCTTCCCGCTTGAGGTATATTTTGGCGCCGCCGAGGCTGCGGGTCATTTTTTCCGCAAAATAAAGTCTTGATGGTCTGCCGGCGTATTCGTTGAAAAGTTCTGATAATTCCCGGTTAAATGCGGGGTCGTTCTTGTAACGATTGTATGCTTCTTCCAGTTCGATTACGGCGTTCATCAGAGTTTCGGGAATATATTGTCCGCCGTGAGAGCCGAAGCGGCCGTTTGGATTTGTCATGTTCTTTCCTTCTTTCTTATTCATGATTTTATTAATGATTTTTTGGTTCTTTCATATTCTGGCGGCTGTGCTGTCCACGGACCTTACAGCATTGACAAAAGCCGTCATCTTGTTTCGGTCTTTATGGCCGTCTGTCTCAATGCCGGAACTGACATCGACAGCATAAGGTGTCAGTGTCCGGACGGCGTTTTCGGCATTGTAGATGGTCAGGCCGCCGGCCAGAAAGTAGGGGCGGCTGATTTTTTTCAGCAGATGCCATTCGAACGTCGTGCCGGTTCCGCCGTCGCCGGAATCGAGAAGTACATAGTCGGCGCTGCTTTCGTTGGCGGTTTCGATATCCTGTTTTGTATCGATGCGGAAGGCCTGAATGAGCGGCTTATCGGTAAGGCTTCGTAACTGGCGGATATAACTTTTGGATTCGCCGCCGTGAAGCTGGACGATATCGATGATTCCGGCTTCCAGATATGCGGCGGTTGTTTCGGGATTTTCGTTTACAAATACGCCGACCGCCTTAATCGTGGAATCTAATCGTTTCTTCAGGGCGGCGGCCTGTTCCATGCTCACATAACGTTTACTTTTCGGAGCAAAGACGAAACCGATATATTCCGGCTGTAACGCATTTGCCGCTTCGATATCGCAAGGTTTTGAAAGGCCGCAGAGTTTGATCTTCGTCATGGAAATCCTCCGTTTTTTTCAAGTCTTTATTCAAATTTCGTTTGTGTTTTCCCTGTATGGCATCGTCATCCGCTCCGCAGATTGGCGAGCGCCCCTTTTTTGTCCGCCGCCCGCATCATCGTTTCACCAATCAGGACTGCATCGGCGCCGATTTCCCGGAGCTTCTGAATGTCTGCTGCATTTTGTACGCCGCTTTCGGAAACGAACAGAACACTGTCCGGTATCAGAGAGCGCAGACGGCGGCTGTTTTCGGTGTTGACGGAAAAGTCTTTCAGGCTGCGGTTGTTGACGCCGATGATGCGGGCTTTGGCATTCAGCGCCATTTGAACCTCGTGCTCGTCGTGCGCTTCCACCAGAGTCGACAGGCCCAGTTCGCCGCAGATATCGATATATTCCCGAATCTGTGTTTCCGACAGGATGGAGCAGATGAGGAGTACAGCGGAGGCACCCAGTAATTTTGCTTCATAAATCATATATTCATCGACAGTGAAGTCTTTCCGCAGGCATGGGATGGAAACGGCCTGCGCAATTTCTTTCAGATAGTCGTTGCTGCCGAGGAACCATTTCGGTTCTGTCAGTACGGAGATACAATCCGCTCCGGCGGCTTCGTAATCCCTGGCAATCTGTAAATACGGAAAATCCGGTGAGATCAGTCCCCTGGAGGGGGAGGCTTTTTTGCATTCGCAGATAAAAGATATTTCCGGTCTTCGCAGCGCCTGCTCGAAAGGATATTCTTTGTATGTGTCAAGCAGGAGAGCTCTTTTTCTGATTTCTTCAAACGATATTATTTTCTTTGCCTGCTCGACGCGCTCTTTCGCGTGGCCGGCAAGCTGGTCTAAGATGGTCATTGTTCTGCGGTTCTCCTTTCGTAGTCCACACTTTACTCGGGACGGCTGCTCACCTCGATTAATTTCCGGAGCGTTTCCATCGCCTTGCCGGAATCGATCAGTTCTTCGGCGAGGTGAATTCCCGCTTCCATGCTTTCGGCTCTGCCGCCGACATAAAGGGCTGCGCCCGCATTCATCAGAACGGCATTGCGCTTATGGCCTTTTTCCCCATTCAGAATAGCGCGTACAATTTTGGCATTTTCTTCCGGCGTGCTGCCGGCGAGGTCAGCCTTGGTACAGCGTTCGAATCCAAATTGTTCGGGGGTGATGATATAGGATTTGAACCAGCCCTCTTTTATTTCGCAGACAGTTGTCGGCGCGCTCATGGAAATTTCATCCAGTTTATCCTGACCGTATACGACCATACCGCGTTTGACACCGAGATTGATCAGAACCTGTGCCAACGGTGCGGTCAGGTATTCGTCATACACGCCGAGCAGCTGCATCTTCGGGCTGCCGGGATTTGTGAGGGGACCGAGGATGTTAAAGACGGTACGGAAACCGAGTTCTTTGCGGATGGCGCCGACATATTTCATGGAAGTATGATATTTCTGGGCAAAAAAGAAACACATGCCGACTTCGTTCAAAAGTTCGATACAACGTTTAGGGCTTTGTTGAATGTTTACGCCCAGCGCTTCCAGACAATCGGCCGTTCCACACTGTGAGGAAGCCGCGCGGTTGCCGTGTTTGGCTACCTTTACGCCGCCTGCCGCACAGACGAGGGCGGCTGTGGTGGAAATATTAAAACTGTGCGCATTGTCGCCGCCCGTTCCGACGATTTCCATCAGTTCCATATCGGTCTCGACTTTCATGGCATGGTCTCTCATGGCAGCGGCGCAGCCGGCAATTTCGTCCGTGGTTTCCGCCTTGGCGCTTTTTGTGGAGAGAGCCGAAAGAAATGCGGCGTTCTGCGTCGGTGTTGTTTCACCGCTCATAATTTCATTCATGACAGTGTATGCCTCGTCATAGGTGAGGTCTTCTTTGTTTACGATTTTTACGATTGCTTCTTTGATCATGGTCATATCCTCCTAATTCTAAAGTTAATAATTGATAATTTTAGGGTTTATGGTTTATAAAATTTCTGAGCATTGTTTTGCCATCGGGTGTCATGATTGATTCGGGATGGAACTGCACCTCGAAAATGGGGTATTGTCTGTGCTGTACCGCCGTTTTCGCCGCCGGCTCTTTGTAGCCCTGATAATCATAGGCAAAGTAGCCGACCAGACCGCCTGTAAAAGAAGGAAGGTACTCAAAACGGGGGCTTTTGTAATCTGCCAGTATTTGACGGAGAAAGGCCGAAGGGTCGTCGGTTTTGAATTGGACGTTTCCGGCTCTGTAATAGGGTTGAGTGCATAAGCAGGCTGCTGCATGTTGCTCGTCATAAACTTTCCGAGCCGGGCTTTCATGCGAGCATGACGCCCTGCCCATAAAGTTTATGACTCTGCTTATGCACGCAAAAAAGTCCTTGACAGATAGATTCTGTCAAGGACGAATAAACTTTTATCCGCGGTGCCACCTTGATTTACGGAAAAACTTCCGTACGCTTAGCAGGATACCAACATATCCCCGGCAACTGACGTATGCCTGCACGTTGCAGAATACTTTGCAAAATACAGGGCTTCTGTATGACAGTTCTGTGTAACAGAAAGCTGTATCCGCATTTGACTGCACCCTCAGCGGTCCATTTGACAACTTGTTTCTCCCCCGATTCTCAGCATCACGGGTTCTCTGTACAGGCATCATTGCCGTTATCTCCGCTTCAACGGTTTAGCATATTAAATTTTCGTTTATTCTAGCACGCACTTTTTGGGATGTCAAGAGGGGCAAAAAAAATTTTTTAAAATTTTTTAAATTGTGCATAACAATTCAGCGTCCTGACCGGGCGGCGTATGGTTCCTGCGGAGGCCCTGGAAAAACGCCGGTAGTTAGTGAAAAAGGTGCTTGCACCTTTTGAACTTAGTACCGCTGCGATTTTTCGCGGAGCGAAAGCGTGCCTCCAAAGGAACCATACGCCGCCCGGTCAGGACGCTGAATTGTTACGTATGGCTTTCCGATGCTTTTCAAACTGTATTACCAGCTTTTCTCAAGCCTGATGTTGAAATCTACACTATACGGATTGTCCGATGCATTCTGCAGCTTCTCATAAATTTCCCTTCTTGCGTCGCTGTCTCCTTCGGACCAGTATTCATATCCGATGAAATAGCTTTCCATGTAATCGTCCCACGAGTTAAAGCTTGCCTGAACCGTTTCCGCAATAAGCAGGGAAGCGTCAAGCGCTTCTTCCAGCGTATAATATCCCGCCAGATAAAAGTTTGCGAGCTGGCTTAATGCGCGGTTATAATCCCAGCCCGATACGGCATCTTCACCGTATTCTTCATATCTGCCATACCATCTCGCGTAATATTCGGCGTCTTCTTCGCTCAGGTCAAAGTTTTCAAGCAGGAAATCTGTTCTTTCATCTGTATCGATTTCAACGATTCCGGCGCTTTCAAGAATTTCCATATCCGCGGTAAAATCTATCCGATGGCCTTCGGAAAGCAGCCATTCCAGCGTTTCGTCTGCAGAATCCTTATCCGTGACGCCCCAGCTGTTCTCCAGGACATATTTTGCGGCCGTCTGATTTGCTTCATTTGGCTCGAGGCCGCCATAAATCTGATAATCCCATCTGTTCGCGTCGATCAATATGGCATTGGAGGCGTTGAACCATCGGATCGTATCCGACAGTTCCGTATCAGAGGACATTTTTGCCTCGATGATTTCTGCATTTTCCTGAAAAGAGGCGCATACGGATTCAAAATAATCATCGCTGTGCGGTTTTAATTTTGATTCGGCACACATCAGCATATAATGTGCGTAATCCGTTTCCCCATATACGACGCATATTTCATATTCCGTATTATTTTCCGTTACCTGATAGATGTATGCTTCGATATTATCAAACGCTGTATTTGCCGGTGCGTCTATTTTGGTCTTGCCGGAAAGATTATTCGATTCTTCCGTAAACTCTATGACTTCTTTCAGACTCGAATAACCGCCTATAAGACCGCCTTTCTTGGGGAATTGCATCACTGCTAATGCACTGGTATCTAATTTGTCAGGCGATTCTAATTCCAGCCAGTTTTCCATTCCCATATTATCCGCTTCGACATAATCTTCGTCTGCTTCGAGGCTGTAGGTTCCGTCTTGTGAAGTAAATTCTTTCATATTGACTATTTTGGCCTGCTTGCCGCAGCCGGTCAGGAGCAGCAGCGCAAAGATTGCTGCCAGTAACCTTGTTTTTCCGATTTTTTTCATGTTGTTTCCTCCCGTATAAAAGAATTTCATTTTTTAAAAATAAGTCTTTATCCGTTTTTTTGAAAGAGTTTTTATAAAAAAAGTATACCATAGAAAATCTGACAAATACAGTGGTCAATTAAGGCATTCTAACCCCTGCAACCATCAGTTGACAGATTTCCAAGCGCTATTGATAGCTATTTTTTTAATCGTGAGGTACAATTTATATACAACCGGGTTGATATGATTTATTAGGAAAAATAGAAAGGGGATAAGAAAATGACACTTGGAGAAAAGATATACAGACTGCGTTCGGAGAAAGGTCTTTCACAGGAAGCTTTTGGCGATATGCTTGGAGTATCCAGACAGTCGGTATCGAAATGGGAAACGGACCAGTCCCTGCCGGAACTGGAAAAAATTGTTGCGATCAGCGAGCTGTTCGGAGTCAGTACCGATTATCTGTTGAAGAAAAATGCGGAAAAACCGGAAACCTTCGTTTCGGAGACCGGAAACGTCAGGTCAAAAAGACCGCATTATGAATATAAAAGCAAGAAGACGGTAAAAGGGCTCCCGCTTGTTCATGTGAATTTTGGACTGGGTCTATACCGTGCAAAGGGTATTTTTGCGATTGGAAACATAGCGACCGGCGTATTTGCATTGGGTTTAATCTCTGCCGGAATGATTGATATCGGTCTGCTTGCATTTGGCCTTCTGGCTCTGGGTACGATAGCGGTCGGGCTGATCAGCATGGGTTCGCTGGCGGTCGGCTGTATCGCTTTTGGGGCTATTACATGCGGTATTTTCTGTATGGGAGCATTGAATTTCGGACAGTTCTGCTTCGGAGCATTGTCTTATGGAAAGCAGGTCGCGATCGGCGATGAAGCGCATGGGAAAATTGCACTCGGATTCAGCCGGGCGGCGGGTGAGATTTATCAGGAAATAAATAAAGACGGAAACTTTGACTATCAGACGATAGAAAGGCTGATTGATGAAAATGTATCACCTTACTGGTGGCCTTTCCGGGAATGGATGAAGGGGATTGTTGGGAGGATGGGATAGAATCTCCCTTTATTGATACCCACCCCCGGATTTTGGCATAATAAAGGCGCCGAAAGATAGAAGACAGCGGACATGGGGTGTGATGATGTATCATATTGGAATCTGTGACGACGATAAAAACATGTGTGTCGTGACATCTCAGGGTGAAAAAGAGTTTTACGGAAAGTTAAAGGATGTTCTGTACAAACTGCCGCTTCACTTCATACAAATTCATAAATCCTTTATCGTGAATCAGGATTGTGTCATACAATACAGCTATGAACGCCGCGATAAGGAAATGGAAGAAGAGTGGCAGAAACTGAAAGAATCTCTGAAATCATACAAGAAGATTTCACTGGAGGAGGCCGATGCCCAGATACGAAGCACATGGGAAAAGGAAAAAGCCGTCTCAGAATATGATTCTCTCTACGGAAATAACAAACCGTGACAAATATATTGAGGCATACCGGAAAGAAAAAGAAGCGTGGGGACTCGATAATTGCATGACGCCGCTCACCAGTGCAGAGGAAAGAGCGCTTTGGGAAGAATGTCGTTCTGTTATCGATCAGGCGAGCGGCTTGCTGGGAGGAGCTGTGACTTTGGATTACATGGATCATGCAGTTATAGGTCTTGCTTATAATGCGGTCAGAACCTATGCGGAAGAAAATCTGACATGGCGCAAAGGCAGGTCATAGAGCAGAGTATGACAGCATATTTAGATAGCCTTATTCTGGCAGAACAGGGATTTTTTGAGAATCATGGTATTATCAGAGATAATGATAAATATCATAATGTCTTGGATAAAGAGACAGGGTCTCGTTGTATACCCGCAACAGATGAAGGCGCTATAGAGGCATTGAGAACGATATTCGGTCAAGCAGATTTGCGGGATTAGAAGGCGGTTGACGAAGCCTTTCAGAAATATCGGGCAATTACAGGAATAACGGGCTCCTTCCGCGAAGACAGTGCCCTGAAGAAAAAACTCTCCAGCGCAAAAGCGATTGTAAACAGCTTTGGAAAGAGCGTGGATTGTAGTATTTAATGTATCTGATGATATTAGAATCCGGTAATTTGAGGAAGAGCAGCACCAGTGAATCGAGGTGTTGCTTTTTTATTCCCAACACGCAAATAAAATCCCCGAATAAGTGATTGGTTTTTCGCCCGCTCTTGTTTACAATAGAGACAGATAGGAGGCAGCAGATATGATACGAAAAGCACAGATAAAAGATATTTCCCGCCTGGCGGAAATAGAAGTTTTTGGCAAAAGAGTTGCGTACCGCCCGATTTTTCAGGATGATGATGGTTCTTTTAATCAGATTCAGGTAGGCAGTATTATAGAAGAATATCGGCAAAATCCGGCTTTGCTCGAGCATATATCTGTATATGATGACGGCATCGTGAAAGGTATCATCAACTGGAAAGATTATCCGGATAACGGCAGAACGGACGAAATAGAATTATTCTGTTTTTATGTGGAGCCTTTTTTTAAAGGACAGGGAATCGGCCGGGCGCTGCAGCAGTATCTATGTGACGAAGCCGTAAAACAGCATAAGAAAACCCTGTATGCGTGGGTATTGAAAGAAAATACTCCGGCGAGGCGGTTCTATGAGCGGAACGGTTTTACGGCGGACGGCCGGGAAGAACTGGTAGAAGGCACGATGGCTTATCTTGTGTGCTATGTGAAGAAATTATCTTAAAAAAGAGGGGGAAGGGCGAGTGTCAAGGATTCAACTGCGGATTTATGATTTGAGAAAAAGGAAACAGATTGGGCAGAGAGAGCTTGCGGAGCAGCTTGGGGTATCGGTCCAGACGGTCAGCAAATGGGAAAATGAAATCAGTATGCCGGATATCTCCCTGCTGCCGGACATTGCGGCATTTTTTCAGGTGACAGTGGATGAAGTTCTGGGTTTGAGACCGCTTCCGGGGGAAGAGTATATTCCCGTTCCGAGCGGAGAAAAGGATTATTGGGAATCCCGGCTGAATTATCTGAAAGCGTGCAGAAAATCTTTCTGGAATGAGGATTATTTGGAATTTCTGGTAGAAAAAGTGTGGAAGATCGAGAGGCCTGTACGGATATTGGACTGCGGCTGCGGATTCGGATATGTGGGACAGATGCTTCTGCCGCTCTTGCCGGAGGGAAGCAGTTATACGGGGATTGATTTCAGCCGGAATATGGTCGAAGAGGGGAAAAGGCTGTTCGAAGAAGCAGGGCTGCGGGGAGAGTTTATCTGCGATGATTTCAGGACTTATTGTTTCCGGGGAACCTATGATTTTGTGATCAGCCAGGCGGCGCTGCGTCATGCCGGAAACGCGCAGGCATTCCTTCATAAAATGGTCGAACAGGCCAAAAGCGGCGGTCTGGTGGCGGCAATCGATGTCAACCGGGAATTTGAATGCGACGGGTTTTATCTGGACGGTATGGATTATCAGGAGCTTTGTGCCCGCGGTGGTTTTCGGAAGATGTGGAACAGGGAGCTGGTTTGTCAGGACAGGGATTATGCCGTTGGGATGCGTCTGCCTGTCATGATGCGGAAAGAGGGACTTGTCGATGTCGATGTGCGGATGAATGACCGGGTCAGCTTCGTAACGCCGGGTAAAGCGGATTATGAGGAGAGCTTGGAAAATCTTCTGGCGGAGAAACAGTGGGAGAAGGCATGCAGCGCGGAAGAAGAAGAAAAAGTCATTCAGCAGTTCATTAATCACGGCATGGACAGAAAAGAGGCGGAAAGTTACTGCCGGAAACAGCGGAAGATACAGGCTTATATGGAGAAGAACAGAGGAAATCTGACCTATCTGCAGTGGCGCGGGCTGGTCATCAGTTATGGATGGAAAGCGTAAAAAACGAGAGGGGGGGCTTTTATGGGGCCAGGGGGCTTTTATGAGGAAATGATGCTCTTGACAGTTTCCGGTGAATCAGACATACTGGTGTGAAGAGAATTTCTAAGCTTGCAAAGAACGCAGATTAAGAAATTTTATAACTTTACGCTATAAATGGAGGTTTGGCATGAAGCTTGTAGTTCTGGAACGAAACAGCGCGGGAACGGATATCGATGTGTCGTGCTTTGAGAAATTCGGTGAGGTGACTTATTATCCGAATTCGACGGCGGAAAATGCGGCGGAGAGGATTGGGGATGCGGAAATCGTCATTTCCAATAAGACGCCGCTTAATGAAAGCAATCTGAAGGATGCGTCGAAGCTTGGACTGATCTGTCTGCTCGCTACGGGATATGATAATGTCGATCTGGCATATTGTAAGAGTCGGGGCATTAAAGTCGCTAATGTGGTCAATTACTGTACGCCGGCGGTGGCGCAGCATACGCTTCTGCTTGCGATGATGTTATCGGAGAAAATCGCTTACTACGACGATTATGTGAAGTCGGGAGCTTACAGTGCACAGGACAGGTTTTCCCATTTTGACAGGTTGTTTCATGATCTGGAAGGGAAAACATGGGGCATCGTCGGCATGGGCAGTATCGGGCATCGGGTGGCTGAACTTGCGTCAGCCTTCGGGTGTAAGATCATTTTCTATTCTGCTTCCGGGAAAAGCACCTGCACGGATTATGAACGGGTGGAGTTTGATACTCTGCTGAGTGAATCGGATATTTTGTCGCTGCATTGTCCGCTCAGCGACAGGACGAGATACTTGATCGATAAAGGTGCTTTTGACAAAATGAAGAAAACAGCGATTCTGATCAACGTGGCGAGAGGGCCGGTGGTCGATTCGCATGCTTTGTACGAAGCGCTCGAGGAAGAGAAGATTGCGGCCGCGGGGCTGGATGTGCTGGAGAAGGAACCAATGGATCCTTCCAATCCGCTATGTCAGATAAAAGACAGCACCAGGCTGATCATTACGCCGCATATGTCCTGGGCGAGCGTGGAATCGAGAACCCGCCTGATTGAGGAAATCGTTAAAAATATCGAAGCTTTTCTGGATGGAAAAGACCGGAATATCGTAAATTTATAGAAACCATTCAGGTGACGACAGAAAGTCAGTAGAATAAAAAGATGGAAGTATTACAGGAAAACTGTGATATCCAAAATATTAATCAGAGAGGAGAAGATAAATGAGAATTGTCATTAAAAACGCACTGGTCATCGTGCCGCAGGGAGAAGAAGATATTATTAAGGAAACGAGCCTTTATATCGAAGGGGACAGGATTACAGGAATCGGAGAGATGCCATCCGGTTTCCGGGAGGATAAAGTCATAGACGGAACGGACAGGCTTGTCATTCCGGGACTGATTAACTGTCATACCCATTCCTATATGTCTTTTATGCGGAATGTGGCGGATGATCTGTCTTTTATGGATTGGCTGTTTGGAACGATCGACCCGATCGAGCAGCAAATGACGGATGAGGATACTTATTGGGGTGCGAATCTGGCGATCATCGAAATGATGAAAAGCGGAACGACCTGCTTTAACGATATGCAGATGAATATCCATCAGACAACGAGAGCGGTCAAAGAATCCGGTATGCGTGCGGTCATCAGCCGCGGGCTGGTAGGAAGCGGAAATGACGAAGGCGGGCAGATGCGTCTGCGTCAGGCATACGAGGAAAGGGATGCGGCAAAAGACTGTGACCGGCTGACCTTTTTGCTCGGCCCCCATGCACCGTATACCTGTGATGAAGCATTTCAGAAAATCGTATCGGATGAAGCGAAGAAGAACGGCATGGGCATTCATATGCACCTTTCGGAAAGCGTGAGTGAGATTGAGCAGATTCAGGAAAAGTACGGCTGTACACCGATTGAGCTGGCCGAGAGAGCGGGAATTTTTGATGTTCCGGCGATCATAGCGCACTGTGTTCAGGTAACGGATAAGGATATCGATATTCTGAAAGCGCACAATGTCAGTGTTGTGACCAATCCGGCAAGCAACATGAAGCTCGGGAACGGTTTCGCGCCGGTTGCGAAGATGTTGGAAAAAGGCGTAAACGTCTGCCTCGGTACGGATGGCGCGGCGAGCAATAACTGTCTGAATATGTTCCATGAATTAAGTCTTTTGACCCTGATTCATAAGGGAACGGGCAAAACTCCTCAGTGCGTCAGCGCCAAAGAGGGATTCCGTATCGCGACGATCAACGGTGCAAGAGCGCTGGGCCTTGAAAAAGAGACCGGTTCTATCGAGGTTGGCAAGAAGGCGGATCTGGCAATTTTGAATCTGAATACGCCTGCCCTGACACCGAGAAATAACCTGATCGCGGGCCTTTCCTATTCCGCGAACGGCTCCGAGGTGGATACCGTTATCATTAACGGACAGGTCACGATGGAGAACCGGAAGATTCTGACGATGGACGAAGAACTGGTTTATCGGAAGATCAATGAAATTATTGTCAGAATGGGACTGGATAAGAAAGTTTATTAAAAGTATTGCCGGCATTTTCATATAATCTGGAAATGCCGGCATATTTTAATACTTAATGAATTTGGAGATTAATTTTCATCTTTAAACATCTCAATAATCCGTTCCATCCGTTTCAGGTCTTCTTCATTATGTTCTACCAGCTGTGCGTTACCTTGTACGGCGTCGGCTACTTCCAGTGTCTTCTGCGCAATGCCGGTTATACTGTCTGCTGATTCACCTACGGTCGTATTGATGCCGTCCACGGAATCTGCTATGGATACGATAGCATCCAGCAGGGATTCGATTTCCTGACTGATGATCGTCATATCGTTTTCGAATTCAGCGGCATCCTGCGTATACTGATCTGCTACCTGCATAAATTCGTCGTAATCTTTCAGAACGGTATGTTCTAGGAAGCCGGTACTCTGATTCAGGCAGTCGGCAAGATTGTGTACCGCAATAACGACATCGTCGATAATGCCTTTGATATCGCCTGCGGTGGAAGAGGTCTGAGAAGCCAGTTTGCCGATTTCATCGGCAACGACTGCAAATCCGCGGCCGGCCTCTCCTGCTCTTGCGGCTTCGATAGAAGCATTGAGAGCCAGAAGATTTGTCTGACTGGAAATGTCCAGAATGGCCTGTGTCAGCTGGTTGATCTTCTCGACTGCTTTTGACTGTTCCACTGCTTCCGTGGCTTTCCGGCTGACCGCCTCATACATGGTGGTCGTTTTACTGCTTGCCGAATCGGTAGTAGATTTCAAGTTATCGGCACGGTTCCTGCTTTCGATGGAAGTGGTAAGACCTTCTTCGGAGCGTTCCTTGATGACCCTGGAACGTTCTTTGATATTGCCGAGCATTTGGTTGACGTTTTCCATCGTTGCGGCGGTCTGTTCCATAGCCGCAGCAAGTTCCTGTGTTGTATCCGAGTTTTCAAAACTCATCGCATTGACGTGTTCCGTCATTTCGGAAAGCTGGTTCATCGTATTTTGCAGATCGCTGTAAGTCTGTCGGATATCCGCAATCATAGTCCGGAGATTGGCGCGCATATTATGCAGTGACTGGGCCATAACGCCGGTTTCATCCGCTCTTTTGAAGAGTTTGGCATTAGCCGGATTATGTGCGAAGTTAAACTCTGCGGTTCTTTTTACGGCATCGGTAATCTGTGTAATCGGTTTGGCGATGCCGAGGGAAAGGATAACACCGATAATAGCAGACAGAACGACTGCTACCAGAGCGCCAAGCAAAATCGCAATCATATTGTTATTGGCTTGTGCCGTAAATTCTTTTTCCGGAACGGTCATAACATAGCGCATGCCGTTCGCCAATATCGTATAGAACATATCTTTGCGCTGTCCCTTATAGGAATAAGTAACAAAGGTATTTTCCTGTGAGTCATCCGCAATGGCGGCGGCCGCATTGGCAAGACCGCTGTCCGCATCTGCAAGAGAGGTTCCGACATCAAACTCTTTATGGTACATGACCTTGCCGTCTGCGTTTGCCAGATAAGCGTAACCGGCATCAAAGATATTGGATTGGTCTACAATGTTGGTAAAAGTACTGAATTCAATATCCATTCCGATGATACCGATGGATTCTCCGTTGATATAAATCGGAATGACATAAGATATCATATAAACGTTGATATTGGAATTTAGATAGGGTTCCATCCAGGTTGGCTTTTTGTTATTGACCGGAATATAATACCAGCCGACATGTTCAAGGTCATCCGGCTCATACATGGAGAAATCGGTCGGGGTTATGCTGGTGAATTCGCCGTCGCTGCTGTCTCTCGTATAGAAAAGACCGCTGGTCGGGTCTGTGAATTCCGGGTTATAGCGGATATACGCCGTAAGCGTACCGCTGGTATTCTGCGCGATTTCAAGAAGAATATCGGCAATTTCCTCCGTGTAGCTTTCTACATAGGCCGGATTCGTTTTAAATTCTTCCACATCGTCCAATCGTTCCAGGGCAACGCTATACAGATTTTCAACCGATAGCTCTACATTGCCCATCATACGGTCCAGTACGGCGCTCGCGTTTTGTGTGCAGAGCAGCATATATTCTCTTGACGTTTCATCGGAAACGGTCTTAGAGGTAAGGATGCTCAGTCCGCCGCACACAGCAGCCGATAGAAGCGCACATAAAATGACGGAAGCAATGATTTTTACTTTAATCGTTTTCATAGAAAATACCTCCACACTATATTGTCATACAACCTTTCGACTAATGTCGCAATAAACTGTCAACATTATACAACATCAGCAAGGGATTGAAAATAAAGAAAGAAAAAAAGAAGAAAAAAACTAATTTTAATGGCAATGTATGCCGATATACTTCAAAATAACACTGTCAATTTTATTGCCTCAGAAATTCATCTGGGGGGGGCAAAGGAATGCTTTCGGCTCAAACAAACATAGCGGCATGGAATGCCGAACGACAGCTTGGTATTACGACAAAGAAAACAGCGAAATCAACGGAAAGACTATCGTCTGGTTATAAAATTAACCGGGCTGCAGATGATGCGGCCGGGTTATCTATTTCTGAAAAAATGCGCAGACAGGTCAGGGGTCTGACGCAGGCGTCGCTTAATGCACAGGATGGTATTTCCATGGTGCAGACGGCGGAAGGAGCCATGAATGAGATTCATGATATGCTCCACCGGATGAATGAATTGTCGGTCAAAGCGGCGACCGGAACCTTAACGGATTCCGACCGGATGATGGTGGATGCGGAAGTACAGCAGTTAAAGACGGAGATTGACGGGATAACGGATCGGACGACTTTTAATGAAATCGATCTCTTTCCGGATGGCGGTCATTCACCATATTACGCGTCCCAAATGGAATCGAAAAATTATGAGCTGACCTATAATCTGACGGACGGTTCTATGCTCGTGAACAGCGCAGATGGTGTCGCAGGTGTATCCCGCGCGGGGGTACAGGCTGTTTCCAGCGGAAGCGTTCTGGCGGATACGATCGCAAATGAGCTGATTCCGAGTGCCGCAAAGCAGATTATGGATGCTTTTCCGGCACTGAATAATGCGGTCGGTACGGATACGATCAAACTTGGATTGAGTGTTTCTTATATAGACGGGCCGAATCGTACGCTGGCATATGCTTCTTTCCGGTTCTATAATAATGGAAAACCTTTCGGAATGGCGATTAAATTCGATGCGGCGGATTTTAATGCGGCGGATGCAGAGGGAACGGGCAGCCGTGCCGAAGCGCTGCGCTCTACGGTGGCTCATGAGTTGATGCACTCGGTAATGCAATATACATTGACGGACGGCATGAGCGGCAGGAAAGGCAGTAAATTTCCGACCTGGTTCGCAGAAGGAACGGCACAGCTTGCGGGCGGCGGTTTTGCGACCGGCTGGAATGATGCGCTGACATTTTATGCGGATAAACTGGCAAGTGAGAACGATACGAGTCAGGATGCGAATTTTAAGAGATACATACAGTATTATACGGTAGCGGGAAGGCCGTACGGGCATGGGTATCTGGCAGCGGCTTATGCCGGCTATCTGTCAAATATAAAGAACGGCGGTTCGACCGCTGTAACGGGTCAGAATATCGCGGCCGGCATGAATAAGATCTTTGAAGATCTGCTGAACGGAAAGAGTCTGGATGCCGCCTTGAAGGACCATTCGGGATATTCGGAACAGCAGTTAAAAAATTTGTTTCAGAATGGCGATGCAGATCTTGTGGAATTTGTGAGAAAACTGTCATACGAAGCAAAAGGCGGTGCGGGTTCCGTTATCACAAATGCGCTGAATGTCGGCGGTTCTTCCTTAATTGATACAAACGGCAGCGACAGCAGATTCTATGTTGACAACGTCTTCGTCGATCTGAGCGGCCCGGTGGAGATTGGTTTACAGGTCGGCGCGGAAGCGGGGCAGCATATAGAGGTAAACCTTTTCCAGATGAATACGATGGCGCTCGGACTGGAAGAGACGAACGTAAAGACGACAGAAGACGCCGATAATGCGATCAATACAGTTAAGGCGGCGATCACCGCAGTCAGCAGCGCAAGGAGTTATTACGGTGCGATACAGAACCGTCTGGAGCATACGATCAATAATCTGGAGAATGTTACGGAGAATACGACGGCAGCGGAATCCAGAATCAGAGATACGGACATAGCGGAAGAAATGGTGCGGTTTTCCAACAACCAGATTCTGATGCAGGCAGGAACTTCCATGCTGGCGCAGGCAAATCAGCAGAGCCAGATGATACTCAGCCTGTTAGGCTGATAGCAGCCGATGGATGAAAGGGGCATGTATGGGCGAAATAAGGAAAATTACCTGCAGATCATGCAGAAGGGACTGGCAGGTGCAGACCGGATGCGGACTGAAGCATGGTATGTTAGAGAACGTCGTTCCCGTTTTCCCGGAGGTAATGCAGAAGGGAATCTATAAGAGCGTGGAGGATATGGAATTTCCAATCTATGATTTTTCCTATCGACCGGCACATTGTGAATATTGCTGTAAAATCGTGAGTGTTCCGGTCTTTACGCCGATGGGGAAATCGAATTTTATCGGTGGGTGTCCTGTGTGCGGACACGATACGGAGCTGATTCAGAACGTCGAGGATACAGCATGCCCTGTGTGCGGAGAAAGGGCGCTTCAGGAAGAAGAGATGGGGCTCTGGGATTGAGAGGTTCAGGAGCGGTTCGGTAAAAAAATTTGCGTATTATGAAAGAAATGCTGGTAAAAAGCATGACTTTTATATACAATAGTAAATAGTGATGATAGGACAGACGACCATCACTATAATAAAAATTCGGCTGGTTACTGTATTTTAATTTTGAAGGAGGAAATTTTATGAGCAGCGAAATCAGAGACATTAACTTAGCCGAGTCAGGCGAAAGAAAGATCGAATGGGTCAAAAGGAACTGCGACCTGCTTCGTACTCTGGAGAAAGAATTTTCCGAGTCCAAACCGTTTGCAGGGAAAAAAGTAGCTTTATCCGTGCACCTGGAAGCGAAAACAGCTTATCTGTGCCTCGTATTAAAAGCGGGCGGAGCGGATATGTATGTAACGGGTTCCAATCCGTTGTCCACACAGGATGATGTGGCGGCAGCGCTGGTGAAGGCAGGGCTGGAAGTGCACGCATGGTATGATGCGACACAGGAAGAATATGAGAAACACATCCGCCACGTATTGGAGGCGGGACCGAATATCATCATCGATGACGGCGGCGATCTGGTCAATATGGTGCATAAGGATATGCCGGAGCTGATTCCGAATATCATCGGCGGCTGCGAAGAGACGACAACCGGTATCATCCGTCTGGAAGCGATGAATAAGGCAGGGGAATTAAAATTCCCGATGGTGCGCGTAAATAATGCAGCCTGCAAGCATTTCTTTGACAACAGATATGGTACGGGCCAGTCCGTATGGGATGGTATCAACAGAACGACGAACCTGATCGTAGCGGGTAAGATTGTCGTTGTAGCAGGTTATGGATGGTGCGGTAAGGGAACGGCAATGAGGGCGAAAGGCCTCGGCGCAAGAGTCATCGTTACCGAAATCGATCCGATCAAAGCAATCGAAGCCGTTATGGATGGATTCGATGTTATGCCGATGCAGGAAGCGGCCAAAGTCGGTGATTTCTTCGTTACCGTAACAGGTTGTGACGGCGTTATCGATAAAGAAGATTTTGCAGTTATGAAGGAAGGCGCGATTCTGTGTAATGCAGGCCATTTTGACTGTGAAATCGATATGGCATGGCTGAAAGCAAATGCAGTGGAAAGCAGAGAGCAGAGAAAGAATATTATGGGATATAAGCTTCCGACCGGACAGTGGATTTTCGTCCTTGCGGAAGGAAGACTCGTTAATCTGGCGGCCGGAGACGGACATCCGGCGGAAATCATGGATATGAGCTTTGCGATTCAGGCGCTGTCCGCAAAATATCTGGTGGAGCATGGAAGCGAGCTGAAAGAGAAGCTGATCGATGTGCCGGAGGAAGTAGATAAGGACGTTGCAAAACGGAAACTTGCATTCCTCGGAAAAGAAATCGATGTGCTGACGCCGGAGCAGGAAAGATATTTGAACAGTTATTCTTTGTAAAGACTTTTCCCCTTGTATTCTTACGATACAGGGGGATTTGCTTTGTAATAAGAAGATGGTGGTAAGGTGGTGCCTGATGACCCAAACTCGAGGATTGGGGAAAGGTATGGTTATAAGGTTGAAAGAAAAGCGTTTTCAACTATTGAATTTGAGTGTCTGTTGAAGCAGACAGATGGGGGTAAAAATGGAACAACAGATAGAAACGGTATCGAAATACAGCGCGGGAGAATTGCTGAAAAGATTTCTTCCATATTACCGGAAATATTGGAAAATTGTTGTAATTGACCTATTCTGTGCAGGGCTGACGACTATTTGTGAAATGGTTCTGCCTATGATCATGCGGTACATAACGAATACGGGTATGAATGATCTGGCGGCGCTGAGTGTTCAGGTGATACTTCGCATGAGCGCTCTGTACCTGGTGCTGAGGATTATCGATGCGATGGCCAATTTCTATATGGCATATACGGGGCATGTCATGGGAACCCAAATGGAGACCGATATGCGGCGAGATGCTTATGCACATTTGCAGAGGCTTTCCGATACCTACTATAATAATACGAAAGTCGGACAGATTATGGGGCGGATTACCAATGACCTGTTTGATGTGACGGAATTTTCCCATCACTGTCCCGAAGAATTTTTTATCGCGGCAATCAAGGCAGTCATATCCTTTATTATTCTGTCCGGCATTAATTTCTGGCTGACGCTGATCATATTTGCAGTCGTGCCCGTTATGATAATTGTCTGTACCGTTATCAATCTGCGGCTGCGCGCGGCGTTCCGGAAGCAGAGAGTACAGATAGGGGAACTGAATGCGAGAATTGAAGACAGTCTGCTCGGACAGAAGGTCGTCAAGGCTTTTACGAACGAAGAAAAAGAAAAGGAGAAGTTCGAAGAAGATAATCAGAAATTTTTCCTGATCAAGAAAGAAACCTATAAATTTATGGCGGCTTTTGGAACGACGACGAGGGCATTTGACGGATTGATGTATCTGATCGTCGTGGCGGCCGGCGGTATTTTTATGGTAAAGGAGCTGATTTCACCCGGCGATCTGGTAGCATATGTGATGTATGTTTCCACGCTGATCGCGACAATTCGGAGAATCATTGAGTTCGCTGAACAGTTCCAGAGGGGTATGACAGGAATAGAACGTTTTGTGGAGATCATGGACAGCGATATCGAGATTTTCGATGAACCGGATGCCGTGCCCTGTGAGAATGTAAAAGGAGATATTTCTTTCCGGAATGTAAGTTTCGCTTATCCGGATGATCACAATATTGTTTTCCGGGATTTGAATCTGGATATTCACGCGGGGGAAAAAATTGCTATCGTGGGGCCCTCCGGCGGCGGAAAGACGACGCTGTGCAATCTGATTCCCCGTTTCTACAATGTGGATGAAGGGAAAATCGTTTTGGATGGACAGAACGTAAACCATTATACGATAAAGAGCCTGCGGCAGAATATCGGTATGGTACAGCAGGATGTCTATCTTTTTTCCGGTACGGTCTATGAAAATATCGCATATGGCAGGGAAAAGGCAACGAGGGAGGAAGTCATGGAGGCCGCAAAGAGGGCCGGAGCACATGAATTTATAGAAACGCTGAAAGATGGGTATGATACTTATGTAGGGGAGCGGGGCGTCAAGCTTTCCGGCGGACAGAAACAGCGTATCAGCATTGCGAGAGTCTTTTTGAAGAATCCGCCGATCCTGATACTGGATGAAGCGACTTCGGCTCTGGATAACGAAAGCGAATTTCAGGTGGCAAGGTCTTTGCAGGAGCTGGCAAAGGGCAGGACAACGATCACGATAGCGCACAGACTTTCCAGTATTCGTAATTCTGACCGGATTCTGGTATTGACGGAAGAGGGAATTGTGGAAGAGGGAAATCACGAACAGCTGCTTGCCTGTCAGGGCATTTATTATCATTTTTATAAGACGGCGAATGAGCTGAAATAGATAAAAGGAATGCAGAAAAATCACGCATAGATTAAAAAATCGCTTACATTTTCAATTTTTTAATGCTAAACTAAAGATATGGGTTATAGAAGTAAAGAGTTGGTAAAGGAAATTTATTTCCTGTTTTTCGGCGTTAGGAGGCGAGAAAATGTTTGAAGCAGGTGAATTGATTATGTGTGGGGGGCATGGAGTATGCCGCGTTACAGCAGTTACCGGGAATCCGATTGACAAATTGGATAAAAAACGGAAATATTATATTTTAGAACCGGTTTTCGAGAAGGGGAGCACCATTTATACGCCGGTGGACAATGAGAAGATCGTTATGAGAAAGATTATGGACGAAAAAGCCGCGAAGCTGTTGATCGGAAGGATTCCGGATATTGAAACGGTCTGGATCAAGGAAGAAAAGACAAGAGAACAAATGTATAAAGAAGCGATCAGAACGTATGACTGTCAGAGCCTTGTACAGATCATTAAGACTTTGTATCTGCGTAAGCAGGACCGGGTGCAGCAGGGCAAAAAAGTACTTTCTTCCGACGAGCATTATTTGAAGAAAGCGGAAGAACTGCTTTACAGTGAAATGTCGCTCGCATTGTCAATTCCGAAAGAAAGCGTAGAGAGTTATATTTTTGATGAAATTCATAAAAGCGAACAATGATTCATAAGATAAAGCGGAGCTGCAGCGCTCCGCTTTTATTCGTTTTATTTTTCTGATTTATTGCCTTCCGGTGCGCTGTCTTCTGATGATTTCTGATCTAAGGGAGCATGATGAGGATGACTTCCGATGAGCTCGATTGCGGAAAGCACTACAGTCAAAATTTCAGCTTCCGCCTGTGCGGAAGAAGTATCGAAACGATGAAGAATGGCGCCGGTATTGGTGCGCCCATATTTGGGATGCAAACGGTTCAGGGCATAGGTCGCCATGTCCAGTCTACAGTCGTTACAGGAACAGATGTGCGGCATGGTGGGCAACAGTTTGTCGAGTGTCCGCTCCACATTATCTTCCATCATATTCTTTAGTCCTTCCATAAGAATCCCCCTCCGAGTAAAAAAGTGTACATAATATTATGTTATAACAATATTGCGTGAGAATCAACATTTATTTTGCCGGGAACACAAAATTTTGTCCAAAAACATAAAATTTTTTCTGTTTTTTTAAATTTTTTTTATTGATTTCACTGGAAAATACAGGTAAGATTAATCGATATCAGAATGAAGGAGTGGGCATATGTTTAAAATCATGAAATATCTCGGAGAATTTAAGGCATCGGTAATTGCCGTAATTTTTCTTCTGATTCTGCAGGCATATTGTGACCTGTCCCTGCCGTCTTATACATCGGATATCGTGGATGTGGGAATCGAGCAGGGCGGCATTGAGAATGCAGTTCCTGAAATCATGCGGGAGGAGACATTTAACGGTATCTGCCTTTTGACGGCCGAGGATGTGCTGATTCGTGAGAATTATCAGCAAAACAAGGATGGAAATTACGAGTTGAAAGCGGAAGCGCCGGAAACGGTCGCAGCGCTGGATGAGGTAATGCGGGAAGCGATCGTAACGCTTTACCATCAGGGTAATGCGCAGGAAGAACTGAGCGATACAATGGCAGCGCAGATGGCAGTCATGTTTGTTAGGGCGGAATATGAGGCTTTGGGACTGGACCTGAATGCCATTCAGACAAGATATCTCCTGACGACGGGAGGAAAGATGCTGCTCATGACGATTTTGATGATGACGGCTTCCATTGCAGTCGGTTTTCTTGCGGCGAAAGTTTCGGCGGGAATCGGTATGCGGCTTCGTAACAGGGTATTTCGGAAAGTAGTTTCTTTTTCCCATGCGGAGATGGATAAATTTTCTACGGCCTCGCTCATCACAAGGAGCACAAATGATATTCAGCAGGTGCAGATGGTCGCGGTCATGCTGCTTCGGATGGTCTGCTATGCACCCATATTGGGAATCGGCGGCATTATAAAAGTGATAAATACGAGAACGGGAATGGGATGGATCATTGTTGTGGCGGTCGTCCTGATTCTGGCGTTAGTTGGCACGCTTATGAAAATTGCCATGCCTAAATTCAAGCTGATGCAGACACTTGTAGACAGAATGAATCTGGTATCCAGGGAAATCTTAACGGGAATTCCGGTAATCCGGGCTTTCAGCCGTGAAAAGTATGAAGAAGAACGGTTCGATAAGGCAAATAAGGAATTGATGTCCACACAGATTTTTACCAATCGGGTCATGACATTTATGATGCCGACGATGATGCTCA
Organism: uncultured Lachnospiraceae bacterium; assembly: GCA_910579395.1. Classification (GTDB taxonomy): domain Bacteria; phylum Bacillota; class Clostridia; order Lachnospirales; family Lachnospiraceae; genus UBA3282. The sequence goes on along the minus strand of CAJTUC010000002.1, from coordinate 35,226 downwards.
TCATGAATGCAATCGCAGTCGCAATCGTATGGTTCGGCTCGCAGGGAATCGATATGGGAAACCTTCAAATAGGCGATATGATGGCATTTATTACTTATTCTATGCAGATCGTCATGTCTTTCCTGATGCTGACGATGATTTCGGTTATGCTGCCGAGAGCCGGCGTGGCGGCGGAGCGTATCGAAGAAATCATCAATACGGAACCGACGATTCTGGATACAGCGCAGATGCAGGACGAAAAGCTTACCGGGAAAGGTATCGTTGCTTTTGAAAATGTGAATTTCCGGTATCCGGGAGCGGAGGAAGATGCTTTGTCGGATATTTCTTTCGTTGCGGAACCGGGAAAGACAACGGCAATTATCGGAAGTACCGGCTGTGGAAAATCCACATTGCTGCATTTGATTCCCCGTTTTTATGATGTGACGGGGGGAAAAATTACGATTGACGGAATCGATATCAGGGAATTGTCGCAGAAAAAGCTGCGCAGCATGTTGGGCTTCGTACCGCAGAAAGGCGTGCTCTTTTCCGGAACGATAGCATCTAATCTGAAATTTGCCGGGGAAGAAAAAATTTCGGATGAAATGATGAGGGAAGCGGCAGAAATCGCGCAGGCTAAGGAGTTTATAGAGAGTAAGAACGAAAAATATGAAAGCCCGATTGCACAGGGCGGTACCAATGTTTCCGGCGGGCAGAAACAGAGGCTTTCTATTGCAAGAGCAATTGCGGGAAGGCCGGAGGTATTTCTTTTTGACGACAGCTTTTCCGCATTGGACTACAAGACGGATGCGGTGCTGCGTAAGGCGCTGTATGAAAAGATAGCCGATGCAACGGTGATTATTGTAGCACAGCGTATCAGTACGATTTTACATGCGGATCAGATTATAGTATTGGATGAGGGTAAGATAGCAGGTATCGGAAAGCACGAGGAATTGTTACAGAACTGTACCGCATATCAGGAAATTGCGAAGTCCCAGTTGTCGGAAGCTGAGTTGAAGGGAGGTGCGCGCAATGAGTGAGAATCATAGAAAGCCCCGGGGCCCTCATGGACCGGGCGGCGGCATGATGCCGGGAGAAAAGGCGAAGAATTTCAGCGGAACGATTAAAAAGCTTTTCAGCTATATGGGAGCATACAAATATGGTCTGATGGCAGTAGCCGTGTTTGCGGTAGGCAGTACCGTTTTTAATATTATTGGGCCCAAAGTGCTGAGTAAAGCGATTACGGAACTGTTTAACGGCCTGATGGCGAAATTATATCGTACCGGAGGCATTAATTTTGATAAAATCGGAGAAATTCTGTTGCTTCTGCTTGGACTGTATGTTGTCAGCGCCCTGCTGTCGCTGTTTCAGGGCTGGGTCATGACAGGCGTTTCGCAGAAATTGTGTTTCCGTTTCCGGCGGGAAATTTCAGAGAAAATAAACCGCATGCCGATGAAATATTTTGAGTCAAGGACGGTGGGTGAGGTGCTGTCCCGCATAACGAACGATGTGGATACGCTCGGCATGAGTCTGAATCAAAGTGTTACAACGCTGATCACATCAATCAGTACGCTGATCGGTGTGCTGATCATGATGCTGAGCATCAGCCCGCTCATGACGCTGATCGCTCTCGTTATCCTGCCGGTATCCGGCAGCCTGATCGGTATTCTTGTAAAGTTTTCACAGAAATACTTTGTGGCACAGCAGAGTTATCTTGGAAAAATTAACGGTCAGGTAGAAGAAGTCTACAGCGGTCAGAATATCGTTAAGGCTTTTAATCGGGAAGAAACGGTCTTGAAGGAATTTGAAGAAACAAATGATATCCTTTATCAGTCTGCGTGGAAATCGCAGTTCCTGTCCGGCATGATGCAGCCGATCATGACTTTTATCGGCAATCTGGGCTATGTTGCAGTTGCTGTCAGCGGAAGTCTTCTGACGATCAGGGGAACAATTGAGATTGGGGATATTCAGGCTTTTATCCAGTATGTAAAGAACTTTACGCAGCCAATCCAACAGCTTGCCCAGGTGTCTAATATGCTGCAGTCTACTGCGGCGGCGGCGGAAAGAGTATTTGAATTTCTGGAAGAAGAGGAAGAAGAACAGATTGTTGCAGAGCCGGTACATTTACGGCAAATGGAAGGGCGTGTCAGTTTCGAGAATGTCCGGTTCGGATATAATCCGGATAAGATCATCATTCATGATTTCAGCAGTGAGGTGGAACCGGGTCAGACGGTTGCTATCGTCGGGCCTACCGGCGCCGGAAAAACAACGATGGTAAAGCTGTTGATGCGTTTTTATGATGTGAACAGCGGAAGCATCAAGGTGGACGGCCATGATGTCAGAGATTTTAACCGCAGCGAACTGCGGGAAAGCTTCGGTATGGTATTGCAGGATACATGGCTTTTCAAAGGAACGATCATGGAGAATATCCGGTACGGAAGACTGGATGCAACGGATGAAGAGGTCATTGAGGCGGCCAAAGCGGCTCATGCCCACCGGTTTATACAGACCCTGCCGGGCGGTTATCAGATGGAACTGAATGAAGATGCCAGCAACGTATCACAGGGACAGAAACAGCTTCTTACGATAGCGAGGGCAATACTTGCGGATAACAGGATCCTGATCCTGGATGAAGCGACCAGCTCTGTCGATACGAGGACGGAGCAGCGTATCCAGAAAGCCATGAACAATTTGATGAAAGGAAGAACCAGTTTTGTCATCGCCCACAGGCTGTCGACAATTAAAGATGCAGATTTGATCCTTGTGATGAAAGACGGCGATATCATCGAGCAGGGAAATCATGAGCAGCTGCTTGCACAGCAGGGATTCTATGCGGAATTGTACAATTCTCAGTTTGAGGATGTTACGGCCTGAATTCCTATATTGGAGTTTGCAGGCTGAGGTTCGGGACACGAAAATACGCGGTTGAGAAAATGCTGATTGCGGGCAGAGCAATTCGTATAGTATACTGGAAACAGAACAAAAGATACTTTTCCGGCGGTAAAACGGCAGCCGGGAGAGGAAAGGTACGGTCATTATCGTGAAGATTAAAACAGCCAGTATGAGATACGAAGATGTACTCGCGCTTCCGGCGCCGGTTCATCAGAAACCTGTAAAGCAGCATTTCCTTTTCCGCGTTATTTTGTTTTTTTTGTCAATTTGGGATTTATTGGCGACTAGATTTACTTATCGGACGATAGGGCTTGAAAAGCTTGACAGGAAAGAACCCTGTCTCATATTGATGAACCATTCCAGCTTTATCGATTTGAAAATAGCGGCCAGGCTTTTGATCTCCAGGCCGTTTCATATCATCTGTACGTCGGACGGATTTGTCGGCAAAAGACGGTTGATGCGATATATTGGCTGTATTCCGGCCCAAAAATTTACAACGGACGTGACGTTGGTGCGGGATATGGTATATGCGGTGGGAGAATTGAAGAGCTCCATTCTGATGTTTCCGGAGGCGAGTTACAGTTTTGACGGGACACAGACACCGCTTCCGGAAAGTCTGGGAAAATGCCTGAAACTGCTCAAAGTTCCGGTCGTTATGATTCGGACGAACGGCGCTTTTGCGCGCGATCCGCTGTACAATAATCTGCAATTGCGGAAGGTCCGGGTTTCTGCGGAAGTAGAGTATCTGCTTTCGCCGGAAGAGATTGCAAAGAAGTCTCCGCAGGAGTTGAATGCAGTATTACAGGAAAAATTTTCTTTTGACTATTTCCGCTGGCAGCAGGATAATAAAATCCGTATCGATGAACCTTTTCGGGCGGACGGGCTGAACAGGATGCTGTATAAATGTCCACATTGTAAGACGGAAGGACAGATGCGGGGACAGGGAACCAGAATCCGCTGTGAATGCTGTGGGAAAGAATATGAGCTGACGGAATATGGCTATTTACAGCCGGCTGACGGCAAGAAGGGCGGCGTGCCGGCGGCGGATGAAAAGCAGATTGAAGAAGGGTATGATTTCACGCATATCCCGGACTGGTACCGGTGGGAGCGGGAATGCGTCAGACAGGAGCTGTTGTCGGGAACCTATCGACTGGAAGCGCCGGTCGCGATTTATGTTATGGTAAATATGGATCGCATTTACCGGGTAGGAGAAGGAACACTCACACATTCTCCGGACGGTTTTCATTTGACCGGATGTGACGGTAAGTTGGATTATGTACAGGAACCGCTGGCTTCCTACAGTCTGTATTCGGACTTCTACTGGTATGAAATCGGGGACGTGATCTGTATCGGGGATGCCCGGATACAATATTACTGTTTCCCGCAGAACTGCGGTGATATCGTAGCGAAGACCCGGCTGGCGGCCGAGGAACTTTATAAGTTGGCGAAAGCAAATTAAGAAAGCGGATAGGATATGTTGGATATCATTTTGGACACTTTGTCGGATAGTATAAAATTATTGCCCTTTTTGTTTTTGACTTATCTGGCAATGGAATATCTGGAGCACAAAACAGGGGGAAAAATGCAGAATACGATTCGGAAGTCCGGCAGGTGGGGGCCCGTCATCGGCGGGATTCTGGGCGCTTTTCCGCAGTGCGGCTTTTCGGCGGCGGCTTCTAATCTGTATGCAGGCAGAATTATTACGCTGGGAACGCTGTTATCCATTTATCTGTCCACTTCCGATGAAATGTTGCCCGTATTGATTTCTGAAAATGTTGGAATCGGTATGATCATAAAAGTTCTGGGCGTTAAGATTCTGATCGGAATGGCGGCGGGTCTTATCATAGACGCCGCAGTCAGGTATCTGTTCCGCAAAGAGAAGGAAGGACTGCAGATAGAGCATTTGTGCGAACAGCATCACTGTCATTGCGAGGAAGGTATCCTGAAATCTGCATTGCACCATACCATTGAGATTTTTTTGTATCTGCTGTTGATTTCGTTTGTTTTGAATATTCTGATCGATGTGATTGGGGAAGATTTTCTGGCGGGGCTGATTTTGAATCGGCCGGTCATCGGAGAACTGGCAGCAGGTCTTATCGGTATGATACCGAATTGTGCTGCTTCCGTTGTCATTACCCAGCTATATTTGAAAGGAATTCTGAGTGCCGGAGCCATGATGTCCGGTCTGCTTTCGGGTGCAGGCGTGGGCATTCTCGTACTGCTTCGCGTTAATGATAAGCGTAAGGAAAATGCCCGGATCATCGTGCTGCTCTATGTCATCGGTGTTCTGGCAGGACTGTTCATCGAACTGCTTGGCGTCCAATTCTAGGCAGACGGTTTCAAAAGAGATTTATAACAGTGTTATGGCTTTTCCCGCAGTCGGTTTTACGACCGGAAGCTCCGGGTAATATTCTGTCAGCGCCTTTTTGAGCGGTTTGGTATCGATATGCTGGGAAATGGGCGGAAAAGCATCGTCAAAATGGTCTAACAGTACTGTTCTCGGTTCGATTTGGGCAATGATGGAGAGCGCGGTCGATACGAGGTTTGTGGTTCCCTGATAGGGAAGTATGAGCATATCCACATATTTTGGATATTCCGTCGTCTCTTCCAGTGCCAGACTGCCTAGAACAAGGATTTTCTTGCCGCCAGTCTCGACCAGATAGGTAAGAGTCTCATTTCCTTCCGCGTAAATATGGTTTCGGAAGAGCAGTGACAGGAAATTCGGAAAATACCGAAGAATGCGTAAATTCAGGAACGTATGCCGAATGAGCTTTGCATCAAATTTGATATGTTTTCCGGGTAAAGGAGTGACAGTTATCTCTCCAAAATTAAGAACATCGCCGGGGCGGATGATGACAATCTGGTCACTGTCCGCTCTTTTCTTTTCCAGTGTGGAAGCCGGAAGCGCGCTGCAATATACGGTAGCTTCCGAGTTGCGGAGGATTTGGGGAATGCTGCCAAGATGGTCAATATGACCGTGTGTGACCAGGATGGAATCTTCCTTCTGGTAATCTAACAGAGACGGATGATTTTCAGAGCCTTTTAACGGTAAAAAGGGGTCGATCAAAATCCGGTCTTCTTCATTCTCGATTAACAGGGATGCGGTTCCGAACCAAGTGATTTTCATAGGGGCCTCCGATTTTTGATGGGAATCTGTTCTGAAAAAGAAAAAGCACCATCCCCAAAGCTCATACGTCCTCAAAAATGGTACTTTCAAGTGCGCCTTCAGGGGCTCGAACCCTGGACACCCTGATTAAGAGTCAGGTGCTCTACCAACTGAGCTAAAGGCGCATGTCCAAATTATTTCTATTTTGCAATGCAAGAGTTATTATAGTATAATGTTTTTTGATTTGCAAGTGTTTTTTAAGATTTTTTTAACTTTTTGTTACAACCGGGAAAGGAACAGATAAAAAGATGATATTTGAGAGTCATGCGCATTACGACGATGAGGCATTTGATGAGGACAGAGACGCATTACTGCGCTCTTTTGCGGAAAACGGAATTGATATGGTGATCAACATAGGCGCAAGTCTGGAAAGCTGCAGAAGAACGCTTGCACTTGTGGAAAAATATTCCTTCTTTTATGGTGCAATAGGCGTGCATCCGAGTGAAACGGGAGAACTGACGGAGACGGATCTGCTGTGGTTAAAAGAGCGTTGTGCTTTGGAAAAGGTCGTGGCAGTCGGGGAAATCGGACTGGATTATTACTGGAAGGAGCCGGAACCGTCCGTTCAGAAGAGGTGGTTTGAGAAGCAGCTGGAGATGGCGAAAGAGGTAAAGCTTCCTGTCGTTATCCATTCCAGAGATGCGGCCAGGGATACGCTGGATATCATGAAAAGCTCTCATGCGGAAACCACCGGCGGCGTGGTGCATTGTTTTTCCTATACGAAGGAGATTGCACGGGAATATCTGGAAATGGGTTATTACTTTGGTATCGGCGGTGTTGTGACTTTTACGAATGCCAGAAAATTAAAAGAAGCGGTAAGCTATATTCCGCTGGACAGGATCCTGTTGGAAACGGACAGTCCGTATCTTGCGCCGGAACCGAATCGCGGAAAACGTAACTCATCGTTGTATCTGCCTTATATAGCAAAAGAAATTGCGGCGCTGAAGGAGCTTGACTATGAAGAGGTACTTGCGGTAACACATGAAAATGCGGAGAAATTATTCCGGCTTCAGGACCGGCCTGCTTCAAATATTGCAGAATGAAAGAAAGGTGTGGCTGTATGGCGACATTGGGAAATGCGAAAAATACAATAGAAATTTTACAAAAGCATCATTTTAGCTTTCAGAAGAAATTCGGTCAGAATTTTTTGATAGACGGAAATATTCTTGGGAAAATTGTTGATGCGGCGCAGATAACGGAAGACGACTGCGTTTTGGAAATCGGGCCGGGCATCGGTACGATGACGCAATATCTGGCGGAACGGGCGAGGTCGGTCATCGCAGTGGAAATCGATAAAAATCTGATACCTATTTTGCAGGAGACTCTTTCGTCTTACGATAATGTTAAGGTTATCCATGAAGATGTCCTGAAAGTGGATATTAATCACATCATACAGGAAGAGAATGACGGAAAACCAATAAAGGTAGTCGCTAATCTTCCTTATTACATTACGACACCAATCATTATGGCGCTGTTCGAGAACCATATTGCACTGCAAAGCATTACGATCATGGTGCAGAAGGAGGTGGCGGACAGAATGCAGGCAGCGCCCGGTACAAAGGATTATGGGGCGCTTTCCCTGGCGGTATGTTACTATGCGAAACCGGAAATCATCATGAAAGTTCCGGCTTCCTGCTTTATGCCAAGACCCAATGTGGACAGCGCGGTTATCCGGCTGACCAGATACGAAAAGCCATTGGTGGAAGCGGTGGATGAAAGCTGGTTATTCGCCGTGATCAGAGCATCTTTTAACCAAAGAAGAAAAACGCTGTTAAATGGGCTTTCCAATGCGGGAAATCTGGGGGTCAGTAAGGAAAAAATCGCGGAGATTATCGCGCAGATGGGCCTTTCTCCGACGATACGCGGAGAAACGTTGACTTTAGAACAGTTTACAGAACTGTCGAATTACCTTTTTCTGGCAAAAGCATAGAATGTGGAATTTGTAAATATACAATATGGCGGAAATGTATATTGCAGGTGCTCCATATCTTGTTATATGCTGATTATATACTGAATGGGAGACATCATATTTTTTCCGCATATTTATTTACATTAATATTCGCCTATGGTAAACTAAGACAGTAAAAAGTCGAAAAATAGGTTTTTCGATGTTGTGCAGATACGGTAGTATAAATATGGGGTGAGTACCTTGGATAAATTCGAATATAAAATTCGTGCGGATGAAATCAATTCCCTGATCGAAGAGGGAGAATATGCGGATGCAGTCGCTATTGCGGATACGATTGACTGGCGGCGCGTAAAAAGCGTCAGAATGTTATGTACGATCAGTGATTTATATAAAATCAACAGAAGATATCAGGAGAGCAAAGACATCCTGCTTCTGGCATATGAGAAACACCCTTCTGGAAGGCTGATTGTTTATTCGTTGTGTGAGCTTTCTATTAAAATGGAGGAGTATGTGCAGGCGATAGAGTATTATAAAGAGTTTGTACAGATTGCGCCGAGGGATACAGGCAGATACATCCTTCAATATCGTTTATACGAAGCCCAGGAGGTTTCTTTAGAGGAGCGTATCGCGGTTCTGGAAGAGTTCAAGAAGCGTGATTACCGCGAGAAATGGGCATATGAACTGGCATATCTCTATCATCGCATCGGACTTACAACGAAATGTGTCGAAGAATGTGATGAAATGTACCTCTGGTTCGGAGAAGGGAAATATGTGCTTAAAGCGATGGAGCTAAAAGCGCTTCATACACCGTTAAATGCCGAACAGCAGGCAAAATATGATGAGTGGACTTTCAAAGGGGACCCGGATGTGGAGGAAGAAGAATATCCCCCCGAAGAGGAAGAAGATGAAGAAGTACAGGCCGATGAAAGATACGATGATGACGAGGAAGAAGAACTTTCGGAAGATACCGATACCATGTCGATGCCGACAGCCGATCTTCCTCAGGTGAAAACCGTAGATGTCGGAGAGTATAACACGCTCAATCTGCAGATGGCTCTGGCGGAGAGCATGAAAGAAATCCTCACGGATGAAGAGCAGGAAGAAGCGCCTGTAGAAAGAGAGCTTGAAATACAGGGCGGCCAAATCGTGGAAATGCCGCGGAGACAGGAAGATTTTGTCGCGGAAGAAGAGCTTGCAGAGGAAGAAGCGGCCGAGGGAGAGAATTTGGTGGAAGAAGACGAAGATGAGCCGGAAGAGGAACCTTCGATTGCGGAAAGGATTATCGCACCGCTTCTACAGGAAACGGTGAAGATGCCTAAAATAGAACTTTCACAGGAAACGGATGAATTACAGGAAATCGTGCCGGAAGCAACGAGAGAGTTTACGCCTGTGCGCGAAGCGGAGCTTGTACCCGAACAGCCGCCTGTAAGGGCGGCGAAACTGAAGCCGGTCGTTGAACCGAAGCCGCCTGTAAGGGTGATGGAAGAGGAACCGGTCGTTGAGCAGCAGCCCGTAAGGGCGGCGGAGCCGGAAACGGTGGTCGAGCCGGCGCCGGCGGGTAGCACAGGGGCGACGATATATGACAGCGTGCTGTCGCAGGAATACGACGGACAGATTCGGCTTCTTGTACCGGATAGTGATGTCAAAGCGGTAGAAAAACAGATTACCGGCCAGCTCAGTATCGAAGATATCATGGCTGAGTGGGAGGCGATGAAAAAAAGCAATGAACAGAAGCGTATGGAAGATGTCAGACATCGGATATTGGAACATACGGGAAGTCTGTTCGCAGATTTTGACGAGGCGACAAAGAGCGGACTTTTGGAGCAGCTTGAAAAGGCATTCGTCGCGGCAATCATGAAGGAATCCGGGAAAACCGGTATTAAGAAAACTGTTCTTCCGGAGGATGCGGACAAAGATTTGAAATCAAAGGCTGCTGTGCGGCCGGATCCGCCGAAGGAGGCGGTATTGCCAAAGCAGCCGATTCCTGTAGAAGAAACGGAAGAAGAGCCTGTGCTTGAAGAAGTCCGTCTGGAAGAAGGGGAACCGGAACTTACCGATGAAGTAGAGGAAATCATCGAGCCGGAAGAAATTGAGGAGCCAGAGGAAGTCGAAGAATTAGAAATGGAAGAACCGGAAGACGAGCAGGAAAGTCTGCCGCAGCAGGCATCTCAGACGGTCCGGGAACTTACCGATGAAGAGAGGGAGCTGTTCGGTCAGTTTGTACATCATCGGAAATCCAGGGAGCAGCTTGTCCGTACACTGGATAATATGAGTATGGCATCCTATACGGGAAATGTGATCATCACGGGAGAAGAGGGCGGCGGTACATTGTCGCTGGCTAAAGGCCTGATACGGGAAATGCAGTATAGTGACGGCAATTTTTCGGGCAATGTTGCAAAAATATCCGGCGCGGTCCTGAATAAAAAGGATATCGCAGAAACGTTGTCGAGAATCAGCAATGGGGCGCTGATCATTGAAAAGGCGGCTGATTTGAAAACAGCGACTGTTACAAAGCTCTGTAAGGAGCTGGAGAAGGGGAATATCGGACTGCTCCTGCTTCTGGAAGATACAAAGCAGAGGATGAATGAACTCCTTTCGGAAAATACGAATCTGAATCATATCTTTGACTTGAGAGTGGATATTGAACCGTTGGATGATGAAGCATTAGTCGCATATGCGAAACAGTATGCGGAGAATATGGAATATTCTATCGATGAATTTGGCGTTTTGGCGCTTCATACGAGAATCGCGGATATGCAGACGAGCGACCATGAAGTGACGCTGGCGGAGGTAAGGGAACTTGTGGATGAGGCAATCTATTATGCCAACAGGAAGACACCGAAGCACTTTATGGATGTTCTTTTTGCCAAACGATATGATGATGATGATATGATCATTTTACGAGAGAGTGATTTTATACATTATTAAAAAGAAACAGGGGGATTTCACATGGCGGGTAAAGCAGGAAAACAAAAGGCAGAAGTGAAAAAAACAGAAGAGGGTAAAGTATTCATATCCGAAGCGGATCAATATCTGTTCGCGCAGGGAACGCATTACGAAATCTATAAGAAGCTGGGCGCGCATCCGTCCGTGGAAAACGGTCAGAAAGGGATATCTTTTGCGGTATGGGCGCCGAATGCAGCGAGCGTTCATGTGATTGGTACTTTTAACGGTTGGAATGAAGAGAGCCATCCGATGGAAAAACTGGGACCGGGCGGTATTTATCAGCTGTTCGTTCCGGGAGTCGGCGAAAATGAAATGTATAAATATCTGATTCAGACACCGGCGGGAGAAAAGCTTTATAAAGCCGATCCGTTTGCGAATTATACGGAGATGCGTCCGGGAAATGCGTCCAAGACCTTTGATATTTCCAGATTTAAATGGTCTGACGATATATGGATGAAAGAGCGGGCGAGTAAGGATTATAACAAAGAGCCTATGGCTATTTATGAGTGTCATATCGGTTCCTGGATGAAACATCCTGACGGAACGGAAGACGGTTTTTATAATTACCGTGAGTTTGCGGGCAGAATCGTGGAGTATATGAAAGAAATGCAGTATACCCATATAGAATTGATGGGGATTGCGGAATATCCTTTTGATGGTTCCTGGGGATATCAGGTGACAGGGTATTATGCGCCGACTTCCAGACACGGAGATCCGGAAGATTTCATGTATCTGGTGAATGAACTGCATCGGAATAAAATCGGTGTGATTCTGGACTGGGTTCCTGCACATTTTGCGACGGATGCGCATGGGCTTGGCAGATTTGACGGACAATGTATTTTTGAGCATCCGGATCCGAGACTGGGCGAGCATCCCGACTGGGGAACCAAGATTTTTAATTACGGCAAAACGGAAGTGAAGAATTTCCTGATCGCCAATGTATTGTTCTGGGCAAAGGAATATCATGTAGACGGTATTCGGGTGGATGCGGTAGCTTCCATGCTTTATCTCGATTATGGTAAAAAGGACGGTCAGTGGGTTCCCAATAAATTCGGCGGGAATAAAAATCTGGAAGCGATAGAGTTTTTTAAACACATGAATTCCGTTGTACTCGGCACGTTCCCGGGATTTGTAACGATTGCGGAAGAATCGACGGCATGGCCTATGGTCACTGGCAAAGTGGAAGATGACGGGCTGGGATTCAGTTTTAAATGGAATATGGGATGGATGCACGATTTTTGCGACTATATGAAGTTAGACCCGATATTCCGTAAAAGTAATCATTATGCCATGACGTTTGCCATGAGCTATAACAGCAGTGAAAATTATATCCTGCCTTTATCGCATGATGAAGTGGTGCATTTAAAATGTTCCATGGTGAATAAAATGCCGGGCTATCCGGTTGATAAATATGCGAACTTGAGAGTCGGCTACAGTTATATGTTCGGACATGCGGGCAAGAAACTGCTTTTTATGGGACAGGATTTCGGACAGGAAAGAGAATGGAGCGAGGCAAGGGAACTGGACTGGTTTCTGCTCGGTGAAGACTTAAACCGCGGTATGCACGATTATGTCAAAGAACTTCTGAAGCTTTACCGGAAATATCCTGCGTTATATTCTATCGACAATGACTGGGGCGGTTTTGAGTGGATCAACGCTGATGATACGGAACGCAGTATTTACAGTTTTTACAGAAAAGACGCAACGGGCAAGAATAATATTCTGTTCGTTCTCAATATGACGCCGATGATGCGGGAAGGCTATAAGGTGGGTGTTCCGAAGAAGAAAAAGTATAAGCTGCTTTTAAACAGCGATGAAAAGCGCTTCGGCGGATTTGGAAATGAGATACCGGCTGAAATCATGGCAGTAAAAGAAAAATGTGATTTTAAAGAGTATTCTATTACATTCGATCTGCCGCCGCTTACAGCAGCAATTTTTGTATTTTAAATTATTATATGAAAAACAGCAGCTCAGCCCGATGGCTGGGCTGTTATTTGTTCAGGCCAGAGATTTGAAAGAAGGGGTTAAGAAAACAGGAAACTATGCCGAAATAAAGGGTAACTGAAAATATAATTATCTATTTCAATGGATAATCATATAAAACCTACTACATGGAGTGTGTGTATGAAGATTACGTTTGACAATAATAACACAAATCAAAATGTAGACAAGGTAATGACAACTACATATCGTGATACTCATACTGAGAAAACAAATCAGACGGGTGTATACGCATTAGACATTTCTGGAACAGTTATGGATAACAACGCTTATAAAGGTCAGGGAAAGACCGTGGAAGAAGTTATGCAGGATGCGGGTAATATCGATGTTGCCACGCAGAGAGACTATATGACAGTTATGTCTAATTCTATGTCTACGGAAGATTTTGGCCGTATGCTGAAAGACGGTTATCATATCGGAGACATGGATGTAGAAGAAGTTGTTACCATTGTTGACAAGATCAAGGCCGAGCTGATCAAAAGCGGTACACAGGTACAGGGATATACTGACCAGATAGATGCGGAGACTCTCGAAAAAATTACAGGCAGCGAAGCTCTTGCAAGAGAGTTGAGCAGGCAGTTCGCAGAGCATGACGTACCCGTAACGGAAGAAAATGTAAAAGATGCAAAGAAGGCGTATGATAAGGCGGCAGAGCTTCAGGAACTGACGGAAGGCGCTGTTAAATATATGGTGGAAAACCGGATGGAGCCTACGATTGATAATCTGTATCTGGCAGGCTATAGCGCTACGGCAGACGGAGACAGACAGGGAAGAGGCTATTATGCTGACGGTGCGGGCTACTATGCGAAAAAGGCGGAAGACTATAATTGGGAGCAGCTGCGTCCTCAAATGGAAAAAGTTCTGGAGGAAGCCGGTCTTGAGGTAAATGAAGAAACGCTGAAAGATGCGAAATGGCTTATTGAAAAAGGTGTTCCGCTGACACCGGAAGCTGTCGGAGATTTTTACAGACTGGATAATCTGACACTGCCGCAGAATGATGAACAGATTTTATCGGCAATTGCCGCTGCCATAGCGGATGGAAAAAGCGCGGGCGCCGCTGATCTTGCGGATGGAAAGAGCAGTCTGGAAAAAGCAGCTGAATATGTAGAGAGATTTGAACAGATCACGAATGAAGCGGTTGATAAAACCGCAGCCGAAGGAAAAGAACTGACGCTGGTGAACCTTGAAGCCGCACAGAGGCAGATAGAGGATGTTCGTGCTTCCATGGAAGAAGCGGTGCAGGAGCATTCAATTCCGACTCGTTGGGAAAGCGCAGAACCGGAGGCCGTGATAACGGACATTCCGGAAGATATTACTGCAAGACGACATTTAGAAGAAGTCCGGCTGATGATGACGATAGAAGCCAACCGGAAATTGTTAGAAAGCGGATATGCCATTGATACTGCCGAACTTGAGGGGCTGGTAGATGCCTTAAAGCAGCTGGAAGCGCAGCAGAAACAGCTTTTATTTGGAGAGCCAGATATTGACAGAGCAACGGAAAAAGCAGCTGTTTATGTGGAGACCCGAAGCAAGATAGCTGAGATCCCATTCATGCCAATAGACGTTTCCGGCAGATTTAAAGTAACGGATGAAGACTTTACTTTAAATAATGTACATACAGAAGGCGCTGCTTTAAGGAATCATTATGATGAAGCAAGAGACCGATACGAAACATGGATGACGACGACGAGAAAGGATATGGGCGATGATATCCAGAAGGCATTTCGAAATGTGGATGATATTCTGGAAAGTATGGATTTGGAGGCCAGTGAAGATAACCGTCGTGCAGTGCGGATCTTGAGTTATAACAGAATGGAGCCGTCCTATGAAAACATACAGGCGGTGAAAGCTGCGGATATGGAACTTCGCCGTGTAATTGACAGAATGACGCCGGCGGTAGTTCTGCAGACAATCCGTGACAATAAAAATCCGCTGGAAATGACGATACCGGAATTAAATGACTACCTGGATTCCATGCAGTATGAAAAAGAACAGGAAAATGAAAAATACAGTAAATTCTTATATAAGCTGGATAAGAATAATGAGATCAATGAACAGGAGAGATCAGCTTTTATTGGTATTTATCGTATGTTCAGGCAATTTGAAAAAACGGATGACGCGGCACTTGGAATGCTCGTCAATACTGGGGCAGAGCTTTCTTTTAAAAATATGTTGAGTGCAGTGCGCAGCCAGAAAAGGGCTGGCATGGATTTCGTGGTGGATGATGCCTTTGCAGGTATTGATGTGGTAGAGAAGACGATGTCGATCACCGGGCAGATAGAAAGCGGATTTCAAAAATATTATCGGGATATTGTTGCAGATATAGCGGATCGGATGGCTAAGCAGGATGCTTCTATGGAAAAGGATTATCTGGAGGAGCAGATAGATGAGCTTCGAGAGTCGTGTAAAGTGGACGATTCCGTTATTGAGGAACTTTTGAATAATAAACAGCCTGTGACTGCAAATAATCTTCTGGCCGCTAACATGCTGTTGAATAAACCCGGTAATCTCTTCAAGCAGCTTCGCGATCTCACAAAATCTGCCGATAAAGATAAAGTAAAGGATAGCATTTCCCATCTGACGGAATCAATGACGGATAAAGATTCTGTGCAGGAAGCTTATGATGAAATGCAGCAGGTCTTTGAAGAGGTTTTGGAAGAAGCAAAGTATGATGCAGGCATAAACTATATTGATTTAAAGGCAATCCAGAGCTGCCAGAAACAGCTTACGCTGGCAGGAAATCTGGCGAAAGAAGAAAATTACCATATACCTGTTGAAATCAATGGCGAAACGACATCCATTCACTTAAAAGTGCTTCACGAGGCAGAAGAGGGCGGCAAAGTGAAAGCAGTACTTTCAACAGAAAGCTATGGTGATGTAGCGGCTGAGTTCAGCATCAGAAATCGGAAACTGTCAGGTTATATTGTATGCTCCACACCGGAGGGAACTTCACAGATGCAGGGCAGGGAAGCGGAACTCAGGTCGGCGTTCCAGGAACATGTAGAATCTCTGGTGCAGAATAAAATGGAATTTGGAAGTATCGGTATCATCCACGGCAGTGAACTCGATTTGAAGAGTTTTGCAGCAGAGGAACCGTCGGACGGAACTTCTGCACAGACTGCCGATCTGTATCAGATAGCGAAAGCGTTTATTACAACCATTACAGCATAGAAAGTTTCAGGTCTTAAACAGACAAGAATGGAGGACGAAAATGAGAATCAATTATAATGCACCGGCAATGCGTGCACACAATGCGCTGAATATAGCGGATAACCGGGTGGCGGCATCCTTACAGAAATTATCATCCGGTTATAAGGTGAACAGCGCGAAAGATAACCCGTCAGGTTATGCGATTGGCCGCAGAATGAATACGCAGATAACGGGAGTTGGCGTTGGAAGGCAGAATGCCAATACCGGGATTTCCATTATTGAGACGGCGGACGGCGCGTTGACGGAAGTGCACGAGATGCTGCAGCGAATGAATGAACTGGCTGTCAAGGGAGAAACAGGAACCCTGACAACGACCGACCGTATGATGTTAAATCAGGAACTTCAGCAGTTAAAAGCGGAAGTTTCAAGGATTGCGAAGGATACGGAATTCAATGGGCAGACGCTTTTGGATGGAAGCTTTGATCTGAAAGGTTATGTCAAGAATGATATGGCGATCAAAGTTGGTTATTACAGCGATGAAGTATTGGATAAAGAGTACATTATTGACAGTTTAACGGTATTCTATGATGAAAAGGGCAAAATTGATTTAGACCAGACGAAAGCGAGTTTTGTTCCCGGAACTAATTTTCCGAAAGGCGTAGAGATTTCTTCCGTAGGAGAGAACAGCGTAACGATTACGGATACCAAAGGATTTGAAATGACGCTGGATATTGACAGATATGCGGTCAGGAGCTCCGATCCGGATGTCGTAGTGCTTTCTAACGGCGAAGAACTTCCAACCGGTGATTATACAATAGACTTGCAGTTAGCTTATGATGCGAAGGGCATGATCGATGCGGCAAACTCTACCGTTAACTTAACCGGAGCTGATTTTCCTGCGGGTGCGACGCCTGTATTTGATGGCAATATTATTAAGATTACCGATGCGGATGGTTTTGAAATGAACATTCGGGTTCCGGAAACCGGGGTGGCTAAT
This sequence comes from uncultured Lachnospiraceae bacterium, assembly GCA_910579395.1. Taxonomy (GTDB): domain Bacteria; phylum Bacillota; class Clostridia; order Lachnospirales; family Lachnospiraceae; genus UBA3282. The sequence goes on along the minus strand of CAJTUC010000002.1, from coordinate 18,189 downwards.
ACGACTGAAAATAAAACGGTCAATATATCGTATAAAGAAGATGAAGTTTCTTATACAGGTGTGAAAATCGATGTTACCGGCATCGGTTCGATGGATACCCAGATTGGCGCTAACGAAGGTCAGGTGCTCGATATCCGTATTCCGACGATTTCCCTGCAGAGGCTGGGCATTACCGGGGCAGAGGTGACGACGGAAGAGAAAAGTGCGGACGCCAATGTGGCGATCAAGGGCGCGATTGCTTATGTATCGGATGTGCGAAGCCGCCTCGGCGCATACCAGAACCGTCTGGAGCATACGGTTAGCAGCCTCGATATTACCAATGAGAATATGACCGCATCCTATTCCCGTATCATGGATGTGGATGTTTCGGAGGAAATGACTTACTATACATCACAGACAGTTGTTGAACAGGCGGCAATTTCCATGCTGGCACAGGCGAACGAAAGGCCTTCCCAAGTATTGCAGTTACTGCAGTGACAGAAAGGATTCGCGTATGACGAAGGAATTGAAACAGGAGTTTACATTACGGATTACACAGGCAAATAAAACGCAGCTGATCACGATTCTGTATGAGATGGTCCTGCTATATCTGGAAGAGGCGAAGGCAGCGATTGATGCGGATGACAAAACAGAATGCAAAGCCGCTATCCGCAAAATACGGGGCTGTATGGATGAACTCATCGCGTCGCTTCATCTGGAATATGAGCTGGCGCAGAATCTGTTACAGTTATATCTGTATATCAACAAAGAGCTGACGCAGGCAAACCTGCATTTTCAGAGAGAAAATCTGGATCATGTGGAATTTATTATAGAAAAGCTGCAGAAGGCTTATAAACAGATTGAAGGACAGGATGTTTCCGGTCCGGTCATGGGAAATACACAGACAGTCTATGCCGGCCTGACCTATGGGAGAAACGACCTGACGGAGAACATTGCGGCTCCGTCTGGTAACAGGGGATTTTGTGTTTGAAATTATAAAAAGAGCGCAGGCTATGAGAGGTCTGCGCTCTTTCTTCAGTTTGACAAAGTCAATGTCTGGTAAGTTTCACTATATGTCTCTTCCGGCTGGAGATTGTTCTTTGCAGCCTGTTCCAATAAGTATTTATATCTTTTCATGACGGCGTTCACTTCGTAAATGTAGCAGTCTATCAAATCGGGGTCGGTCACATTGTCGAACCCGGAATACGCATTTTCCAAAGCGCGTCTTGTCTGAATCAGTTCTTCATGAATGGATGGTTTATGGAAATCCAGGTTATCATCGGCATCAACTCGACAGGGACTCTGACGGAATAAAATCATTACGGTTTCCTCCAATCTTTTCATGACAAATTCCTCTTTTATACAGTATATACAGAATTTGGAAGAATATTCTTGTAATATTGGGGAACGTGCCGGCATAGATTGAAATAGAACAAGCAGAGAGGAAACTGGTCATGGAAAAATTTGGAGGCATTGCGGCAATTTTAATCGTGTGTATTTTGGTACTTTTGATTGGAGCAATGGGAAGAAAGATTGAATGGGTCATTAATTTTATTCTGCGCGCGGTCATGGGGACAGTCGGCATTTATTTTTTGAACGGTTTTCTGATTGCGAGAGATATTTCTGTTGCTGTAGGCATCAATCCGGTGACCTTTTTGACATCCGGAATTCTTGGATTTCCGGGACTTATCGTACTTTATGGAATCAATATTTTTAAAGTATTGTGAGATTTTCACAAAAAGAATATTTTTTTAAAATACCACTGGACAAGAAAGAAAAGTCCATATATAATTCGATTATCTTCTAACAGCGTCCGTGAAAACGGACAGGATATCATATCAATTCGAACTGTATTTTGATACAGTCATCTGGAAGGTTCTTCCAATGAATTCATGGTAGTATTATTTGACCGGGGAGGTGATCAGATTGGACTGAGTTGTTGTCAGTATCTATTAATCTTATTGCTCATTGCAGCAGTTCTGATGGATTTCGCATACGACAGGATATATAATGGCTGGATTCTATTCGGTATGATGATCGGACTGTCCTTTCGTTTTCTGGAATATCAATGGCATGGTTTCTACGAAGTTGGCGTCTCTATGCTGCTTTCTTTTATTCTTTTATATCCCCTATATAAGATTGGCGGTCTGGGGGCCGGAGATGTAAAGTTGTTTCTAATGCTCGGCAGTTTTGTACAATGGGAAGAGCAGCTTCGTATAATGGCAGCTTCTTTTATCATCGGAGCCATCTTTTCCATCGGAAAGCTGCTGTCGGAAGAAAACCTGAAAGAGAGAATGCAGTATCTGCTTGCATATTTTTCAGACGTGTTTTGCAGAAAACAGTGGAGACTGTATGGGGACGATCTGCGATTGGACTATCAGCGGTACATGAGTAATAAAATACATTTTGCGCTGCCGGTTCTGCTTGGCGCGGCGCTCTGGTTAGGAGGGTTCTATTGAGAGAAAAAATTATGGCTGTCTGTGATCTGGAGGAAGCGTACGCTTTTCGAATGGCAGAGTTCATTTCACGGAAGGCAGCAATACCTTATACGCTGCATCTTTTCACAGAAACGGAAGAACTGGAAAATTTTATGGAAAAACATGACATTTCCGTTTTGCTGATTGGCGAGAGCGCTGTAAGGCAGTTAAAAAACCGGCCGAAAATCCAGAACGTATTTATTTTGTGGGAAGGTGAAGAAAGGTATGATACGGATTATCAGTATATTGATAAGTATCAGAAACCGGAAGAAATCATTAGGGAAGTTGTGGAGCATATAACGGAACCGGAAGGTTGGGATGCGGCGCGGGTGGACGGCAGGATGGAGCAGCGGTTGAAACTGAAAATAATTGGTATATATTCTCCGGTCAGAAGATGCCTGCAGACTTCTTTTGCAGTAACGATGGGGCAGCTGTTGGCAAGGGAGCACAAAACATTATATTTGAATTTTGAATGCTGTTCGGGATTCGATAGAATGCTTCGGAAAGAGTTTCAGGCAGATATGATGGATGTGCTTTATTATTTCAAGTGTGCCAGAGAGAAACTGTCCCTCAGACTGCCTTCTATGGTACAGAATATCAACGGTTTGGATTTTATTCCGCCGGGTCAGTCCGGTTTCGATATGCAGAGCATTACCGGGGAACAATGGCTGGAATTGCTGCGGATGATCGAGAAAATCAGCGACTACGAATATCTGCTTCTGGATTTGACAGACGGGATGAATGGGTTATTTGAACTGCTGGCACATTGCTGTAAGATTTATACCATTACAAAGGATGACGGTTTTGCGATGGCGAAGATAAGCCAGTATGAACAAATCCTGCGGATGAATGAACTGGATGAAATTGCGGACAAGACCGTCAAATGCAGATTTCCTCTTTTTGAAAAGCTGCCGACGGATTTGAACCTGATGACGCACGGGGAACTGGCGGGATATGTCAAAGCCATTATACGGGAGGATTTATATGAGAAACAGACTGAATGAAATGCGGGAGCAGTTACGGGATAAATTAAGGGCCGATATCGATTATTCCAGAGAAATCTCGGATGGGGAAATGCAGGAACTCATTGACGGACTGCTCATGAGAGAGGGAAAGAAGCAGCCTATGCTGTTAGAAGAACGGGCGTGGCTTCGGAAAGAACTTTTTTATGCGGTCCGGAAACTGGATGTTTTACAGGAACTTATCGATAATACCGATATTACGGAAATTATGATCAATGGGCCGGACTATATTTTTGTGGAAAAGAAAGGGCGATTGTCCCGTCTGGAACAGAAATTTGAAAGCAGGGAAAAGTTAGAAGATATTATTCAGCAGATTGTTGCGGCATGCAACAGAGTTGTCAACGAGGCATCCCCTATTGTGGACGCAAGGCTTGAAAATGGCGCGAGAGTGAATGTTGTGCTGAGCCCGGTCGCCCTGAACGGACCGATTGTTACCATCCGGCGCTTTCCGGACAAGCCGATTATGATGAAGGACCTGGTCTCTTTCGGTTCCGTTCCTTCAGAAGTCTGTGAGTGGCTGCAGAAACTGGTCAGGGCAAGGTATAACATTTTTATCAGCGGCGGAACGGGTTCCGGCAAAACAACTTTTTTAAACGCGTTGTCCGATTACATTCCCAAAGAGGAACGGATTATTACGATTGAGGACAATGCGGAACTGCAGATTTTGAATATTCCGAATCTTGTCAGAATGGAAACGCGCAATGCCAACGTGGAAGGGTGCCGGGAGATTACCATTCGGGATTTGATCAAGACATCGCTTCGAATGCGTCCGGACCGGATTATCGTTGGCGAGGTCAGGGGAGGGGAAGCTTTTGATATGATGCAGTGCATGAATACGGGGCATGACGGTTCCATGTCCACCGGGCACGCCAATAGTTCCAAGGATATGTTGAGCCGGCTGGAAAACATGATTCTGATGGGAATGGATTTACCGTTGAAAGCGATGAAACAGCAGATTGCTTCGGGAATCGATCTTATCATTCATTTGGGAAGGCTTCGGGACAGGAGCAGAAAGGTGCTGGAAATTGTAGAAGTGCTTGGATTTGCAGAAGAAGAAATTCAGTTAAAGACTTTATACCGCTTTGAAGAGGAGGGAGAGGATGAGAGTGGAAGAGTTTTGGGAAGACTGCAGAAAAAAGGAGAACTGACGTATGTGGAAAAACTTAAAGCCGCAGGCCTCTGTGCGAAAAGCGGTTGATTATGGAGACTATGTTCTAAATGGCCGGGAACTGCTTTTTTACTCCGTAGAGGGAATGATGCTCATTGGAATCTTTGCTTATTTCTTTTACCGTTCCATATGGGCGTATCTGCTCTTATTGCCGGCGCTGCTGCTTTTTCTGAAGGGGAAAAAGAAAGAACTGGCCGGGAAGAGAAGGCAGTCATTGCAGATGCAGTTCAAAGATGCGGTATTGTCAGTGTCAGCCAATCAAAAAGCGGGATATTCCGTGGAGAACGCTTTTAAAGAAGCCTACCGTGACATGAAGATGTTGTATGGAGAAGAGAGTCCTATATGTCGGGAGTTGTATAGCATTGGGAAAGGACTGGAAAATAACATTGTATTGGAGAAGCTTTTATATGATTTCGGCTGCAGAAGCCGCTTGCAGGATATCATGCAGTTTGCGGAAATATTTCTAATCGCGAAACGAAACGGCGGCAGCATGACGGAAATTTTGTCCGTGACCGCAGATACGATTGAGCAGAAAACGGCGGTGGATAAAGAGATAGAGGTGCTGCTCAGCTCAAGAAAAATGGAACAGAAAATTATGAATGCCGTTCCGTTCTTTATCATTTTCTATATCAGTCTGACGTCCAAAGGATTTTTTGATGTGCTGTATCATAATCCGGCAGGAATTCTGATCATGACAATTTGTCTGGCCGTATATCTGGCCGCATTTATCATTTCCAGGAAAATCGTTGAAATAGAGGTATAAAGAAAACAGAAACGGAACGAAACGGCGCGTCGGAAGACAAGACGGGAGGGTAGGATGATTTATTGGTATTTGGCGGTTCTGGTTTCATATTTGCTGTTGTTTGTTCTGTCCCGGAAGGAAACGATATCTTCCTATCGGAGCGGGGAGAGAAGGAAATTTTATCCAGGCGAGATTTTTTTCATAAAGGCAGCCATTTGGTGTATCCGGCAGAAGAGATATATGACTGGAAAATTTGGGGGAAGGCGGCAGCGATATCAGAAACAGCTGCGCGAGGACAGGCTTGGAAACGATTTGAAGCTGCTGCGTCCGGATTTGTCAAAGCAGTATCAGGTACAGGCTTTTTATGTCAGACAATGCAGTCTTGTATTGCTGGTCCTTTTCGTGGGCAGTCTGCTTTCTCTTTGTGCGGCGCTCAGTGCGCAAACGGCTGGTCTGATACAGGAGGGCGGCTGCATTGAGCGGAAAGGTTATGGACAGGGAGACAGGGAGGTGGCATTGGCGGCACAGGTGGAAGGGGAGGATGCGGAAAAAATTGTCTATACGGTTACGGAACAGAAGTATACGTCGGAAGAAATCAGCAGTATTTTTCAGGATGCGGTTCTCAATCTGTCCACATCGATTTTGGGCAGTAATGTCAGCCTGGAGAATGTGACGGAAGATTTGAATCTTCTTACGTCCATGCAAGGATATCCGTTTCAGATTTCCTGGGAGAGCAGCAGCTATTCTCTTGTGCAGCCTGATGGCTCCGTACGAAACGAAGATTTGGAGGAAGCGGAAGTTGTCATGCTGACCGCGTGTTTTCGATATGAGGAACAGGAATTTGAAGAAATGTTTCCGGTACGGATATTGCCGGCTGTTCTGACGGAGAAAGAGCAGTTGTTAAAGCGTATTGAAAACGCATTGGAGGAACAGGATCGGGAGAGCAGAACGGAAAGCAGTCTGGCATTGCCGGACAGAATCGGGTCTCAAAAAATTATCTGGAAGGAGGTGATTCAGGATAGCAGCGGATATTTCTTTCTGCTCATGTGTGCGGCAGCGGTTTTCATTTTTCTTGCCGGGAACAGGAGTATAGAACAAAGTCTGGCAGAGAGGAACCGGGAATTGCTGCGGGATTATCCGGAAATTGTTCATAAACTGGCGCTTTATATGGGAGCCGGAATGACCGTTCGAAACGCGTTCGGTAAAATGGGGGAAGACTATAAAAAGCAAAGAGTATCGAAGAAAAAACAATATGTTTATGAAGAAATTGTACTGCTTTGCCATGAACTGCAAAGCGGCGTATCAGAAACGGATGCCTATGCGCATCTGGGGAAACGGTGCCGGCTTCAGCCCTATATGAAACTGAGCACTTTGCTATCACAGAATTTGCGGAAAGGAAACCGTGACCTGCTGTCAAAACTGCGGCAGGAAGCAGAGACTGCTTTTGAGGAGAGAAAGAACAGTGCGAAAAAGGCGGGAGAGGAGGCCGGAACGAAACTTCTTCTGCCGATGATGATGATGTTATGTATTGTCATGGTTTTAATCATGATTCCGGCATATTTTACGATTTGAAAGGAGAAAAAGGATATGAGAAAAGGAAATTTAAAAGGATTTGCCAGTTTTTTAAGAGAGGAGGACGGCATGGGTACGGTAGAACTGATTCTGATCATAGTAGTACTGATCGGCCTGGTCATTATCTTTAAAACGCAGCTCCGTTCTCTGGTAGAAAGTGTATTTGAAAAGATTACCAAAGACAGCAACACGGTAATGTCATGAGGAAAGGGTACATAACAGTTTTCCTGTCATTGTCTCTGGCGTTGCTCCTGTCCCTTGTATTCACTGTAATAGAAGGGGCACGGATCAGTGCCATTCGGATGAAATTTGAATGTGTGGCGGATATCGGCATGAATTCCGTACTGGCGGAATACCATCGGGAACTGCTGAAACAATACGATTTACTGTTCGTGGATACTTCTTATGGAGGGGGAACGGCATCCATTGGAAATACGGAAGCGCATTTGAGAAATTATATGCAGGAAAATATGCAGGGTCCATGGGGCAGCGGTTTCCGCCCAGCAAAAGATTTTCTGGATCTGCGGGCAGACAGCGTGGAAATAACAGAATACTCGATTGCTTCCGACGATGACGGCGCAGTGCTGAAAAGGCAGGTCGCAGATTATATGGCGGATTATCCAGCCGGGTATCTATGGGAAAAGATTACGGGAAATATCGCCCAAATCGACAGCAGCCAGTTGGAGTCACGCGATATTGCAGGCGAGAGGGAAAGCTATCAGGCCAGGATTGACGAAATTGAACTGCCAAAAGAAGAAGTGGAGGAAGGTGTATTTGAAGAAATTCCATTGGATAATCCTGCAGATATCGCCAATGGGACCCGCAGTATCGGGGTATTGAATCTGGTGGCGGAAGATATCGGCAGTATCTCCACAGTCAAGGTGCCGTTATCACAATATATTTCCAGGCGCAGCCGATTGACTGGAAGCGGTGTCTGTGAAGAGGCGGCAGAACTTACGGGAGCGCCGGACGAGATTCTGTTTCTGGCCTATTTATTTGAGAAATGCGGCTATTATGGGCAGGAAAAGGAAGGCTCTCTGCTGCAGTATCAAATTGAATACATGATCGCGGGAAAGGATACGGACTGGCAGAATCTGGAGCAGGTGGCAAAAAGGCTGCTGCGGTGGAGGGAAGTTTCCAACGTACTTTATATTCTGTCCGATGCCGGGAAAATAGCGGAGGCGGAAGCTATGGCGCTTGCCCTCACGGCGGTGCTGCTGTGTCCTGAATTGGCGGAACCGGTAAAGTATACCATTCTTTATGCGTGGGCTTATGTGGAAAGCCTGCAGGATGTAAAAATACTGCTGCGGGGAGGCAGGGTCCCTGTGGTGAAAACGGCATCAGACTGGAAGACGGGCATTAACAGTATTAAAAATGTAAAAGGAAGCCTTTCCGATACCGAAGGGGAGGGCAGAGGGCTGAATTATAAAGAATATCTGGAAGCAATGCTGTTTCTGACGGACAATCATGACCGGACTTTCCGGGCAATGGATATCATGGAAATGGATATCCGGCAGACACCAGGTAACGGCGCCTTTCGACTGGACGGCTGCTTTGATACCTATAAGGCCAGATTAGCGATTACGAGCGGTTTTGGTTATTATTACGAAATGGAACGTTTATACGGATTTTATTAAAGATAAATAGAGATTACAGAAACGATATCGAGCGGAAAGGAGATAAAAGAGGATGCCCTTTTTACGGCCACATCAAACTAAAAATCAAGAAAATTCGACGACAAATTCTCTCCGGACACATCTGAAAATTCTTCACCACGGTGTACCGTTAAAAAGGGTGTCCTCTTTTATCTCGCGGAAGCTCGGTGCGTCTGTTACGGTGGAAGCTGCATTCGCGCTGCCTTTGTTCCTGTTTTTCATGATTCAGGTTATGTCGGCGATGGATATGATCGGTATACAGAGCCGGTTCAGTGCAGCGCTCCATCAAACGGGAAATCAAATGGCATTCGCAGGATACGCATACGGAAAGGCCGGCGATGTGCTGCCCAGTGAAATCGCTGTGACGGTATTGAGTCAGAGCTATGCGGGGAGTCAGGTCTTGAAAAATGTTGGAAGGGATTATCTGGATAAATCCTGTGTTAAGAATGGAACGTCGGGTGTTTCTTTTCATGGAACATCCATCATGCAGGGGAATGACATGATAGAAATCTGCCTGTCTTATCGGCTGGAACCGATTTTCCCGATAACAGGATTCGAGGGGATTGCGATAAATCAGCGTTATTATGGACGGGCCTGGACGGGCTATGATGTGGAGAATGACGTCAGTCATTTCACGGAAGATGATCCAATGGTCTATATTACGGAAACCGGAACGGTATATCATACGAACAGGAACTGTGCCTATCTGAACATTTCCGTTCAGGCGGTCGATGCCGCCGCCATAGCAGATTTCAGAAATCAGTCGGGCGGGAAATATTATGTATGTGAAAGATGCGGCAGGACAAATACGGGAGGAACCGTTTATATTACTGCACAGGGCAGCAGTTATCACTGTATGATGACTTGCTCCGGTCTGAAGAGAACAATTTATACGATACCGTTATCGCAGACGGGCGGAAGGGGGCGATGTTCAAAATGCGGATAGATATATGGCTGGGAAATGGTGTAATGGAAGGGATTTCCCTGATTTATATGAGTGTATGCGCGGTGTTCGATATCAGGCATAGGGAAATACCGCTGCCGCTCATTCTTTGTGGCATAGCGGCGGCATTTGGCATTAATATATGGTGGATAATGGGAGGAACTGTTACGGTGCTGGAAACGGGAATTGCCCTGCTTCCGGGCGTTTTTTTCCTGTTGACGAGTTTTTTTACGAGAGAGAAAGTAGGATATGGAGATGGTTTGCTGTTGATTATTTTGGGGCTTTTGCTTGGTGTCTACCGGTGTTTTTTCATTCTCAGCATAGGACTCGTATTTTCTGCGGCCGTATCGCTTTTTCTGTTATTACTGCATAGGGCCGGCAGACACAGCCGGATACCGTTCGCACCGTTTCTCATATTGGGAATGGGGGTCGTGTTCTTTGGATAAAGATTTTCATTTTAAAAGCAAAAAAGCAAAAGGCTATATGACGGTGGAGGCCGGTTTTGTGATGCCCTGGGTAATTTTTCTGTTCGTATTCCTGATTTATGCCGGTTTTTACCTTTACGATAAATGCGTGCTGTTTCAGGATGCGTATATGCTCTGTTTTCGCGGAAGCGTACAAAAAGAGGAAGCCGGAGCGCTCGATTATATCAACATACATATGAAGGAACAGTTCGGCAGCAAATATTTCGGAACGGGAGGCGTACAGGGAAATGCCAGGAAAGAAGGGCATGAGGTGATCGTATCCGGGGTATGCAGCGTTTATGTTCCGCTTAATCATTTTCTGACAATGGCGGGAAAAGATGGCTGGCGGATTCAGGCAGAAGCGAGAGCCCGTATCGTGAACCCGACCAAAATTATCCGCAAATGCCGAATGGCAGAGAATGCTCTGGAATATTTACAGGAATGAGGGGAAGCTTTCGAAAACATAGTTTCGCAATTACCTAGCCAAAGAAAGATGAAAAGAAGAGAGGAAGAGAATGATAGAAGCAAAATATTTTAAAGATTATAAACATAATTATCTGATTTTAAAATGGGAAGAGCCGGAAACGGGAGCAGCCTATCAGAGCCGTATGCTGGCGTCCGGTAAAATAGACAGGATTTTAAAGTGTTCTGTCCGGCATATTAATGGAGAAGCATATTTTTATTATGACATCAGTTCCAGAGTAACGCTTGAGAATCTATACCAGGGAAAGAAGATGTCCTATGAACAGGTCAGAGATTTTTTCCGGCAGATGGATATCATTTACCGGACATTAGGAGATTTTTTTATGGAAGAAGCAGGGCTGTTGGCAAGACCTGACAGCATCTATTACGACCTGTCATCCGCCAGATATTTTGGTTTATATTATCCCGGTAAGAATATGGCGGCAGAAAACCCATATGAGCCGCTCATGGATTTTCTGCTGAGTCATACGGATTCCTGTGACCGGAAATTAGCGGATATTCTTTATCAAATCTACGAAATATCCGGGGAAAGCTTCTTTTCTATGGCGGATGCGCTGGCGCTGTTTGAAGAGGAGGAAGAAGAGGTTTCGACGGCGGAAACGATTTTCGAAAAGCATTCATCGGAAAGTATGACAGATGGATTTATTGTAGAAGAAAAGGGTGAAAACGCCATAGCAGCGCCTGCGTCGATGCAGGATTTTGACAGAGATTATGATGAAATGGAAGAACTTGAGAGAAAAAAAGAATGTGATAAGGCTGATAAGAAAGATAGAATGCCGCGCTCCTATCAGGAGAAGAATAAGACATTCTATGTTGTCTTTGCGGTTTTATCGATATGCGGAATTGGTGCCGCGGTCTGGATTTATCTGTATTTTACACTTACGGAACAGGAAACACTGCTGCTCGTGTGCTGCCTGGCAGTAATGGGATTGTGCTTTCTGTTTTCCGTAATACAAGTTCTGCTTGCCGGGAAAAGAAACGGAAAACAGGAGCAGGAAGAAAAGGAACTACTTTGGGATATTGAAGACGAATTTCGGGAAGAAAGGCCGATTGCACTGCAGAAGGTGCTGGATAAAAATATGGGAATGCCTGTAAACGGAGAATGGAAAAATCGGGAAGCGCCTCAGGAAAAACCAGAAACGCAGTATGGCGAAACGGTCTTTTTCGATACCCGGAAGCAAAAGACGGAAAATAAGCTATATTCACTGGATAAAAAAAATAAAAAACATATAACATTGACGCAGTTTCCCTTCAGTATTGGGAAAATGCCGGGTTGTGTGGACTGTGTGCTGACGGATGCTTCCATCAGCAGGCTTCATGCACGGATTGAGAAACAGGGTGAGAAAGTTTTTTTAACAGATATGAATTCCACGAACGGAACTTATAAAAACGGGCTGCGTATGGAACCAAGCGCGACGGTGGAGATAGAGCCCGGCGATGAGATACGATTCGGGAAACTAAATTATTGCTACCGATAATAAAAGATATTTCGAGAAATCAATGAAGAGTAGGCGCGGCCTGCTCTTTATTAATGAAAAACGAGTTGTTTTATGTGAATTAATTTAATATAATGGAAACAAATAAACAAGATAAGGAGCGAAACGATGGCAAAGCTGTTTATTAATGAAAGAAATAAAAAGGGACATATTCATCCGGAAATATACGGGCATTTTTCAGAACATCTCGGAAGGTGCATTTATGAAGGACTGTATGTGGGCAAAGATTCGGAGATTCCGAATGTAAACGGTATGCGTAGAGATGTCGTGGAGGCTTTGAAGGAAATGCAGATTCCGGTACTGCGCTGGCCGGGTGGCTGCTTTGCGGATGAATATCACTGGAAAGATGGTATCGGTCCTAAAAAAACGAGAAAGAAAATGATCAATACGCACTGGGGCGGCGTGGTCGAGGATAACAGTTTCGGCACGCATGAGTTTTTTGAATTATGCGGGCAGCTCGGCTGCAAGACTTATGTGAACGGTAATGTGGGAAGCGGAACCGTGCAGGAGATGAGCGAATGGGTTGAGTATATGACGTTCGACGGCGTTTCGCCGATGGCGGACCTGCGGAAAGAGAACGGACATGCGGAGCCCTGGAAAGTGGATTATTTCGGAGTCGGAAACGAGAACTGGGGCTGCGGTGGAAATATGACACCGGAATATTATGGAAATCTTTACCGCAGATATCAGACATATGTCAGACAATACCATAGTGATGCACCGATTCAGAAGATATGCTGCGGAGCGAATGGCGATGACTATTTTTGGACAGAAAATGTTTTAAAGACCTGCACGGCGCATCCAAAACCGGGTGACGGATTTATGAACGGTCTGTCTCTGCATTATTATGTGGTCACGGAAGATTGGAAAGTAAAGGGCAGCGCGACGGATTTCGATGAGAAAACCTGGTATAAGACGTTGAAAAAGGCGCTTTATATGGATGAACTGATCACCCGCCATGGTGCGATCATGGATCAATATGATCCGGATAAGAAAATCGGTATGATGGTGGATGAATGGGGTTGTTGGTTTGATGTGGAACCGGGAACCAATCCGGGATTTCTATATCAGCAGAATACGATGCGGGATGCGCTCGTGGCGGGTATTACGCTGAATATTTTCAACAAACACTGCGACCGTGTAAAAATGGCCTGTATCGCGCAGATGGTTAATGTGCTGCAGTCTGCTATATTAACAGAGGGCCCGAAAATGCTCCTGACGCCTACTTATCATATTTTCCATATGTATAAGTATCATCAGGATGCGGAGTTAGTGGAAAGCTTTGTAGAGGGAAATAAGATAGTCGGTACAGAAGAAAACCAGGTTCCGGAAATCAGTGAATCCGTATCGGTAAGCGCAGATGGTACGGTGAATGTGACGATCAATAATCTGTCTGCCTCAGCGGGCGTACCCGTGGAAATGGTTCTGACAGAAATGGAACCTTCACAGATTGAAGCAGCAATTTTGACGGGTAAAATGAATGCATATAATACCTTCGAGGAGCCGGAAACGGTGAAGGAAGAAATATTTACGGATTACAAAGCGGATGGCAGAAAAATAAGCTTTACCATGCCTGCGTGCAGCGTCATTGCATTCCGTATAAAAGGATGACAGAGAAGAGACGCCCATGCAGGAAATGTCTCACGGCGGATATGGATCAGAAAGAATATTTTCAAAATTTGCATACTTATATTGCAAATCTGGATTCCGATATCAAGGTCGGTCGTTCAATATATGAGGAACGGCTGCGTTATTGCAAAGACTGTGATCTGCTGTTAGACGGGATGTGCAGGGCCTGCGGCTGTTTTGTGGAACTGCGGGCAGCCCTCCGTAAAAATGCCTGTCCCTATGATAAATGGAAAGCGGAAACGGATTTTCAGGCGGACAGGGTAGAATGATCTTCAGGGATAAAGACCAGGAAAGGCGTGAAATGTCATGCTATATGGGCAGTTAGAATGTTTACTGACGGAGCAGGGATTCTGTAAGGTGGCTTCCAATCTTCCAGAGTTTTCCTTTTTCTTTCGTAGAGAAAGTGCATATGTGAATGTGCTCCATGTGGTCGATTACAGGCCGGAGCTTTATATTACAGAGGATCAGTATGCGCATATCAAAAAAAAGATACTGGATTTTTTTCGGGAAAAAGGTTTTCATGAAGTGCATATTCTGTCTCTGTTGATCGGGGAGGATACCGAGAAGGCAAAACGGCTGTGCGGGAATGATCCTTTTTGCTGGCTGATAGATTCGGCGGGAAACCGGTTGATGATTCATGAGAATCAGGTGGCGGATTTTTATGGAATGAAAAGTTTGTTAGAGAAATTTCTGGATGAGATTTCAGCCGCATCGTCAATGGGACAGGAAAACGTATATGAACCGAAGCATACCGGGTATACTGAATCGGTGAAGAATCAGCTCCATCTGTTTTGGGGAAATATTCTGATCGTTGCGGTGAATGTGCTTGTATTCCTTTTATGTACATTTACCGGGAACCTGGTATATAATATAGGTGATTTCAGCGTCATGGATTTGATACAGAGAGGTGACTGGTACCGCGTGATCAGCAGCCTGTTCCTTCATGCGGACATTGGACATCTTGTCAGCAATATGCTGATATTATATTATATAGGCAACGTTGTAGAAAAAAGAATCGGGCATTTGCCTTATTTGGTCTTGTATTTTATGTCAGGTATTGTCGGGAATGTTTTTTCGGCGGGGTATGAATTATTCACAGGTCATTATATAAGCTCAATCGGAGCGAGCGGCGCTGTATTTGGTGTAGAGGGGGCTCTTTTGATGATGGCGCTTCTGCACAGAGGAAAGCTTGCCGGGGTGACGACGGGCAGGATCGCATTTTCAATCGCATTTTCGCTCTACTGCGGATTTACGAGCAGAAATGTTGATAATGCGGCGCATATTGGCGGGCTGCTGATGGGTTTTCTGATGGCAGGGATTTTCTGGCTGTTTATGCCTGGTGAAAAAGGAAAACAGGGAAACCGGACAGACGAAGCAAATGTCACAGGTTGAGAGAAAGGCATGGTTATTTAGGATGAAGATTAATATTTATTATGGCGGCAGAGGATTGATTGATGACCCGACACTTTACGTCTTGGAAAAGATGGGAGAGGTGCTCGACGAACTTCGCGTGACCGTGGAAACGTTTCGGCTGATGGATTTGAAAAATAATATTACGACCGTGCCACAGACGTTGAAGGAGGCTGATGGCATTATTTTGGCGACGACAGTGGAGTGGTACGGAATCGGTGGTTATATGCAGCAGTTTTTGGATGCCTGCTGGTTATATGGAGACAAGGAAAAAATCAGCGAGATTTATATGTGTCCGATCGTGATGTCCACGACCTATGGCGAACAGGAAGGGAAGCTGAATCTCGCTACGGCATGGGAAATTCTGGGTGGACGTCCATGCAGCGGTCTGTGCGGTTATATTGCGGATACGAGTATTCTGGAGAATAATGAGGAATATCTGCGTATTATAGAAAAGAAAGCGGAAAATCTTTACAGGACGATCAATCAGAAGATGCCCTGCCTTCCGGCGAGCAATCAGGCAGTCAAGCAGAAGATATCCATTCCCCGCAATATCGATCTGACACCGCAGGAAACGGAACAGCTTTCCCAATATGCTTCCGACGACAGTTATGTACAGCGCCAGAAAGCAGATATTCAGGAGCTGACCAGCCTGTTCCGGGATTTGATGGGAAGCAGTGAGAAGGAGAATACGGAAGAGTTTTTGCAGGAATTAAAGATACATTTTCAGCCGCAGGCCGGCATTGCGGCAAAATATAAAATCGTGATTGAAGAGAAAAAGAAACCCCTCATTATTGAAGTAAACGGTGCACAGATGAACTGTTTCTATGGAGAGGGAAGCGCTTTTGATGTGGAGATTCAAATGAGCAGAGACTCCATGGTGGAAATTATTTCCGGTGCAGCGACATTCCAGCATTCTTTTATGGCCGGTGACATGAAGCTGAAGGGTGACTTTAAGATTCTGAGAACATTAGACCAGATTTTTGTTTTCGCATAGGGTGAAAAGAAGTTCTGAAGGAGGCATATAAATAAAATGAAAGACGAGAATTGTATTTTTTGTAAGATTGCGAACGGGGAAATACCGTCCAAAACAATATATGAGGATGAGGAATTTCGTGTGATTCTGGATTTGGGACCGGCGGCAAAGGGGCATGCCCTGATTCTGCCAAAGAATCATTATGCAGATTTATACGAATTGCCGGAAGAAACAGCTTCTCAAGTGATGCTGCTCGCTAAAAAGATGGCGACGCAGATGACGGAAAAGTTGCATTGCGACGGCTTTAATCTGGTACAGAATAACGGCGAGACTGCAGGACAGACGGTATTTCATTTCCATATGCACCTGATTCCACGATACAAAGACGATGGACAGACGATTGGCTGGAAACCGGGGGAGCCATCTTCGGAGGAACTGGAAGAAATTAAAAATGAAATTCTGAAATGAGCCGAAAACAAAGTCAGGGCCTGATATAGGAAAAGACGCGGAGGAACGGGATGCGTACAATAGACGTAGCGGAAATTACGAATCATATTAAAGAAATGTGTATTGAGGCAAATCATTTTCTGGCGCAGGATATGGATGCGGCTATGAAAAAAGCACAGGATACGGAAAGATCACCGCTGGGGAAGCAGATTTTGTGCCAGCTTCAGGACAATTTGAAAATTGCCGGCGAAGATATGATACCCATCTGTCAGGACACAGGCATGGCGGTCATTTTTATGGAAATCGGGCAGGACGTTCATTTTACGGGCGGCCTGCTGGAAGATGCTGTCAATGAAGGCGTGAGAAGAGGGTATACGGAAGGATATCTCAGAAAGTCCGTTGTGAGTGACCCGATCATCAGAGAGAATACGAAGGATAATACCCCTGCAATCGTTCATTATGAGATAACGCCGGGGGATCAGGTAAAGATTACGGTCGCGCCGAAGGGCTTTGGCAGCGAAAATATGAGCAGGGTATTCATGTTAAAACCGGCGGACGGCATAGAAGGGGTTAAAAATGCGATTCTTACTGCGGTAAAGGAAGCGGGACCGAATGCCTGTCCGCCTATGGTAGTCGGTGTCGGAATCGGCGGAACTTTTGAGAAATGTGCCCTGATGGCGAAGAAAGCGCTGACAAGACCTGTTGATGAGCGCTCAACAATTCCTTATGTGAAGGAGTTAGAGGAAGAAATGCTGGAAAAAATCAATCGAACCGGTATCGGGCCGGGCGGTCTCGGCGGAACGACGACGGCACTGGCGGTTAATATCAACACTTATCCGACACATATTGCCGGACTGCCTGTGGGCATTAATATCTGCTGTCATGTGAACCGGCATGCGGTGAGAGTGATATAAAGGAGCAGTTGAAATAGAAGAAGGACTTTGATAACGGCGGAGAATTTGGCGGCAGCCGGAGAGGAAGGAGTGCATCATAAGTATGGAGCAGCATATACAGGCGCCGATCAGCGCAGAAGATGCCCGAAAATTAAGGGCCGGAGATTATGTTTATATTACCGGAACTATTTATACGGCGCGGGATGCCGCGCATAAAAGAATGCAGGAAGCATTGGAAAAAGGAGAGCCTCTGCCGTTTGAAATGACACAGAATGTCATTTATTATATGGGCCCTTCACCTGCACGGGAAGGCAGGCCGATTGGCTCTGCGGGGCCGACTACGGCAAGCCGTATGGATAAATATGCGTCAAAATTGCTGGATATGGGACTGACCGGCATGATTGGAAAAGGAAAGCGTTCCGATGCCGTAAAAGAGGCAATCGTCAGCAACGGAGCGGTATATTTTGCCGCGGTAGGCGGGGCGGGAGCGCTTCTGTCCAAATCTATTTTGTCATCGGAAATAGTTGCCTATGAAGACTTGGGAACAGAGGCTGTCCGTCGGCTGAAGGTAAAAGATTTTCCGGTCATCGTCGTGATTGATTCCGAAGGGAATGATTTGTATGAAACGGCGATAAAAGAATTTTGTCAGCCATAACGAATCTGTAACAGTTCAGCTACAGGGTGATTGCATTATTACGCTATTACGGGTAGCATAATAATTTGCGGCAAAAGCATTGACAAATATTTTTGCCTTATGTATAATCCCGAGTTTGACACTTGTGAAATCAAAAAGTGGCTACAAACCCAGTAGTTATGCTGGCTGTAGCCACTTT
>CAJTUC010000001.1 GCA_910579395.1 uncultured Lachnospiraceae bacterium | reverse complement strand
CAGGATCAAACTCTCGATAAAAAATTTTAATTCTGCGTCGCAAAATCAAAATTGAAAGTTTCTGCTCCGTAGAAACTTCTAGGACTTCATGCGTCCATTTCATTTCCTGCTTTGCATAACCCGTTTGATTCCGGACAAGACCGCTTAGCTTCCTTGTTCCGTTTACTGTTCTTTTTTCTGAAATTCTCTTGAATTTTCAGGGTTGCATTACTGTTCATTTGTCAAGGTTCCGACATTTTCTTTCAAATGCCTTCGTACCATAAAATGGTCCGAAAAGAAAACTTACCATAATCATTTCTAATGTGTAAATTTTCTACGGAGAAGGAGGGATTTGAACCCTCGCGCCGCTATTAACGACCTGCACCCTTTCCAGGGGTGTCCCTTCAGCCATCTTGGGTACTTCTCCACATAAATGCTGATTCATAACAAATATTCGGTGGAGAAGGTATCTCCAGCGGAGAGGGTGGGATTCGAACCCACGCGCCCTTGCGGACAAACGGTTTTCAAGACCGCCTCGTTATGACCACTTCGATACCTCTCCAGGTTCGCGTTGCGCAACCCTCTCGGCCAGCGCAAAAATTATTCTATCAAAAAAGAATATTAGTGTCAACAACTTTTTTCAGAAATTTTCCAAAAACTTTTCAAAGGCATATTATATCAAAAAAGAACGCGCAATATTCAGATCTTCCGGTGTTGTTATTTTGATATTTTGATAGGAACCCTCCACCAGTTTAACCGGATGTTCCAGCAAAGTTTCTACGACCATTGCATCGTCGGTAATGTGGATTCCCTGTCTCAGCAGTTCCTCTTCTTTTATTAGAAGGCTGTCATATGCTTTCTTCGCAAGCGCGATCGTAAATACCTGCGGCGTCTGCACCTGCCAGACCGTTTCCCGGTTCGGCGTCGCCTTCGCAAAGCGGTCCTCATCCACAATTTTAATGGTATCTTTCACAGGCATTCCCACTACACAGGCATGATATTCTTTTACTGCCTCATGGGAACGCCGCAATATTTCTTCCGTTAAAAAAGGCCTCGCACCGTCATGAATAAAAACATATCCCTCGCCGTCGACCTCTTTCAGACCATTCGCAACGGAATGATAACGTTCCCTGCCGCCTTCTGCGATCTTCTTCACCTTGGAAAAATGATATTTCTCCACGATTTCTTTTCGGCAATATTCGATTTCACCCTGCCCGACGACCAGCACGATTTCATCGATAAAACTGTCCTGAAACGTTTTCAGCGCATAATAAATAATCGGCCTGTCCTGCAGAAGAAGGTACTGTTTCTGCACGTCACTGTGCATCCTTTTTCCTGCTCCCGCCGCCAACACCACGGCCACTGTCCTTTCTTCCATAATTTCCTCCATCCGAGCATACCACTTCTCACAGTCATCGGAAGAATGCCATATTTCAAGTATTCTTTCGGCCGAAAAAATTTGCCGCACAAATTTTTACCCCAGTGTGAGATTCGGCACCGCGTTCAGGTCATAACCATGCCGCACGCCTTTTAAATACTCATAATAAGCCGCCGTACCAATCATCGCCGCATTATCCGTACAGAAAATCGGTGACGGGCAGTAAAAATCTATCTGCCGCGCACCGCATTCCCTGACAAAAGCCTCGCGAAGAGAAGAATTTGACGCCACACCACCCGCAATCGCAAATTTCTTCAATCCGTATTCTTTTACCGCCTGCATGGAATGTTCCACCAGCACATCGACGACCGCTTTCTGAAAAGATGCAGCAACATCGGCCTGACAAACGGGGATTCCCTTCATTTCACAGGAATTCAGATAATTTAAAACGGCAGATTTTAACCCGCTGAAGCTGAAATCATACACCGCATCCACCACTTTTGCACGTGGAAAAGGAATCGCGTCCGCATTTCCTTCTTTGGAAACTTTGTCGATTTTGGGACCGCCGGGATAACCCAGACCAATCGCCCTCGCTACTTTGTCAAAAGCCTCGCCTGCCGCATCGTCCCGCGTTCTTCCAAGAATTTCGTATTCTCCATAATCTTTCACAACGACCAGATGGGAATGTCCGCCGGATACGACCAGACAGATAAAAGGCGGTTCCAACTCTTTATTTTCAATATAATTGGCATTGATATGGCCTTCGATATGATGAACGCCAATAAGCGGAATCCCTGAAGCAAAACTAATCGCCTTCGCTGTGGAAACACCGACTAACAGGGCTCCTACCAGGCCGGGGCCATAGGTGACTGCAATCGCATCCATCTCTTTCAGTCCCATCCCCGCCTCTTTCAACGCCTCATCAATGACCTGATTTATTTTCTCAATGTGTTTTCTGGAAGCGATTTCCGGCACAACGCCGCCATAGACTGTGTGAAGAGCTATCTGCGAAGAAATGATGTTGGACAAGACTTCTCTTCCGTTTTTTACAACAGCCGCCGCCGTCTCATCGCAGGAACTTTCCACCGCCAGAATCAGCACATCGTCTTTTTCCTTTTCCATAAATATAATCCTCCCCTCAGCCCATGAAGAATCGCCAAAGTGATTCTTCGGTGTAAGAAAGATTTGCATGGCAAATCGTAGAATTCTTCGCGAAGCGTCCATTGGCGCAAGCGTTAGAAGTTCTTCTCACACTTTAGTCGTCCAAATCCCAGCCGAGAATCTTCCAATGTTTATCATCATCCTGACGCAGAACGAATACGAGCCGGCTCTGTATCATATTCGTCCCCTGGCGGATACTGTATGTACAATATATTCTCGCGCAGGAATCCCCGTTTTCGGAAAAGAATTCCACATCCGTGCTCGCCGGTAACTGACAGGAAGAAATGGAACGGTCATTCGACTTCATTTCCACGATATCATTCTTCAGGTCTTCCAGATACTGTTCCTGTGTCTTATTGGCAATCAATTCCGTATCATAGATCCCCTGAATTTTGACCGCCAGCTGTGCCAGCTCATCGTCGGTATATTTTTCATTATAAAAACACATGGAAATTTCATTAAAATATTTTAAGACCTCTTTGGGTGTGGGCGGATAATTTTTTTCAAGGTCCCGCATCAGCACGGTCTGTACCTGTGTGGACTCCACGACTTCCTCTTCCGTTTTCTGAGTCTTGTTTGACAGATAAAAATAATAACCGATAACAAGCGCTGCCAGCACAATCCCTATGATGACAATTTTGATTCCACTAGATTTCTTCATGTTGAATCCCCCTTCCCCTTATTCTTCATACTGTAAGTCTACACTCTTTCCATCCTTTCCCGCAATAGCATTTGGAAAAATTTTCCGCACTTCATTCATATAATCTTCCGGCCATGTGAGCGACGGGCTGTAATGTGTCAGCCACAGTTCTGCAACATGCGCCTTTTTCGCCAGCTCCGCAGCCTCATAGAATGTCATATGCTTATATTCTTTGGCCTTCTGCTTTTTCTCCGGTTCGCCATACATGCCTTCACAAATGAATAAATCGGCATCCTTCGCATTTCTGACAATACTGTCAGTCGGCCTTGTATCCGTGCAGTAAGTGAGTTTAATTCCTTTTCTGGGCGCACCGAGCACCATGTCAGGCGTCCATGTACCCTGTTCCGTTTCGATGGTTTCTCCTTTCTGCAGGCGATTCCAATACCGCCTGTCAATGCCGCGGGCCTGTGCCTTTTCCACATCGAACTTACCGATTCTGTCTATTATAATACTATATCCATAACAAACGACATTGTGATTGACCTTAAAAGCCTCTATTCTGAATCCATCAAACTGCAATGTCTGCTCCGCTTCCGCAAGTTCCAGACATTGTACCTGAAAAGGCAGCTCCGGCGCGATGATACGCAGCGCGGCCACTACCTTTGTCAATCCTTTCGGACCAATGAGAAGAAGCGGCTCTGTCCGTTCCGCATTGCCCATCGTCAATAGCATTCCCGGCAGTCCGCTGATATGGTCTGCGTGAAAGTGCGTAAAGCAGATAATGTCAATCGGTTTGGGGCTCCACCCTTTTTCCTTCATGGCAATCTGCGTGCCTTCTCCGCAGTCGATCAATATACTCGTCCCATTATACCTCGCCATCAGGGAGGTCAGCCATCTGTACGGCAGCGGCATCATACCTCCCGTTCCGAGCAAACATACATCCAACATATAAACTCCTGTTCCCGGACAGGCTTACAGCAATTCCGTTCTCTCCCCGCTTTCTACCGGAACCCGGAATTTTGCAATCATTTTGTTATAGCACTCCTCACACAAGTCAAAACATTGTATCTCCCCGTCTTTTTCGCTGAAATAGCCGAAAGCATGAGAAATATGAATACATTCATCCTTTAGAATGCCATTTTCTACCCGTAATTCCTTATTACAGCAATTGCAGATAACTGAAGCAAGTCCAGTGTCATTTTCTGTTTTTTTGACAAAATTTTCCAACAAATTCTGATTATTTGAATTTTGTTGATAATTCATAGATTTATCAAGATAAGTTCTCATTTTACCCTCCTGTGCCTACATAAACAACATCTTCCGTTGACATTTCCCGACAGATGTCCCTGTCGAACATTCGACATTCATGTCTTAATCATTATAACAATCTGTCCTATGCAAAAACAGTGGTAAATATTCGGTCTCTTTCCTATCTCTTCCACATGATCACGGCGTCCTCAGCAGGCTTCTCATAAAAGTTCGGGCGGATTCCCTCGGAAAGAAATCCAAGCTTCTCATATACATGAATGGCAGGCGCATTGCTCACCCGTACTTCTAATGTAAAAGCGCCAAGTCCGTTGCGCTCTCCTTCTTCCATAAGATGACGCAGCATCTTTGTTCCGATGCCTTTGTTCCGCGCTTCTTCCGCTACGACGACATTGGTAATATTTCCTTCCCCCGCTGCCATCAGCACACCGCATCCGCCAACCACCCGGCCGTCCAGTTCTGCCACATAATAAGCCGCATCATCCTTTGTGATCATTTCCAGAAAAGCATCTCTTGACCATGGCATGGAAAAAGTTTCTTCTTCCAGTCTGCTGATGACATCGACATCCGCCCGCTCCATCGATCTGATCTGTATCATGCTTCCTCACCTTTCCGCTGGCGTTCCGCCTGCGACAGCCGCAGATATTCCGGTGCATATTCCGCTCCGCTTACCGCCCTGCCCTGTGCAAAATAAATGCTTCCGAGCACACCTATGCTGGCCGCCCGCTGTCTGTTCATATGGGCCGGCGCAAGCGTATAAGGTACCTGCATTACTTCTTTCATGCGCTCCCGGAAAACGGGTACCCCGTCCCCCAGAAAGATCACCTCTCTGCCAAGCAAATTCAATTCCTGTGCAATTTCATCAAAGGCAGCGGCGCACTGTCGTTTTATTATATTAAGACAATATTTCATTTCCTTCGGAAGGAACTCATAAATACCTGTATAGACCTGACTGCGTCTGGCATCCATGATCGGGCAGACAATTTTATCCGTCGCATAAAGATTGTAAGCCAGCCCGTCTACCGTCGGTACCGCCACAATCGGCTTTTCCATAGCAAAAGAAAGGCCTTTCGCTGTCGCAGAGCCAATCCGCAGGCCGGTAAAAGAACCGGGGCCGGCAGCTACTGCGATTGCATCCACCTCCCGCAAGTCGAGTTCTATCATATTCCGAATTTCGTCCAACATCGGCAGCAATGTCTGGGAATGCGTTTTCTTATATTGAATCGAATATTCCGCAATCAGTGTTTCGTCTTCCACGACCGCCACGGAAGCTACCAACCCGGAACTGTCTAATGCTATCAGTTTCATCTCTTTTTCCCTGTCGTCTATATTTCCATTTCCGTCTGCTTCTATATGTTATTCTTGTTACTCTGTTCCTGTCCCTGTTCCGGTTTCTGTTTGTTCCTGCTCTATTCTAATCGTCCGGTAATCAAAACCAGACGATAATTCTTTGGCAATCGTAATCCGGATATGATCCTCCGGGAGAATCTCTTCAATCAGATTCGCCCACTCAACCAGACAAATTCCTTCTCCGTAGAAACAATCCTCATAACCGATTTCTTCCATCTCTTCGATATCCCCAATCCTGTATACATCAAAGTGATAAAAAGGCATTCTTCCTTCCTCGTAAATCTGAAGAATCGTAAAGGTCGGACTGCTTACAGGTTCCGAAATCCCAAGTCCTGCCGCTACGCCCTGTGTAAAAACGGTCTTTCCGACACCCAGATCACCGATCAGGGAATATACCTGCCCCGGTTTCGCATTTTCTCCTATTTTTTTCCCGAGCGCATACGTTTCCTCTGCGCTGTATGTCTCTATGACCTGTTCCATTCCCAATACCCGCTTCCATGTAATAAATCTCAAGGCGAACAAGTTCGCCTTGCGAAGAAGACTTGCTCCGCAAGTCAAAACTTCTCTTCTCACTAGCTCCTGATTTTTACTTTCTTAGGCGGCATATGTGTGGAAATCATCTCGATGACTTTATACTTATCTTCACCGATATCCTTTTTGGGAAAAATACAGGCGTTGATCCGGGAAGTATAAACAACAATGCTTCTTCCCGTAGAAACTGCCTTATACATATCTTCCCATTTCTGGCTGTCTGTCGCATCTCCCTGCGATACCTCGATGCCTTCCTCCGTCAGTTTATAGTGCAGCGGTTTCTTAAAGGCCGGATTTTTCAGCATCTGCTGTCTGGAACGGAGAAAAAGGCTCCAAGGCTGATAAGCAAGCGCTACCAGTCCCGCTATCAGATAGATGAGCTTTCTATCGGAATAAAAGATGATCAGCAGCAACGCGCCCGCTACCGTTCCCAGCAGCCCGGCAAAACTGCTGTAAGTATGGTGCAGCATATAATCGTACAAAATACCCGCTTCCATTTTCACGTCAAATTCAACTTCCATATCAATAAAAACCATGCCTTTCTCTCAACTTGCGAGTTTGAGCATAAGCACAAACCTGTGATTGAAAAATGTCTGATTTTTCAATCTAGGAAAAGCACCTACATTGCAGGTGCTTTCTCTACGAAGGAAACATTGTTCCTTTTCTCTATTATCATTATACTGAAATTCTGATAAAGTGCAAGCCCCGAGTTGCAAGTTCATCCTCTCCCAAGACTTCCCCGTCCTTAGAAAAACGCCTTCATTCGGCGCCTTCACAGTTCTGGAAGAATGCCTTTAATTGGCGCCTTCACAGTTCTGGAAGAACGCCCTTATTGAGGGCGTTCTTCCGGGTGAGAAAGATTTGCCTCCGGCAAATCGTAGAAGTTCTTGACGTTCTTCCCACTGGCAGAACGTCTTTAGAACTTCTTCTTACCCTATTCGTGCCGCAACGCCTCAATCGGGCTCAACTTCGCCGCTTTTCTGGCCGGATAGATTCCGAAGAACAGACCGACCGCAGAAGAAAAGAGGGTCGCGCCGATAATCGTGGATACTTCTGTTTTCGGCGTAATATCAAGAACGGAACATACCGCATTACCGCCAAGCATTCCCAATATGATGCCGATGATTCCGCCAAGCATCGTGATAATGGCCGCTTCCGCCAAAAATTGAAGCAGAATGGAACCTGTCCGCGCACCCAGTGATTTACGGATACCGATTTCTCGAGTACGTTCAGTCACGGATACGAGCATGATGTTCATAACGCCGATACCACCGACCAGCAGGGAAATCGCTGCAACGAAAGAAACGAACATCGTCAGAATCCCCAGGATACTGTCCATCTCCGCAGACATATCGGAGATATTGTTGACAATAATCTGATTTTCACCCCATACGCCGTATTTTCCTTCCAGAACCTTCACCGCATTCTGGGCTACTTCCGTACAGTATCTCGTATCATCTGCAAAAACAATGATATCGGAAAATTCTTCCGTCCAAAAATAGAAATCATTCGACATCACGGCAATCGGCAGTTCGATATTAATCGTCTGACTGGAACCCGTATTGACAAAACTCGTCGCGTTGTCCTCACGGATACCGATGATCGTCAATTCCTGCGAAATCCCGTACAGGGTCACTTCAAAGGACATCCCGAGCACGTCCGTCGTTCCGAACATATTCATTGCATTACCTTCCGAAATAACACACACGCGGCTGCCGCCGTTCGCTTCTTCCTCTGTAAAATATCTTCCTTTAATGACCGGGCCGCCGCCGCCGGAATAATACTCCAGCCCTTCGGTTCCCGCCATGACTCTTGCCTCAAAGTTTCCTTTCGGCCCTTCCGCAGAGCCCCATCCGCCGATCACAGGCGTAACGCCCTTTACATGGTCCACTCTATCCTGAATCAGGTCAAAATCTTCCTGCGAAAATCGTATCGTAGTCGTTTCCAGCGTCGTATCCAGATACAGCTCCACCATACCGCTTCCGATGCTTTCCAGTTCGTCGTTAATCTGCCCCCTGACACCGTTTCCGATCGCCATGACCATGATGACCGAAGCAATACCGATAACAATGCCCAGCATGGTCAAAACAGAACGGCCTTTGTTCGACTTGATATTCATCAGGGCAATTTTTATGTATTCCCATATCTGTGCCATCTGTTTACTCCCCTATCGCCGTAACTGCCATGCCTTCTTCCAGTCCCATCACAACATTGCTCACAATCTGGTCTCCCTCGTTCAATCCTTCCGTCACTTCGCAGAGTGTATTGGAGGAAATCCCTGTCGTGATACGTTTCTTTATCAAAATACCGTTTTCGACTGCATAAACGAAGCTTCCTTCCAGGTCGCTGTTGATGACTTCAATCGGCACGACCAGAACCTGTTCCGCCACATCGGTATGTACTGCCACCTTGGCCTCTACACCGAGAAAAATGCCGGAATCCGGATTTTCAATCTTAATTTCCACACCGACGACTGCTGCACCGCTGTTGTTGGTCGTTGCCATACCATTGATTTTGGATACTTTTCCCTGATATACATTCCCGGCAATCGTAACATCCACTTCCTGTCCTACCGCAATTTTCTGTAAATCATACTTGGATACGGAAATTTCCACTTTTACCTTCTCCGTACTCTCCAGCGTGACCATCTGCGCACCGACCGTCGGAGTACTGCCCTCAACGACGCCCATCTCCGTTATCACTCCGTCAAAATCTGCTTTGATACCGCCTTCCGCTTCCGCAATAGCGGACAAAGTTTCTTCCGCATTGATTTTTTCCATCTGCGTATCCGCGGCCAGCTTGCTCTTGCCGCCACTGTTCATCGCACTGCTTTCTGACGAACTTTTCTGGGATTTCATCTCACTTCTGTATTCTTTATAGGCAGCGATCTTTTCTTCGTACTCCTTTACTTCCTTCTGCCACATCTCAATTTCTTCGTTATGCTGCTGCTCATATGTATTTAACTGAATCAATTTCTGCAGATTCATGTATTCTTCCGATCCCGGGTCATTCTGCCAGTCTAACAGGGAAATCTGCAAAAGCGCGCCTTCAAGTGCGAGAGAATCCTGCTTGTCGGTAATTTTTTGATTCAATTCCTTTACATAGTTCTCACTGTCTTCAATCTGCTGGTCCAACACACCCAAATTAATATTGGCTTCTCCCAGTTCGCTGATGTATTGATTATTTTTAATCATGGAACTCTCGTATTCGCCTTCATTGGACTGCATCTTTAATTCTGCCAGCAGCTTCTCATCTGCCAGAGCTTCTTCATCATAAGCGTACAATATCTCTCCTTTTTTGACACTGTCGCCGGCAGCCGTATTCGCCGTACCGATTTTAACCGCAAGCGGCGCAAAATAAGTCTTGCTTTCTTCCGTCTTGACCGTACCGCTCGTACTGACAATCTGCTCTACATCGCCCCGTGATACCGGCATCGTATATACGACCGGTAAGGCATTGCCGGCATTGATAGAATTCATTACCATAAAGAGAACGATAAGTGCGGCAATCACACCGAAAATACTCCGCTTAATGATCTTTTTCTTTTTTGCCTTATCCATCGGTATCTTTTCTTTTTTCTCTTTTTTCTCCTTCATTTCAATAACTCTGCTCCTTTCTCCCCTTTACGATTCTTCTATAACTTCTCCCGGTTCTTTGCCGGAATCCTGTACGATCTGGCCGTCAATGATCTTAATGACCCGCTTAGCCTGCTTTGCGATTTCATTATCATGGGTGATCAGAATAACGGTCCTTCCTTCTTCATGAAGGCTTTTCAATATTTCCATGATTTCCTTGCTGGAGCCGGAATCCAGATTACCGGTCGGCTCATCCGCCAGAATGATCGGCGGTGCCTGCGCAATCGCCCTGGCAATCGCCACACGCTGCTGCTGCCCGCCGGACATTTCGGAAGGTCTGTGTGTTTTTCTCTTATCAAGTCCCACCTTATTTAACGCCGTATCCGCCAGCCGCAACCGTTCCCGCTTTCCAACACCCCTGTAAATAAGCGGCAGTTCCACATTTTCAAGCGCCGTCAGACCGGCGATCAGATTAAACCCCTGAAAAATAAATCCGATTTCTTTATTCCGCACATCCGACAGCTCATTGTCGCTCATATGGGACACATCCTGCCCATGCAGAAAATAACTTCCGCTGGAAGGCACATCCAGACACCCGAGCATATTCATCAGCGTAGACTTCCCAGAACCCGACTGGCCGATGATCGCCACGAACTCATTCTCATCAATCGTCAGGCTCACATGGTTCAACGCCTTCACTTCATTTTCTCCGGGATTGTATATCTTACAGATATCCTGTATCTCCACTAACGCACCCATTGCTCCCCTTTCTCCTTTTCTCCCTTTTTCTTTTTCTCCCACTTCCCCGCCCCAGACGAACCGCAATGCGATTCTTCCAGGCAAGGAGGATTTGCCTCGCAAATCGTAAAATTTCTTAGCCTGCCATACCATAACCGCGGCAGAATCGCAAAGCGATTCTGCCAGACGATGAAGATTTGCTCCGCAAATCGTAGAATTTCTTAGTCCGCGTTCTATGCGGGCTTAGAAATTCTCATCGCCTTATTATACTATATATAACGTTTTACACCATTAAATATCTTCAAATAATTTCTTAATATTTTTTAAAATTTTTTGAAAGATTTTATCTGGCGGACGTTTTATATCCAAGCTTGCAATAAACTATAATCGCTCATTCTTAATATTATTCATATAAAATCTTAACTTAACCTTAATTTCAACATGAAAATTTTCAGCATAAAATTTTTCTACATAAAATTTTTCAACAAGGTATTTCCATTGTGACTCTTGCACCGCCCGTTTCCGGGAAATTTTCCAGAAAAAGCTGTCCACCATGCTGTTTCGCGGCCAGATCGGCCATGAACAGGCCGATCCCGTAATGAGCATTGGCATGACGGCTCCCATCGTCCATGTAAAATTGCTCGACCGCATGTTTCAGAGCATTTGCTGAAAAACCTTTTCCCGTATCGGTGATAGAAAATAGTAAAAAAGCCCTATTCTCCATATCCCCCGCAACGGATTTGACTTCCCAGAAGATTTTTCCGCCTTCCGGCGTATATTCTACGGCATTGGAAGCGATATTCACGAGTGCGCGCGTGAGCAGTTCACGGTCAGCCGAAAAAGAAGATTCCCGGCATTCAAAGTTTTCCTGTAAAGAAATCTTTTTCACGACACATAAATCTTTCAGCTGTTTTCCGATTTCCTGTAAAAAAGAAGCCGTGTCTATCTTTTGCAGCCGCAGCGCATAACCGTCCTTCGTTACTTCCATGAGCGTCTGCACATAATCCTGCATCCGCAGGGAATTCTTTTCAATCAAGTCAACGCACTCTTCCTGCTCTTCCGTCAACCCTGTATCATATAATAATTCCGCATTCCCGCGAATCAGCGTCAGCGGCGTTTTCAGGTCATGTGCCAATGCCAGTATCTGCTCTTTTTTGCGACGTTCTGCATTCCACTGGCTTTCCAAAGAAGACTTCAAAGCGGCCCGCATATCGTCCATTGCTCTTAATACCGCCGCGATCTCCCGAACATCGCTTGCAGAGATATCAAATTCCAATTCCTGATTCCGTATTTTTTCCGCCGCCGAAATCAAAGCTGTCATTTTTTTCCTCAGGGTATGTCCGAAACAAAGCGCTGTTATGATAACAAGCAGCAAAATCAGGAACAACCCCGCCGCCAAAAGCAGATTCTGCGGTCCGGGCAGATACCGGCGCAAAACCGGCGACCTGAATTGGGGTATGATCGCATACCGCAGAACACAATACTCTGCATCACGTTCTACCACACTGTAAAAATATCCCCTTACATCCGACCGCTGACCCTGTACCGCGTTCCAGGCATCTTCCAGCTCCGCCTTTTCGATATCGCCGCCCTTCACTTCACCGTTTTCATCGAATACCGCATACTGACATAAATCGGGAATCAATTCTCTGCTTACTTCCTGCGCATCGGCAATCCTGCCTGCCGCTTCTTTTGCCTGCTGTTCCGCATGATTGGCCGGATAGACGGCATCGTTCAGAACAAGCATTTCAAATACAAAGAGCACACTGGCCACGACCGCCAGAACGCCTAGAAAAAGAAAAGCAAAATATTTCAGATAGAACAAACTCAAGGGGACAGTCCTCTTATCTTCTATGCTCCCTGTCGGCGTCTTTATACTTCCCATTTGTATCCAATCCCCCAGACCGTTTTGATGGGTGAAAATGCAAAAGCATCCAGCTTCATTCGGATATTTTTAATATGTGTGGCAATCGTACTGTCGCTGCTTTCTCCGTCAAAACCGAATACCTTTTCATAAAGCTGTTCCCTGGAAAATACCTGTCCCTGATTACGCGCAAGGACTTCGCATATCTCATATTCCGCTTTTGTCAGCGGAACGCTCTGCTGCCGGACCAACAGTTGTTTTGCCGCGAGATGAAATTCCGCTTCCGAAAAAGAAAGGCGCACAAAATGCTCTCGGCTTTCCCGCCGTAAATGTGCATTGACCCTCGCTCGAAGCTCCTTAGCGCCGAAAGGCTTACAGATATAATCGTCCGCTCCCACCCCCAAGCCGTACACAAGACTGCTTTCATCAGTCTTTGCCGTTAAAAAGACAATCGGGCAGTCCACACGGCTGCGGATTTTCCGGCACAGTTCAAAACCGTCCGTCCGCGGCATCATAACATCCAATAAGATCAGGTCAAAATGTTCCGGTTTTATCCCTGTGTCCATTCCTTTCCCCCATTTTTCAATGGTTGAGGGCTCGGACATCATTTCCACAATATGCCCGTCTTTACAAAGAATTTTCCGTATCATATTTAAGATATCAGGTTCGTCGTCTATTGCAAGAATATTCGCCATTTTTACTGTCCTCCCATTATGTTTCTGTTCATTCAGCGCCGCATGTCCCCTCAAAATGACAGGCCCATATTCCGAAAGCAAACAGACCCATAAGCGTCATCGCTATACACAGATATACCGCCGTCTGCAAATCTGAAAAAACACCGGCATCCATTGTATCATATCGGCCGCTCATCCTAAATTTTTCATCATAAAAAAATAAAGTAATGAACCGGGACGCCCACGCTGCAGGCACATACATCCAGATACCCTCGCCCATACCTGTCAAAAGCAGGGCGGACAGCAGGCTTTCCACAAATCCCAGCCCAATTGTCACACCTTTGTTAAAACAAAAGGCCAAAAATAAATGCAGGATATATAAAAAAACACTGCCCCCCATCAATACAAATGCCGCTTTCCAATAAAATAAATAAGAAGCAGACCGCTGTTCCATCCAAAAGAAATATCCCGTTCCGAACAATACGGATGCAAGCAGAAGGGCAAGCATACCGGACAATAGCAGCACTAACAGCTTACTCAAAAAGACCGCATGCCTTTTCTGAACCGACAGCATATTCTGAAAGCCTCCGGCCAAAGATTCCTGTTCCGCCAGCATTGCACAGAACAGCCCCGCCAGAAGCGGCATTCCCATCCCCAACACCTGAAAATAAGCCGTAATCCTCGTATCATTGCTCCATGGGGAATATGTGTAATATATTAAAAACAAGACAGGCACTCCGACCGGTATCAACAAATGTGCCCGCAGAATCGGTAAATGTTTTGTCTTATAAAAATCGGCAATCAGATAATGAAAAAAGGTTCCCCTGCAAGTTCTCATACCGTTCCTCCCTTTCTGCCCGTCTTTCGGCATCCGAATGCCGGTGCAGACTGCCGGCCAGACTGCCGGTCAAGCCGCCTGGCAGTTCGACTGTCAACCTGGCATTGAATAAGTCCTGTCAGCAAAATAAACCACGACACAGAAATCATAATGCCGGGTAAGATAACACCGCGATTCCATAGACTGCTCTCCACCGGAACCGGCAGTCCGTTCGGCAGGATGCCGAGCACCGGACACATCAGCCGGCTCGGAACTGCAGACGGACACAGCCACCAGAAATCCGTTCCCGCAAAGCCGGCGGTACCTGCAATCGACAGAACCGCACTCGATAAAACCGTTGCCAACATGCCAAAACGGGCGCTCAGGAACATATAAAGAGGAATTTCCCAGAGGGAAACAATACTCAGCAGGAGAAATCCGCAAAATCCGTTCCATCCGCTGATGGTCGAACCAAACAGCTTCCCGCACAACAGTACACCGCCAAAAAGCTGGAAATTGGACGCTGCCATCACCAAAATGTAATATACGATTTTCCATGTCAAACATTTCCCGACGGGCTCCGGCTGCATCCATATATGATAATCCCCGATTTTTTTATCTTTCCTGACACCGAGATAACACAGAATAGCAAGCATTCCCGGCCGCAGCAGCGTATACCACCAATTCCACGCTCCTATGGGCAGAGCCCTTCCCTGACCGCCGCCCGTTAAGAGAAAAGCGAGCAAAATCGTAAAGAGGGGCGCCGCCACAGGCAGGATTCTCTCAAACGTATGACGTCGTTTTAAGGATTCCGCCTTAACCAGTTTCCATCCACTTTTTTTATCCTGTAATAACCTATTCATGGCGCACCACCTCCATGAATAATTTTTCCAGATCTGCTCCCGGCTCAATCCTGCCGCTGTATCCCAGACTTCCATTGGCCATGATTCCGATATCGTCGGCAATTAATTCAACCTCGCTCAAAATATGGCTGGACAGAATGACAGTGATTCCTTTTTGCGGAAACGATCTGATCATTTCCCGAAGCTCCTGAATGCCCAGTGGGTCGAGCCCGTTCGTCGGTTCGTCCAGAATCAGCAGTTCCGGTTCATTCAAAAGCGCCAGCGCGATGCCGAGCCGCTGCCGCATCCCCATAGAAAAGTGACCGGCTCTTTTCTTCCCGGTATCGGTAAGACAGACAGTTTCCAGAACTTCCTGAATCCGCCGCTTTGGAAGTCCGAGCATCGTTGTCCTGATTTCCAGATTTTCTCCTGCCGTCAGATTATCGTAAAGCGGCGGTGCTTCGATTAATGCGCCTATTCTGGCCAGGTCTCTGCGTTCCCATCGATGGCCGTTAAATTCAATCGTCCCGGAAGTCGGACGCAGCATTCCCGTAAGCATTTTCAGCGTTGTCGATTTTCCCGCCCCGTTCGGCCCTAAAAGGCCATACACAGAATTTCTTTTTACATGCAGTGATACATTTCTCACGACCGTCCTTCTATTAAATTCTTTACAGAGGTCTGTTGTTCTTAAAATCAAATCCATATTATTAAATCCTTTCCCATTTCTTTTTTCAGGAAAAGGATAACAGGTATTTTTAAAGATTTTATAAAGACGGGAAAAAAAATTCCATACTTCTTTGTGTAGTATTTAGGTAGTATTAAGGTTGTATTAAGGTTGTATTTGAATAGTATGCAAGAATTTAGAGTTCATAATCATCATAAATGTTAATTCCTTACTCCCGTATCGTCAATTCATAACTTCCCGATATACCATATCCGCTCACGTTCTCTTCCGCCATCCGATAGTCCAGGACTTCCACATTGATCTGGTTAGGCAGAAACATAATATGAAGTGTCCCCGTTCCACCCCAGCCGTCGTCTGTAAATTCATAAAACAACTCATCATTTTGAATCGTGCCGGCAATATCTTCCACCGACGCAATCCGCTCCGTCATTCCCTGTTCCGTGAAAAAGCTTCCCGAAAATTCATTGCCATTTTGAATATAGCACGTCAGTTCATTCCTGCTTTGAGGCTCAGGATTTTCATATGCCGCAATATATCCGACGTCTACACGCCATTTCCCCGTGTAACTTTCGTAATCTTTCAGCGGCTCATCACCGTCTGTCAGCTGAATCAGTCTTTTTACATCTTTCGCCAGCACATTGCTTTCCCACGGAAGATAGCCGTTTATGGTATCGCTGAGTTCCTCGTTATATGTAAAATAGTCTCCGCAGTCTTCATAAATCCGCACTACCGTATGCGGAACCGCCCCCTGCGGCCCGGCGCCCGTCATATACTCCGCGCCTATGACTACATCCTCTTTCCCGTCAGCGTTCGTATCCGTAAACATGACAAACTTTACATCCCAATAGAAACCATTACCACTGCTATGTTCCTCACCAATATACGGAAACTGATACAGGATTTTTTCGTCTTTTAGCAGATAAAATGACACATCTTCCTGGGGACTTTTCTCCAAAGAATCCGGTTCATATGAAACAAATTCTACTTCTCCCCAGTCATTTAACGTCACCTGAAATGA
Organism: uncultured Lachnospiraceae bacterium; assembly: GCA_910579395.1. Lineage (GTDB taxonomy): Bacteria > Bacillota > Clostridia > Lachnospirales > Lachnospiraceae > UBA3282. The sequence goes on along the minus strand of CAJTUC010000001.1, from coordinate 237,786 downwards.
CTGTTCCGCTATGATCCTGTCAGCATCTAAATTTTCCTGCACCTGTCCGCCGGCGGACTCGTCCAATGGCTGTTCCGGCTGCTCTGACGCTTCCGATTGTTCTAACAGTTCCGATTTTTCCTGCGGCACCTCTTCCAATAAGGCTTCCGCTTCTGCATTCTGATATAATTGCAAAACGGCATCCTGCTCTTTCGGCGCTTCCTGCTCTGCCCGTTCCTGTATGTCCGTTCTTCCGCAACCCGCAAACAGCATGATTGACGCTGCAATTCCCAATATATTCATAACGTTCTTCTTCCTATAATACATTTTGATTTCTTTCGTTCCTTTCTTTTCTCACTGATATAGTCCGCCAGCATTTCATTCCTCATGATTCAGATATGTCATTGTCATTTTACATTTGCCTAATTTGTATGTCAAGACATGTTGTTGTGAGCCAGCGGGCAGGTATGATATAACAGACGCAGGCCCAGCTGTAATTTCATCTGGTATAGCCGCCATTTCTTAAATTGAAAATTTTTTCACTTCTTCAATAAATTGTAATCTTCAGCACACTTTTTTAATCCACCCCCGACACTGCTGAACTCTATGCCATGCTTTCTTGCCTTTTCGCAATTCATCCATAAATTATGTCTCGGAAGCGCATCCTCGATTTTTATATCTTTACCGATTATATCTATAAACTCTCTGGTTATTTCATACATAGACTTTGTCGTTTCGCTTCCGAAGTTATATATACCGCCTGGAAGATGAATTACTTTTTCCATATTCTCAGCCACTTCTTTAACATAGGTTATGCCTCTATATTGGTGTGAGCTAAAGCAGACAGATTCTTTTGCATTTATGATATTCATAAAATAGTTTGATTTTTTCAGATAATAATCATACATCCACTCAGCGCGCAGCATAACCGCATCCGGAGCAATATCCAGCACGCGCTGTTCCATTTCCAATTTATGTTCAGCATATATATTGTCTGGTTTTACCATATCTTCTGAATAAGGTCCTTCTTCATCAGAACCACCGTAAACCTGATCTGAACTAAAACATATAAGTTTTGCGTTTTGGGCTGCCTTTGCCAGATAGACAGGGATCTGCACATTAGCGATATAGGAAGCCTCCGGATTTTCCTGACATACTCCGATATCTGAAATAGCGGCAGTATGAATAATCGTATCAGCACCGCTTTCCTCTACCAAACGCCTTACTCCATCCTCAGATATTCCTCTAAGTGATGGACAGGCAGCCGTATCATTGCACATCTGTATAATCTTATTCCCGACAAATCCATTTGCACCTGTAACAAGTATCATTTTCTGATATCCCTTTCATTATTTTATCGATATCATTGTATGTAAGTTTAAGTGTATTGGGCATCGACAGTAAAAAATCGAGATTATCAGTACTAATAGCTCGATAACAGTAATATGATATTTGCATCTGCCCATCCGTCCACATTGTTTGGTCTTTGCCAATCAGATTCTCCAAATACTTTTCTTCATTTCCGCGTATAATATACTTTTTCTCTAAGTCGCGTATCCTTTGAATACACTCGTTAGGATACGGATTACTAAGACAATACCCGCCTACGAAAATATAATTATCAACATGATTATTTCCCGCATCTTCCAGCACAGTTTCTAATACCGGAAGATTTCCATGTATATCTGAAATAATAGCCAATCTCATAGCAGTCTCCTTGTTAAGATGCAATCGGCTCCATCGGTATTTATTCGTTCCCCCGGCTGCTGCATTATAGGTCTGCTGTTACTCCCTCCGGCTAGGGCGCTGCTGGGTCTGCTGCTGTTCCTGCAAGCGGTTGTGCTATGGGTTCTGCCGTTCCTTCCGGCTGTCCAGTCCCAGGATTCATCCCATCCCCTTCCGGCGCCTCTGTCCCCGGCTCTGCTGGTTCCTCTATCCATGGCTCCGATTCTGTTCCCGGTAAACGGTAACAGATGACCGGTGTATTTTTTTCCACAAGATCATAGATTTCCTGCGCAACGGAGTATGGCAGATTGATACAGCCATGAGAGCCATTCGTTCGGTAAATATTACCGCCAAATTCACTTCTCCATGCAGCATCGTGCATCCCTACATTATTGTTAAAAGGCATCCAGAAGGAGACCGGAGTCGCATAATTCTCTCCATTTAATGTCGCATTCCGTTCCTTATAGGTAATTCCGTAGATTCCTGCCGGCGTGTCATTTCCTCTGGATGGATTGCCCGAAACAAAATCGGACTCCAGAATACATTCTCCATCCTGGTATAAAAACAAATGCTGGGCCGTCAAATTAATTTCCACATAAGTGTCACCGTAGTCAGGTGTTTCATGAGAATTGGCCGTCTGCCAATATACGGGAACCCGTTCTCCGCTTTCTCCCCGCTCCAACATTCCGATCAACTCTTCAGTCTCCTGAGCGGTATTCATCCACCAGCCATAGTCGCCCTGATCGATGGTCACTTCCACTCCATAGCTGGTCTGAAATGTTCTCTTTCGGAAAATGGTGTCATACTTTTTCCGCAAAGATGACACATACTCTTCCGCCATCGCATGGTCAAATGTCACCCGGTCCCCATCTACTATAAGCCAGTCTATTATGATATCACCATCTAAAATTTCTTTCTCCGTCCCAAAATCGTAGGTAATAACAACATTCACATAATTCTGAAGTTTCGTATAAGTGTCCTGGAGTTTCGTATCTTCTGAAATGACTTTGGGTTCCTCATAGCAGCCGGCCTCATCCAGATTCACCTGTGCTTCCATCCCATCCACCGATGCTTTTATCACTTCTATGGTCTTATCCCGATCCAGACGGTTCCCCCGGCTCTCAGCCACAAGTTCAAAACCGCTTCCCGGAACATAATCCTCTATGTAAGCATCCTTTGGATCCTGAATAAATTCTTCCTGAAATCCTTTTAATTCACTGATCTTTTGTTCCAATGCTGCCTCATCATAGAAAGGCAGCGCTCCTGTTTCATAAATTTCATCTTGCTTTAAGAACCACAAGAGCCGATTCTGTCCCTGTAAAATTTCCTGTAACGGTTCCGTGGAAATATAAGAAATTCCAATCTCATTCCCTGATATCTCTTCTTCCAAAGTTGTTCCGTCAGCCTGACGTTCTATCACTCGAAGCGAATACTTCCGAATCTGCTCCTCCAGTTCCGGGATTGTCATCCCGGATACATCTACGCCGTCAATCACCGTGCCGTTCAGGAATCGATTCTGGTAAAGACCGGCGCCCGCCATATGGAATACCATCAGGCAAAGGACAGACACAATGATAATCAATTTCTTCTTTTCCATCAGCTTTTTCATTCGTACACCTCTATACGCCATAACTATAATCAGCCTTTATTATGCTTAATATACCATAAAATAAATAATCTGTGTATTCTAATTCAAATCTGTGTACATTTTCTTATAAAAAAGAAGAACCCCGGAAGAGAAGAGGAATCCTTCTCACATTCCGGGGTTCTATCCGTTATGTCCAAGCCGCAACGGCTACTGTTCTGCTGGCTGTTCCGGTACCGCTGGCTGCTCCGGTGCCGCTGGCTGCTCCAGTGCTGCCGCCTGCTCCGATGCCGCTGGCTGCTCCGGTGCTGCCGCCTGCTCCGGTGCCGCTGCCTGTTCCGGTGCTGCCGCCTGCTCCGGTGCTGCCGGCGGAACCGGCGCTGCCACACCTTTTGCATTCACTTCATAGGCCACACCATCAACCGTCACTGTCACATTTTTCTGTAATGCACCGTTTTCGTCATAATAATATGTATTCCCGTCCGGTCTTGCCACGAGCCCTCTCTGCATGACCGCATTTTCATCGAAATAATATTCCACACCTTCGATCGTTACATCTTCCCGCAGCGCATGGCCATCCTTGGTCGCCAGAAAATATCTGCCGGACTCATCCTCAAACCAGCATCCTTTCTGTACCAGACCGTTCTCGTCCAGATGGTATTTCTTTCCATCCCAATTCGCCCAACAGGAACGCTGCATTCTGTAATTGGCATAGAACACCTGCTGATCGCCGCGTGCCGCAAAACCATCCGCTACGATAATAGAAGAATAATCCTTAAACTGATAATTCATATCCACTCGTGTCGGAATCCCCGGCACACTGCCGTGAGAAGTATTCTGCCAGAAAGAAGCCCCTTCATACTCCAGGGCATCCGCATACTGAGCTACCCATTTGTCATATTTTATATCACCAATTTTATTCTGGAACATATTCTTGCTGGAATAAACGACCGGATAATAGCCATGCGCTTCTACGGTAGAACAAAATGTATTGATCAATGCCTGCAGCTGCTCCTGCGACATATTCTTATGGCAGGCATCTTCAATATCATAAACAACGGGATAGCTTACCGTATAATTACCGATCCACTGCATCAAAAGGTCAGCCTCGTTCTGCGCTTCTTCTACCGTAGTCGCATATGAATACAGGTACACGCCTGTCCTGAGTCCCGCCGCATTGGCTCCCTGCATGTTCGCGTCAAAATAGGGATCCACGCCGGAATTTGTGCTGCCCGCTTTCACAAAGACAAAACTCACTCCCGAAGAAGGCACCAGACTCCAATCAATCGCAAGATTATGCTTGGAGACATCAATCCCTCTCGCAATGGAGCTTCCCGCACCGATTGCCTGTGCCTGCTGTGCCGGAGCCAGCATCAGAGCTGCCGCCGCACAAAGTGCTGTAATCCTTTTCAAATATCTTTTGGCTGTTAAATTATTTTTTCTCATCTGCACTGTAATCTGGGAAAACAGATTTTCTCCTCTATGTCAAATTATTGCGGATTTATTACAATATATTACTTTTTTTAACAATCCTTTCCCAATATATCATATCTTTTCCGGGATGTAAATAAAAAAGATGCACAGAGCGTTATAATTGGCAGTTGTAATAAACGTTATAAAAGGGGCATACCATTCGGCAGCCCCTTCATCTCTTTTATTTCTGATAATCATATCTTTTTCATACTTATGAAGCCTTATGATACGCCGATTCGCGAACATGAGCCTTCGTCGCAGTCTCTTTCAGAATCGGACTCAACTGCTTATAAACGAGCAGCGTAATGATCGATACGCTGGCGCCTTTGATGAGGTTGAGCGGCGCTACCGCAAAACATACGAAGCTGGTAATACCGGTAATCGCTCCGTTAATCGCAGTTCCCATGCCAATCAGCGCTTCCATTGGCATACCGTACAGTTGTGCAAACTTTGGCAGCAGGTAAATTGCGTTGAAAGCAGTTCCAAAAAACGTCATACAGAGCGTTCCCGTGATACAGCCTAACACGGCAGTCTTTTTTGTTTTGTTGAAAAGATAGATGATGGATGCCGGAAGCAGGAAACTGCATCCTACCGCAAAATTTGCAAGTTCGCCCACGAACGCCGTACTCGTTGATTTGAACAACAGTTTCAGAACAATCTTGCAAAATTCCACCATTACACCCGCTACCGGTCCGAATGCAAAAGCAGCAATCAGTGCAGGAAGCTCGCTGAAATCCAGCTTATAAAATCCCGGTGCAAAGGGCATCGGTATTTCAAACAACATTAAAACCGCCGCAATCGCCGAAAACATACCAATCATGGCAATTTTCCGCGTGCTTAAAATGCGCTCTGTCGTTTTCGCCCGCTTTGCCGCATACTTCTCCGCCGCATACGCCACCAGAAACAATCCGATGACCACTGCAAGAAACTGCAGCAAAAAGATAACATTCTCCTGAATACTCTGTAATAGTTCACTCATTTTCTTTTCCTCCATTTTATCGAATTTTTAATTGACAAAAAGGATGTTTCTTCGTTTCTACATTTTGATTCCGTACGCCGCAAGGCGTATATGCAAAGACCCCGGATTAAAATCCGGGGTCTTCACACACACTTTTATGGAAAACACATACTATTTGATATTACCGAAAAGAATCACCATATCAAGCAGAATACGCTGTCACATGCAAAATGTCGTTTCTTCTTTCATCCAGACTTTACTGTTGGTTACGGATTCTGACCGTATCAGCCGGTTAGATGCTGTGCGCATCGCCGCCGGGTCGTGGACTCATCCTGTTATGCAGCCGTATAGTTTCTTATTCTTTTCTTATACAGTTACAATGCTTTCAGGCATCACCACCAGTAGGGAATTTCACCCTGCCCCGAAGAACTTACCTTTATGTATTTCGTATATTGTAATACTGTTTGCATGGAAATGCAAGAGGAAGATGACTATTTCTTAGCCCTTTCTTCCTTTCCGATCTTCATCGTCAACCCAATCCGCTTCTTCGCAACATCAACGGTAAGCACCTGTACGTCTACGATATCGCCGACGCTGACCGCCTCCAACGGATGTTTGATAAATTTATCCGTCATCTGAGAAACGTGCACCAGGCCGTCCTGATGGACGCCGATATCGACAAAAGCGCCAAAATCGATGACATTGCGGACCGTTCCTTTTAAGATCATGCCCGGCTTCAAGTCTTTCATATCCAGTACATCGCTCCGCAGAATCGGTGCGGGCATATCGTCACGCGGGTCTCTTGCCGGTTTTTCCAGTTCTTTCAAAATATCTGTCAGCGTGATTTCGCCGATACCGAGTTCCTCCGCCAGTTTCTTCTTATCTTTGATTTTCCGTTCCAGACTGCTGACCGTGACTTCGGTTTTCTCCGCCGCGCCGGAAGGCGCTTTACTCTTGTTCTCTTTCTTATCATTCTCTAATACAACGCCGCCCATCGCTGCCGCAAGCGCTTTGCCCATCGCCGTATTGGTATTACGGATAACAATTTCTTTCTGCTTTTTTGCCGGTCTTTCTTTTACCGCCACAGCTTTTTTGCCTGCTGCCTTCTCGGCTGCCGCTTTTTTCTGTGCTTCCTTGACATCCGCCATCGTCAGGCCCATTTTATCCAGAAGCTCCTCCGCCGCCTCATAGGATTCCGGATGGACGCTCGTCGCATCGAGCGGATTATCGCCGTCCGTAATCCGCATAAAACCCGCGCACTGTTCAAACGCTTTCGGCCCAAGCTTCGCCACTTTCAAAAGCTGTTTCCGATTGGTAAAACGGCCGTTGTTCTCCCTATAATCTACGATATTTCTGGCAATGACTTTCGTCACACCGGAAACATATTCGAGCAGAGATGCAGAAGCCGTGTTCAAATCCACGCCCACCTTATTTACGCTGTCTTCTACCACCCCATTCAGGGCTTCACTCAGTTTTTTCTGGTTCATATCATGCTGGTACTGGCCGACACCGATGGATTTGGGGTCTATCTTAACAAGTTCTGCCAGCGGATCCTGTAATCTCCTCGCAATGGATGCGGCGCTTCTCTGTCCCACGTCAAAATTCGGAAATTCTTCAGTCGCCAGCTTGCTCGCCGAATAAACGGATGCCCCGGCCTCGTTGACAATGACATATTGTACCGGCGTATCCAGTTCTTTCAACAGTTCGACGATGACCTGCTCAGATTCTCTGGACGCGGTTCCGTTTCCGACGGAAATCAGAGATACATTATATTTTTTAATCAGCTTCTTGAGTTCTGCCTTCGCTTCTTCCACTTTGTTCTGCGGCGCCGTCGGGTAAATGACTTTCGTATCCAGTACCTTGCCCGTCGCATCCACGACTGCCAGCTTACATCCGGTACGGAAAGCCGGGTCCCAGCCGAGCACTACTTTTCCCGCAATCGGGGGCTGCAATAAAAGCTGTTCCAGATTCTTTCCAAATACGGCAATCGCGCCGTCCTCCGCTTTCTCCGTCAGGTCGTTCCGAATCTCTCTTTCGATTGCAGGTGCAATCAATCTGACATAGCTGTCAGATATTACTTCTTCCAGAATCGGTGTCGTAACCGCATTGTCACTTGTGATCACCTTTTTGCGCAGATATTGTAAAATACGCTCTTCAGGCGCCGCGACTTTCACGACGAGGAACTTCTCGCTCTCCCCTCTGTTGAGGGCAAGAATACGGTGTCCGGCCGCTTTTTTCACGGGTTCTTCATAAGCATAATACATCTCGTAAACGCTCTCCGCCTTTTCGTCTCTGGCGGTGCTGACGATTTTTCCTTCTTCCATCGTAATATCCCGGATATAGATGCGGTAATCCGCCTCGTCGGAAATCATTTCCGCAATGATATCCTTCGCACCCTGAACCGCTTCTTCGACCGTTTTTACCGACTTGGCAGCGTCCTCGTCCTCACGCAGATATTTGACCGCTTCTTCCTCAATCGGCACCTCCGCATTCTGCGCCAGAATATACTCCGCAAGGCCGTCCAGCCCTTTTTCCTTCGCAACGCTCGCCCTTGTCTTTCTCTTCGGGCGGTACGGACGGTATAAATCGTCCACAACGACCATCGTTTCGGCCGCCACGATTCTTTCTTTCAATTCATCCGTCAGCTTTCCCTGTTCCTCAATGCTCTTTAATACCTGCTCCTTTTTCTCCTCCAGATTCCGAAGATAAGTCAATCGCTCATACAGATTACGCAGCACTTCATCATTCAAAGAGCCCGTCGCCTCTTTCCGATATCTGGAGATAAAAGGAATCGTGTTCCCTTCATCTATCAATTTGACGGCAGCTTCCACCTGCCACTTCTCCACTTTCAGTTCTTCTTTCAGTTTTACGATAATATCCATTTCCTAACCGTTCCTTTCGCGTATTGCCGCCGGATGATATTGCAGCAGTTCAGCCGCCGGGCAGGACGGTGTATGGTTCCTTTGAAGGCACGCTTTCGCTCCGCGAAAAGTAGCAACGGATGCTAAGCTCGTAAGGAACCTCGCTAAGCACCGGCACTTTTCAAGGGCCTTCGCAGGAACCATACACCGTCCTGCCCGGCGGCTGAACTGCTGCACAATATTTTCCAGCTATACCATTATACTTGATTTTCCCGATTGTTTCCACTCTAAATTGTAATTTTGTTTTACCTGTTTTCTCCGTCTGCTTTACTTATTATATCTTGCTTCCAACTTCAGCTCATCCCACATGTAACAGATTTTCCACATGAATAGGTTCCGTTCAATTTCTATGTTTCCCAGCACTTCTCCATCCATCTGAATTTCCCATATCTTTTTGCCAGTTTGTCTTACTTCCGCCTCTCCTAATTTATACGGCTCACAAATGAATTTATTATCTCGAATAATTTCACATAAAATCGTTTCGTCAATGTCTTTTTTCGTATAATATGTCAAATATATCGTGCCGCCATTTTCTTCGCTCGCACCAGCCGACACATATTCTTCATGTCCATATGTCAAATTCGCAAAATACAGTATTTTATCAAATGTTGAATCAAGACCGGATGCCGCTCCCATTATCAAACACAAAATTCCGAAGATAATCGTCCAAAACAGATAGATACTGTAATATGCAATTTTACTCTTTATACGCGTTTCATCTCTATGCCGTCCAAAGCATATGACATGGGTTATCTGTCTTGGATAAAATAAAACGAAAAAAACAGAGAAAAGACTGTATAAAATACTCAAGTCAAATTTCATCAATTACCTCCGCACAAACCTCCATGATTCATAAGTTTTGAGTCATCTTTGTCATTTTTCCCGGTATTTCTTTTCAATCACGACGACATAAACGGCCATTGCCACAATCGCCTCTGCCATGACTCCCAAGATGGAAAGCATGGCATATGGCGAATTCTGTCCTTTTAAAAGCGGAATGCCCAGAAATGCAAGAACAATACCGAATACGCACCATAGTTTACCAACGGCTCTGTTATAGGCGCGCACATCTTTTACGGCGAATACCGCCGCATTTGTCCAGAAGCCAAACGGAACAACTTTTTTTGAACGGAAAGCATGGATTCCGTAACCGATGAACAATACGCTGAAACACAGCCAGATTAAAAATGCTGACATGATCTTTTCCCTCCTTGAAACAAGTTCACAGTTCCAATTACACATACAACAGATATACTACTATCTATCCTTGCTATGGCAAAGGGGTAAGACCAAGTTCCTTCAAAAATTCATTATGCTCGGATTTTGCCTGTTGTATTTTAATCTCAATTTCTTCAAGTTCTCGTGTTACTTCTTCAAGGTTAATCACTTCTTCTTCAGACACCGTGCTAACATATTGAGAAATATTTAAGTTATATCCATGCTGCTTAATTTCGCCCATAGATACTCGGCGGGAATACTTTTTATCCTCTTCTTTTCTATATTGATAGGTATCAATTATTTTATCAATATGTTGAGGTAAAAGTATATTCTGACGCTTTCCTTTTTTAAATTGTCCGCTTGCATTAATTATCAGCACATCATCAAATTTTTTACATTTCTTAAGTACCAGTATACAAACTGAAATTCCTGTAGAAAAAAACAAATTTTCAGGTAATCCTATAACCGCATCAATATTGCCGTCCTCCAATAACTTTGTTCTGATTTTTTCCTCAACTCCACGACGAAATAGTACTCCATGAGGCAAGATAATAGCCATTGCTCCATCATCACTCAAAAAATGAAAGCCATGAAGCAAAAATGCAAGATCAGCAGCCGATCTTGGAGCAAGCCCATACCCTTTAAATCTGAAATCCTCGGCCATTTCTTCTTTAGGCTGCCACCTGTAACTAAAAGGCGGATTAGCCACAATTGCCTCAAACTGAATTTTTTTCGCCGGATTCATTTCATTTAAAATATTCCAGTCGTTTAACAAGGAATCTCCATGATGTATTTGGAATTCAGAATCTTTCAATCCATGAAGCAGCATATTCATACGCGCAAGGTTATAGGTTGTAATATTTTTTTCCTGTCCATAAATCTGTCCAATACAATTCTCCCCAAGCTGCTTCCTGACATTTATCAGCAATGAACCTGAGCCGCAGGCAAAATCAAGAATATTTTTAAGCTTATTCTTCTTTCCGGTACTCGGGTCCTGGCTATCCAGTGTCACAATTCTGGAGAGAATCGTAGAAACCTGCTGCGGTGTATAAAATTCTCCTGCCTTTTTTCCTGAACCTGCCGCAAATTGTCCGATTAAATATTCATAAGCATCACCCAAAAGGTCGGTTTCATTTGGAAATTTAGAAAGACCCTCGGCTATCTCCATTATAATTGAACACAGAAGTGTATTTCGTTCACTATATTTTTTCCCCAGTTTATCCGAATCAAGATTTACCTCTGAAAACAACCCCCGAAATCTGCTCTCAAAGGACTCATTTTCAATATACTTAAAGCCATCCTGCAAAGTTCTCAGTAATTTTTCATCTTGCGTTCGTGCCAATTCATATATATTACTCCACAAATATGCCGGCTTTATTACATAATGGATCTTACGACGCATTTGTTTCTCAAAAACTTCCACTTGGTCTAAGTTATGAGTATACCACACAGCAAGAGGAATGACACTCTTGGCATGAAACATCTTATTGTTTTCTTCTATAAATCTATTTCTCGCCGCTCCTATTACATCCTTATCTGTTTCGTGTTCTCCTAAACCTAGTTTTTTCAGAGGAATGCCATTCACATACTCAACAATCATCTGTTTTAATTCTTCTATATAAGAATTAATTCCATCACGATTTCTTTTTATTTCATCTTCACTGTCCTGATAATCGCTGCCCAACTCTTTTTTTACTGCCTCTTCATAATTATCGGATAGATAACGCAAAAAAAGAAACGACAACATATAATCCCGAAAATCATCTGCATTCATTGCACCACGCAATCTATCAGCAATTGCCCATAAAGTTGAGCCTAATTGTTTTTGCTGCGTATCATTCATTTCCTGTACCTCCATGAATAACAAAATTATATTTCTGCTGAATTTTATTAAAAATATCTGTAAGAAGTTCTACATTGTCCGGAACCATTTCTTTCATTTCATATCTAAATACCGTTTTATGCGATAGTGTATTTATAATTCGCGCAACGGTATCTGTATCGTCTATTCCAATTTGTTCAAGTACATATGAAATACGCCCTATACCAAGAAAGGAAGAAATATTTTCCAATGCCTGCCTTAATATTGCAAAATGATATGCGTACAATTTATGCTCATTAATTGCATTTTGAAGAATTTGAAGCAGTTCCAAATGGTACATAAAAACATCTTTCTTACAACTAAGCAGCTTTAATGATGAATCATCGTTCTTTAATATGTATTGATGGATTTTCCGCTTATAGCTGCTCGCCTTTTCTCCTTTACACAGCCAGTCCGAAAGTATGGAAAAAAAACCGACATGATGTGTTGTAATTACAATTTTTCTTTGTTCATAATGCTCATCGATCAAATCAAGTACAGTAGATGCTGTAATAAAAATATTATGTTCATCTAAGCTGGAAACCGGATCATCTATAAAAAAATGGCTATTTTGTTGACCTGTCCAGCCCTGAACATCAAATAAAGCCAGAAAAAAACACCAGATAAAAATACGTTCTTCTCCGCGGGATATTTTTATCGGCTCCTCGCTCTCTATTTCATTATTTGTTCTGGCATAAAAAGTAATTGATTCAATTCCTATTGAAAAATCATCAAACATTTTAAATTTAAAATCAAATTTAGGCTTGTAAATCGAAAGTTTCTCACGCACGCTGTTTTCATCTATTGATGAATGATATTGATTTAAGCTGGATGGTATTACATTAAGCTTCATTCTACTGCCAGTATTTTCAACATCGTTGTCCCATACAAATAAATCTTCACTATATGCATTGTAATAAACACCCGCATGATTATCATCATTATTTCGTTTTGTAAAATTCTTATACTCAACTGATAATCGAGTTTTTCCTGTTCCGTTAAAAGCATAGATTAATATGATATTTTCATTTAAATAAAAAATTTTCTCAGATAGTTCTTTCAAATTTTCACCAATTACAGTTGTAATATCATTCATAACTCAGCCTCCTCAGGAAAAGGAAAAAAACCTTGCATCATCCCTTTTCTGTGTGTTTGTAAACTCTTAATCTTATTTGATTGTGCTATGATCAGAGAATCTATTTTAGAAAAACAGTCTGCAATTTTTTGCTGTTCACCAGAATTTTTATCCGAGTATTTCACAGACATTTTTTTTAATATAGAATAATGTCTTTTATATCCATCAGCTTTTATCGAGATGCTTTCCAGATCATAGTATACAAACTCCTCGTCCAGCTTATCATCCACGGAAAGGATTTTGACTCCATCCGCCCCTTGTGCAAATGGCTGTTTTACCAGCTTTAAAACACAAGTATGATCTCCAAAAACAATTAATGGAGAATCATTGAATACCACAGATGCTTCATCATCCGTCCATCCCGAAATATATTCCTGAGATTGATCAATAATTGGATATTTACCTGAAACTTTATATTCAGATTTTACTATTTTTTGAGGCGGGGTAACAGGCTTCAAAATATCTCCCACACTACATTCTACCCATGCACCGCAATCCCGGAATTCAGGAAATCTCCACTCCGGCACATCCATGCCCTCAGCAGGAAAAAGCTTTTGCATCAACCCCTTTTTATATTTTTTAAGCGCCCTAAGTTTTCTGCTTTCCGCATCAATCAACTTACTGATAGAAAATATACAATTGGCTATCTTTTGCTGTTCTTTTAAACACGGCAAATCAATCGGCATATCCCACAAATGTTCTGTGTCCATGCTGAGCGCCCCATGTGCCCGTGCTCCTACTTCTATGTATCTTTTTAACCATTTACCGTGATAATTATTATAAAAAAGATAGTTCAAAAAAAGAGGATAACATTCATTATCGGTAATTCTAAAACAAATAAAAATACTATTCGGAACGGCGGCAACATCATAGTCACTAAGCATGGATATAAAACCTTCTGGGAACTGCTTTGTTGCACTTTTATTGTAAGCAAAATCATACCTCCTGATTACAGTATAATTTTTATAGGAGTCTCCGGCGATTTCTCTGCCAAATTTTTCAGTTTGAGGTACTAAACCGACTCCTGACGTAACGCTCATAAGAAGATATTTATTTTCTCCCGCTTTTTCTTTTACAATTGATGAAATATTTCCCAATTTAGTCTTAATCCATTTATTGTCTGTAAATTCAGGGAATCTCAACCTAATTTCTGTTTTTTTCTTTTTATTCATACGCATTTAACCCCACAATTTCACGACCGTTCGCCAATTTCTTTAACAGAGGAATTAAATCTTCCATCAATTCCAATTCTTTTTGGGTTCTATCTCTCCAGCCAAGATTAAGTGGTGCAAGCAAATCGCTCAGTTTTTCTCCATCAAAAATCATTCGTTCCGTTATTCCCTGAACAAACCCCTGCAAATCATGAGTTACAATGCCATGTTTAATTGCCAGAGCATTGATTTCATTATTATTTTTCCGCTCTCTAAATTTTTGATAATCTGCTTTGATTGCATCTACATTCAGAGTTTCTCCAACTTTAAGTGAATTAATATACTCAATAATATCTTCCCTTTCGTCAAACAGATTAGAGGTTGCAGAAAGCATTCCAATAATCTGTTCTTTTCTCATATGTTGTTTTTTCGGCTCATACTGCGTGTACCGGGAAATAAGTGCCATAATGTAGTCATAATCAATAATAGCAGAAGAAAACAGAACAAACTCAAAATCAAGCTGCTCCACCTCCGAATCCTTATTTTCAATTTCTTTTCCCTGCGCGGCTTTTAGCCTCTGTGCCATATCCATGTATGCTCCACGAAATGCACGCATTGTATCTTCCGGCAATAATTCCATAATCTTAGCCGCATCTTTTTCTTCTATTTCTGTATACTGTTCAAGCTGCGTTTTCAGTCGCTGAACTTCCTTAAATATGTTAATAAATTTGCACCTTGCCGCATCCCCTCTGAGATTGCTCACTTCCCCTGGTTTACATTCAAGGCCTTGAGATTCCATAAACTTTTTCAGTTCATCAACAGCATTATCCAATTTGACAATCATTTCTGGTGCTGGTTCAACAAGCCAGATTTCCTTTGCACGTCTGCTGTTACTTTCACCGGAAAACAGTGCAATGGCATTATCCACCTCGTCCGTCTGGTTCCTGAAATCAAGAATATTTCCATATGGTTTCGTATCATTAAGAACTCTGTTCGTCCTTGAAAACGCTTGTATCAACCCGTGATACTTCAAATTTTTATCTACATATAAAGTATTCAGATATTTTGAATCAAAACCTGTTAACAACATATCAACAACTATCGTGATATCAATTTTATTTGTATGGGGATAATCCGTATTTGCATATTTTTGATTCTTAATCCTTAGCTGTACATCCTGATAGTAACCATCAAAATTACTGATGTTATGGTTTGTCCCATACTGTCTGTTATAATCGCCTATAATTTGTACAAGTTTCTGTTTCTTTTCCGCAGGTTCTTTTTGGTTATCTTCCTTTTCCTGTGGAAGATCCTCCTGAATCTGTTGAACATCTTTATTGCCTTCTGCAGGCGGCGAAAATACACAGGCAATATTGATTGGTTTAAAATCTACATTTTCATCCTCTGCAAGCTTCTGCTGTTCTGCTTCAAATAATTCATAATATTCAATGGCATCATTAATAGAGGCTGTCGCAAAAATAGCGTTATATCTCCTATTATCAGTCACTGCATCATGTTTTGAAAGAATTGTTTTTACTACAGCTCTTTTATTTTCCTTTTCATTTTCTTTTGAAGTACTTCTGCCTTCTTCCGGCTTATAATAATCAATATGGAAACGCAAAACATTTTCGTCATCGATAGCGTGTGTAATCGTATATGCGTGAAGCTCTTTTTCAAAAATATCTTTTGTTGTCGTGTAAGAACCTACTGTTCCATCAACTTGTTTATATGCTGCGTTTTCTTCAAAAATCGGGGTCCCTGTAAATCCAAAAAGCTGCGCTTTGGGAAAGAAATTTTTAATAGCTTTATGGTTCTCTCCAAACTGTGAACGATGACATTCATCAAAAATCATGACAATTCTCTGATCTTTCAAAGGAGCCAAACGCTCTTTGTATGTTAACTCTCCTCTTTTTTTCTTTTCCTGAATTCTTTTGTTGTCTTCATCAAGCGCCAAACCAAGCTTTTGAATCGTTGTTACAATTACCTTGTCACGATAATCTTCAGAAGTGAGCCTTTCTACTAATGTTTCAGTATTGGTGTTTTCTTCAACACATCCTTCCTGAAATTTATTAAATTCTTCTCTCGTTTGTCTATCAAGGTCCTTTCTGTCAACAACAAACAGACATTTTGCTATGTTTCGATTATCCTTCAGCAATGTTGACGCCTTAAAGGATGTAAGCGTTTTTCCACTGCCTGTCGTATGCCATATATAGCCATTTCCTCTATTTTGTTCAATACAATCCATAATGGCCTTTACAGCATAAATCTGATATGGCCTCATTATCATCATTTTTTGTTCGCATGCTACTAAAACCATATATTTGCTAATCAATTCACCTAAAGCACATTTCCGCAATAGAATTTCGGAAAAATCATGCAAGTGGGTAATTTTCTCATTATTTTTATCTGCGAGCTGATAAACAGGTAAAAATCTCTCATCCGCATTAAAGCTAAAATGATCTTTATTATTATTTGCAAAATAATAAGTATGGCATTCGTTGCTGACAATAAAAAGCTGCATAAAACACAGTAATGAATTCGTAAATCCATTTCCCGGATCGTTTTTATATTTCACTATTTGTTCCACTGCTCTTCTCGGTGTGACATGAAGCGATTTCAATTCTATTTGAACAACAGGAATGCCATTGATAAGAATGATCACATCATAGCGATGATAACTGTTTTCTGTATTTATGCGAAGCTGATTGATAACTTCGTATTCATTTTTGCACCAGTCAACAGTATTAACGAGCGTATATTGTAATGGAGTATCATCATCTCGTTTAAAAGTATTGATTTCTCTTAATTTTTGGGCTGCTGCAAATACATCAGAAGTTATAATACTCTCTTTTAATCTCAGAAATTCGGAATTACTTAATCTAACTCTATTTAGATTTTGAAAGTGATTTCTAAAATTTTCTTCAAGAGCTGCTTTATCTTTAATATCTTCACGATAGGTATATTTTAACTCCTTCAGCTTTTCAATAAAATCGTTTTCGATTTGCCTTTCGTCTTTCATATTGCAACACCTTTCGATTAACTACAGAAACAGATACCGCTCCGCATCGTTTATTTATCTTTTATTATATCATAAACCATGGCATATTGTAAGACGGACTCCCTCCTATCGCATATAAAGCCCGGCCAGCTTCATATTTTCATCAAAGGAAATGGTATAGACGACGCTGGCATTTTCATAGACCGCATCCACCTGCGTAACAATGAGCAGCTTCCCTTTCTGCTTCACACCGCCTATATACACATTGCCAATCGACTGCCGTTCTCCCCAGTCTGTAGAAATCACATCTTTTACGCCGCCGATTGTTTCCTGATTCAGCATTGCACGGATTTCTTCTGCCGCTATCTCCTGAAGGGACTCATAATCATTTTCATCTAACAGTTCGATGACTTTTTCTACCTCTATCGTAACTTTTTCCTGGCTGAACCGGGTATCGCCGCCGATATCCGCAGCTTTCGGAATGAGCCACCACACATACCGGCACAAAAGGAACAGCACAAGGACAATGCTGCCTATAGTCATCAAAATCCTCCGCCTTTTATATGCTTTTTTATCCGCTTTTGAAAGATTCTGCTCAAAGGCCTCCGCAATCTCTTCGGCCGCCCCCATGCTCTCCATGATTTCTTCCACGGACTCTCCGGATTCGTGACGCATGGCAATATCCGACAACAGCTGCGTTTTAATCTCTTTCTTCCTCGCATTTGTGCATTTTATTTTTTTGACAATGCTATTCACATATTTTTCCGCTTCCATTTTATATCTTGCCCCTTTCTTCCATAGCCATGCCTGATGACTGCTCCATCAGGCCATCTACACTGTCCACAATTCTGCGCCACACCCGATGAATCTCTTTAAACGCCGTCCGCCCCTTATCCGTCATCAGATAATATTTTCTGGGCGGCTGTCTGTTCTCCGCTTCGGACCATCTGCTCTCTATCAGCCCATCATCCTCCAATCGATAAAGTATCGGATATAGCGTTCCTTCCTTTAAGCCAAAAATATCGCCTCCCTTTTCCCTAAGTTCCGCAATCAGCTGATAACCATACTTCTTTTCTTCCAAAAGGAGCCGCAGTACCAGCATATCTAAAACACCCTTTTTCATCTGCCGCTCATACTTTTCCTGCATTTCCGCCGCCACGCTCCTTTCAAGCACCGCTTCTGTTCGAATATTATTTTCGCATTCCGTCTTCTGTAAATGTTCTTTTTAAAGCTTTTTCTGTCAGAAAAACAGATAATATCAAAATCACACATTGTATTGTGCATAAAACTGCTGCGGCCAATCCAATCATATTCTCTGAGCTACGGTAAAGGGGAATATGAACAACAAATGACGGTATCAACATGCTCCAGCCGATTTTCCACCATAAGCGGCCACAATGATCATGTGCAAACTTCCATGTGTCCATATTTTTCATAGAACGCGCAGTACGATAGCCGACTATTTCATTGATTTTTTCAGGAGCCTGTTTCCTCATCCTGTTACCGACAATGACCATAAGCATTGGAATAAGCATATCACAAATAAATATAAACCACCAAAACCACATATTCTCCCCTTGCTTCATACCTCGATTTATCGCTGTGATCAGAATTCATTTTCATCAGGCACACAAATCTAATAAAAAATTATTGTATGTTTCAATCTCATTATATATTTAGTATTACTAAATATATAGTAATACAACGACTGTGACGCGTCAAGACAAATTTTCATTACAGTACGGCCATCGGCCGGTGCCTATATTTTTTACATAAACTTCTTATTTATCTGTTATTTTTTATCTATCTGTGCTATAATAACCTTTATATATCAGGAGGAATACCCATGGACTTTCAGGAAAACAGGCAAACGGAAGTTTCCACAGACAACGTACAATCCGTTGAAAATAAAAACGCTCCGTCTGAGCAAAACGAGCCGTCTTATGAAAACAACTCCGGCCCCCTTCTTCAGAATGAACAGCCGTACGAGAACAACAGCGGCTCCACTTATCAGAATGGGCAGCCATATGAGAACAACAACGGCTCCACTTATCAAAATAGGCAGCCATACGGAAACAACAACGGCACTCCTTATCAGAGCACGCAGCCCTATGGCAGCAACGGTGCTCCCTATCAGAGCATGCCGCCGTACGGAAACGGTACGCCATACCCGGCTCCACAGCAGCCTTATGAAAATAACAAGAATGCCAATGTGCCCGCTCAAAACGGAAACTCCTACCGTAACAATACACCCTACGGGAATCAGTATCCGAACGCCAACGGCTATCAGGGCAGTTATCATTCGAATACCAACAATTATAATTCGAATAATTATAATCCAAATAACGGATACAACAATCAATATCCATATTATGGCCGGAATGCTTATCAGATTCCTGCCGCGGAACCGGGCAGCAATTTAGCTAAGGCCGCTATGATATGCGGAATCCTTTCCATCATTTTCTGTTTTACTTTTACGGTCTATCCGGCTTTTGTACTGGGAAGCGTTGCAGTCATACTGGCGCTGCTCTCCAAAGGCCGCCGCAATAAATTATTTTCTCAGGCCCGGACCGGGATTATATGCGCCGCAATCGGCCTGATCATAAATGCAATCATACTCGCTTCCAGCCTGGTATATGTTTTTACAAACCCGGAAGGAAGAGAGGAATTCAACCGCCAATGGGAAAGAATCTATGGCGAGCCTTTTGATGATATGATGGAAGACAGGATGGAAAATAACGATTATCGCGACTGATTGGAAAGGAGTTATCTATATGTTGAACGGAATCAATACCTTTACCCAGCCCACTGCTTATTCATTCCAGACAGGCGCTGCCTATGAAGGCTATGCCGGCAGCGTACAAATGATGCCGGAAGGGGATACTGCCGCTCAGACCATCCGCAATCCCGGTGAATCCACCGAAAAGCAGGCCGGACGCGAATCCTCACCCGCAGAATGCGAGACCTGTAAGAACCGAAAATATCAGGATGGCTCAGACGAAATGGTATCCTTTAAATCGGCGGCCCATATTTCGCCGAATGCTGCGGCTTCCAGGGTCAGAAGCCATGAGCAGGAGCATGTTTCCAATGCTTATAAGGAAGCAGCACAGAACAACGGCAAAGTTATGTCCTGTAACGTTGCCATTCACACCGCAGTCTGCCCGGAATGCGGACGCACTTATGTATCGGGCGGTACGACTGCCACACAGATTAAATATTTTAATGAAGAAAATCCTTATCAGAAAGAAATGAAATCCTCGGATGCAGCCAACAAGTATCTCGGAATGAATGTTGACCTTGCCTGTTAAGGAGGGATTGGAGTTTACCTATGAACAATTATAAATCTTCAGCAGACTTAAAAGCGCTTGCCAAAGAGCATATGTTCGGCAACTATGGAACAGCGATCGGCGCCAGCGTTCTGATTGGCATGATCACCGGTTTCCTGAATCTTTTTTGTACGATGTTCCTGGATGTTTCGACCGTGTACGGCGTCATTTTGAATTTTCTGATTTCCTTTGTCATCTCTGTTCTGACCGGGGTATTTACGTCGGGTACATGTTATCTATACTTGAAAATTGCCTGCGGCCGGCCCGTGATGATCAGCGATGTTTTCTATGGATTCAAGCTGTATCCGAACAAAGCGATCTTCATCCAGTTATATCGTTCTTCATTGGTTTATCTGGCTATGCTGCCCATGACAGTTTTTTCTTTTCTGCTGAACCGTAATCCACAGAATGCCGTACTGACGCTGCTTTATTCCATATTCTTTGTTTTATACGGCGTTGCGTTCGTTATGATTTCGCTGATTTATTCGCAGGTCTTTTTCCTGCTTCACGATTTCCCGAACTATTCGGTAAAAGAACTGTTATCCATGAGCCGGAAACTGATGAAAGGAAGCAAAGGAAGGCTTTTTTATATGTTAGCAGGCTTTCTCCCACTGTTGCTCCTTGGCACATTGTCCTGCGGCATCGCTTATCTCTGGCTGGCTCCCTATATCAATACATCCTGCTCAGAATTTTTCCTGGATTTAATACAGAACAGACAACATGCGCCGCAAGGCGAACACCAAAAAGCGTCGGAAATTTAATTTCCGACGCTTTTCCATTTCAGATAAGCATTGATGAACGGGTCTAATCCCCCGTCCATGACCGCATCCACATTTCCCGACTCTTCATTCGTTCTGTGGTCTTTTACCATCGTATAAGGCTGCATGACATAGGAACGAATTTGGTTCCCCCAGCCGATTTCTTTCACATCGCCCCGGATATCCGAAAGCTTTTCCGCATTTTCTTCCTGCTTCAGCATATAGAGTTTGGCTTTCAGCATCTGCATCGCCTTATCTTTGTTCATATGCTGGCTCCGTTCATTCTGACAGGTCACGACGATTCCCGTCGGAAAATGGGTAATCCGGATTGCCGAGGAGGTCTTATTGATATGCTGTCCGCCGGCACCGCTGCTTCGGTAAGTGTCTACCCGAATATCTTCATCCCGAATCTCCACATCAACATCTTCTTCAATGTCCGGCATAACATCCAACGATACAAAAGAGGTCTGCCGCTTTCCCTGCGCGTTAAAAGGCGAAATCCGCACAAGCCTGTGCACCCCTTTTTCGGATTTCAGGTAGCCGTAAGCATTTTCACCGTTAATCTGGAACGTAACAGACTTGATTCCCGCTTCATCACCATCCAGAAAATCAATCACTTCCAGAGAAAATCCTTTCCGCTCCGCCCATCTTGTATACATCCGGTACAGCATGCTGCACCAGTCGCAGCTTTCCGTTCCGCCGGCTCCGGCATTCAGCCGCAGGATAGCGTTATTTCTGTCATACTCGCCGGAAAGCAGCGTGCTCACTCTGATTTCCTCAAAAGTTTTCTTGAACGTTTCCAGTTCTTCGCTGATATCCGGAATGATCGCAGGGTCATTGTCCTCATACCCCATCTCAATCAGCGTCATGATATCCTCATACTGACTTTCCAGTCCCCTGACCGTCTCTACGATATCTTTCAGGTTCTTGGCTTCCCGCATCTTCTGGTTGGACTTCTCCGGGTCATCCCAGAAACCGGGTTCCTGCATTTCCATTTCCAGTTCTTCGATCCGCTTCTCCTTATTCGCTAAGTCAAAGTGAATCCCTCACTTCCGCTAATGGACTTTCATAACCCTGAAGCTCGAACTTCATATTATCTAACTCAACCAATAACGTCACCTTCTTTCATAATCATAATTTACTCATTTATAGTTTCTTTTACTTCGTATCCACCGTAAGAACCGTCTTAACGGCGATTCTTTCAGGCAAAACATAGATTTTCTTTGGTGGGTCCTCTGCCGTCTTAGAAAATCTTTTTACCCTATTTACTTCCTTCCGCAGCACTGCTTATACTTTTTCCCGGAGCCGCACGGACACGGGTCATTCGGATACACTTTCGCTTCCATACGCTTCACCGGCCCTTTGGGTACGGAATCATCTTTGTTCGTTCCGGTCACTTTCGCCACCTGCTCGCGCTCTACTTTTTGTTCGATGCGCACATGGAACAGCAGGCGCACAGTCTCTTCCTTGATGTTCTGCGTCATATCGTCGAACATCTCATATCCGTTCAGTTTATATTCTACGAGCGGGTCTCTCTGTCCGTATGCCTGTAAGCCGACACCCTGACGGAGCTGGTCCATATCATCGATGTGATCCATCCATTTCCTATCGATGACTTTTAATAAAATGACACGCTCAATTTCTCGAATTGCTTCCGGTTCAGGGAATTCCGCCTCTTTGCTCTCATATAGTTTGACCGCTTCTTCTTTTAACTGCTGTTTCAAGCTGTTCTTCTTAGGCTTTAGCACCCGCTCTGCCGTAATCGGCTGTAACGGAATTGTCGGAAGGAGAAGCGTGTTCAATTCGTTGAAATCCCATTCTTCGAAATCGTTGTCATCGCCGATACAGATGTCGATACAATTTTCCACGATATCGGTAATCATCTTATAGATGGCATCCCGCATGCTTTCCCCATTCAGAACCCGTCTTCTTTCCTCATAGATGATCTCACGCTGTTCGTTCATGACCTGATCGTATTCCAGCAGATTCTTTCTGATGCCAAAGTTATTGCTCTCAATCTTCTTTTGTGCAGTCTCGATTGCCTTTGTCAGGGCTTTGTGCTCGATTTCCTGTCCTTCCGGAATGCCCAGTGCATTGAACATGCTGATCATTCTTTCGGAACCGAAAAGCCGCATCAGATCGTCTTCCAGCGAAATATAGAACTTGGATTCACCGGTGTCGCCCTGTCTGCCGGAACGGCCGCGCAGCTGATTGTCGATACGCCTCGACTCATGCCGCTCCGTACCGATGATCTTCAGACCGCCTGCCGCCTTCGCCTCTTCATCCAATTTAATATCCGTACCACGTCCCGCCATATTGGTCGCAATTGTAACAGCGCCGTGAATACCGGCATCCGCTACGATTTCCGCTTCCAGCTCATGAAATTTGGCATTCAGAACTTTATGCTCAACGCCTCTTTTCTTCAAAAGGGCGCTCAGTTCTTCCGAAGCTTCGATCGTGATCGTACCGACCAGCACGGGCTGCCCTTTGCTGTGCGCTTCCACGATAGAATCCAGAATCGCATTCAGTTTTTCTCTTCTCGTCTTATATACCGCATCCTGTCTGTCGATTCTGGCAATCGGTTTATTTGTCGGAATCTCCACAACGTCCATGCCGTAAATATCACGGAACTCTTTTTCTTCCGTCAATGCGGTACCTGTCATGCCCGCTTTTTTCTCAAATTTATTAAAAAAGTTCTGGAAAGTGATTGTCGCTAACGTCTTGCTCTCTCTTTTGACCTTAACGTGTTCTTTCGCCTCGATTGCCTGATGCAGACCATCCGAATAACGCCGCCCCGGCATGATACGGCCGGTAAACTCGTCTACAATCAGGACCTGCTCGTCTTTTACCACATAATCCTGGTCGCGGAACATCAGATTGTGCGCACGCAGCGCCAGAATAATATTATGCTGTATCTCGAGATTCTCCGGATCCGCCAGATTCTCTATCTGGAAGAAGCGCTCTACCTTGGAAACGCCCTGTGCGGTCAGATTGACCACTTTATCTTTCTCATTAACGATAAAGTCCCCAGTCTCTTCCCTTTCAACACCCATGATGGCATCCATCTTGGACAGCGCTTCCATATCCTCACCACGGGTAAGCTGTCTGGCAAGAATATCGCATGCTTCATACAGTTTCGTGGATTTTCCGCTCTGTCCTGAAATGATAAGCGGTGTCCGCGCTTCATCAATCAGGACGGAATCGACCTCATCGATGATTGCATAGTGCAGATCCCTCAAAACAAGCTGCTCTTTATAAATAACCATGTTATCGCGCAGATAATCGAAACCAAGCTCATTATTCGTCACATATGTGATATCGCATCTATAAGCTTCTCTTCGCTCATCAGATTTCATGCTGTTCAAAACAACGCCGACTTTCAGGCCAAGAAATTCATGAACCTGTCCCATCCATTCAGCATCACGTTTGGCCAGATAATCATTGACGGTAACAACGTGCACGCCTTTTCCTTCCAGCGCATTCAGATAAGCCGGCAAAAGGCAGGTCTGCGTTTTACCTTCGCCGGTCTTCATCTCCGCGATACGGCCCTGATGAAGGATAACGCCGCCAATCAGCTGTACCCGGTAATGCTCCGTTTTCAGGACACGCCTTGCCGCTTCTCTGACTACCGCATACGCTTCCGGAAGCAGGTCGTCCAACGTCTCGCCTTCCTGCAGCCTTTTCTTAAATTCTCCGGTCTTGTCCCTTAACTGCTCATCATCAAGCGCCATCATGGAATCCCGGAGAGATTCGATTCGGTTTACCTGGCCTTCGATACGCTTAATCTCTCTTTCGCTGTGCGTTCCAAAAACTTTCTGTACTACGTTCATGTCTGCTCCCATCCGCCCGCTTTCACAGGCCTTCATTCCTTTTGCAGAAAATAACAAATTCTATTGTAGCAGATTTGACTTGGAAATTCAACCTTTTCAACTTTTACCATAGTACACAGCGCAATTCGTCCGCCGGGCAGGCAGCAGTAGTTCCCTTGGCGGCACGCTTTCGCTGCCCGTCCGGCGGCCAAATTGTACGACCGCCGGCAAATATGTATTCTCCGACGCATTTAGCGTTTGATTTTTACCCCCAGAAGTGTTACTATTTATACGATAAAAATGTTGGGTGGATTGCATAAATCCGGAATGGAGGAGAAATGAGCAAGAGTTTTGATGACCTTTTATCAAAGGTATCCGAGTGCAGCGTCAAAAAGGTAGCCGTTGCAGTCGCACAGGACAGTGCCGTCCTTGAGGCGGTAAAAGCTGCCAAGGAACGCAATATCGCAGAAGCAATTCTTGTCGGTGATGAAGACAAGATCAAAGAAGTGGCCGCTTCCGAAAATATGGATTTGAGCGGATTTGAAATTATTGATGAAAAGGACAACTATACGGCGGCATTAAAGGCAGTGGAACTGGTGCATACCGGCAAAGCCGATATGTATATGAAAGGCCTGATCGATACAAAGTCCTTCTTAAAGAGCGTACTGGACAAAGAAGTCGGCCTGCGGACAGGCAGAACCTTATCTCATGTATGCGTATTTGAAATCGAGGGCATTGACCATCTTTTATTCTTATCGGACGTCGCCTTCATGACCTATCCTACCTTGGAAGAAAAAGTACATATCGTGGAAAATACCGTTGAAATCTGCCACGCATGCGGTATTCCGAATCCCAAGGTTGCTCCGCTTGCGGCAGTAGAAGTCGTAAATCCGAAAATGCCCGTTACCGTAGATGCTGCGGAACTCACGAAAATGTGTGAAGAAGGAAAAATTACCGGCTGTGTTATTGACGGCCCACTTTCTTTAGACCTCGCCATCGACCCTGAGGCCGCAAAGCACAAAGGCGCAGAAGGCCGGAAAATCGTCGGTGATGCGGACATCCTTCTTTTCCCCGATATTCATGCCGGCAATCTCGTATACAAATGTCTGGTACATACGGCCAAAGTTAAGAACGGAAACATCCTGACCGGAACGAAAGCACCGGTCATCCTGACTTCCCGCTCCGATGATTTTGAAACAAAAGTCAATTCCATCGCGCTCGGCGCCGTTGTAGCGGAAAGCATGCAGAAAAAGAACTGATACAAAACTGACGTAAGAAAGAACACGAAAAACAATAAAATAATCAATCAGGAAAGGCGGAATAAAGCATGGCTGTTAAAAGTTTAATCATCAATCCGGGCTCCACTTCTACCAAAATCGGTGTTTTTGAAGATGAGACATTATTATTCGAGGAAACGCTGCGTCATTCAACCGAAGAAATCGCGCAGTATGCTTCTATCGTAGATCAGAAAGACTTCCGGAAAGATATCATCGTTAATCTGTTAAAAGAAAAAGAATTCGACATTCATTCCTTAAATATGGTAGTCGGCCGCGGCGGTATGTTAAAACCGATTCCCGGCGGCACCTACGAAGTGAGCGACGAACTGCTCGCAGACCTGAAGGCCGGCGTACAGGGTCAGCATGCTTCCAACCTTGGCGGTATTCTGGCAAAAGAAATCGCTGATTCCATCGGCGTTCCTTCCTATATTGTAGACCCCGTTGTTGTCGATGAGCTGGAGCCGGTCTCCAGATATTCCGGCGTACCGGAACTTCCGCGGACGAGCGTATTCCATGCGCTGAACCAGAAAGCGGTAGCAAAACGCTATGCCAAAGAAGTCGGCAAGGCATATGATTCCCTGAATCTGGTCGTAGTCCACATGGGCGGCGGTGTATCTGTCGGCGCACACAAGCAGGGCCGGGTCGTTGATGTATTCAATGCACTGGACGGCGACGGCGCTTTTTCTCCGGAAAGAGCAGGCGCTGTTCAAAGCGGCGCACTGATCAAACTGTGCTTCTCCGGTAAATACAGCGAAAAGGAAGTATATAAGAAATTCGTCGGCAACGGCGGTTTCAACGCTTACTGCGGGACAAATGATATGCGTGATGTGGAAAAAATGGTCCAGAACGGCGATACAAAAGCCGCAGAAGTACGCGAAGCATTCATAACCCAAGTTGCAAAAGATATCGGCTCTATGGCCTGTGTTTTGAAAGGCAAAGTAGACCAGGTCATTGTAACCGGCGGTATCGCTTATGATAAGGTCGTTGTTGCAGGCTTGAAGGAAAGAGCGGAATGGATCGCACCTATGACAGTATATCCCGGCGAAGACGAACTGCTCGCACTCGTTCAGGGCGGCTTACGCGTATTGAACGGTGAAGAAAAGGCTATGGTATATTGACCGTTCGTGTCGTCTGCATCGGAATAACCGGAACTATATTTATTGAATAACGAACGGCCGGCATACAGTATTGGCTTTGTATGCCGGCCGTTTTTTCCAGTCTGCTTCTTTTAACGCATTACACACGACATTCTCCGTCATGAGAAATACAATTTACCTGTGTCAGAAAATTCATATGGTTCAGTTTCTGCAAAAGCTGCTCTTTTTCTTTTGTACGGATTTCGATAATGATTTCCGTTTCGTTATTTCTGGTAGATCTGGCCTTTTCTTTATAATATCTGCAATAGCTGCTTATGGCGTCAAAAAGAGCGTCATAATCGAATTCTTCTATACCTCGCAGCACCAGCAATTCCGGTGCTTTTGTATTCGGGATTTTATCCATTGAAAAAAGTAAAATTGTCATAATGATTGAAAAAACAAGAGCCAGAACATAGAGCCCGACGCCTGTAATGATTCCGGCGCTGATCGCCCAAAACAGATAGAGAAGGTCCAGGGGATTCTTCACCGCACTCCGAAACCTTACAATGGACAGCGCACCAACCATACCAAGGGAGACCAGCAGATTAGACTGCATGGCGATCATGATCGCCGCCACAATGACCGGCATCCCTGCGATGGTAATATTCATGTCTTTTGAATAAAATGCTGTTTTAGCTGACAGTTTGTACACAAAATAAAGATAGACACCTGCCAGACAGGAAAACATTAAGATCAGGATAACGGTTTGGGCAGTCATGGTGGTTCCGCCGCCCAATGATTCATAGACACTGTTTTTAATTACATCCTTTACTGACATACTTCTACTCTCCTCATATCATAGTTTTTTCCCGGCATAAGCAGTATTTGGAATAAGCCGCCGGCCACATGGAATTCAGTTCCAGCAGCTGCAAGATGAATTGGGGCATCAATTCATCATATTTCACTTCAAGGACGGTATCCTGCTCCCGCAGAGGCATATAAGAAATATCCCGCATCCCAAACTCTGCCGTCTGCCGGCTGGCTCTTATATTCCGGTCAAAGGTAATGCGCACATTGCCGGGCATATAGATATATGCTTTTCGCTCATAGGCAACGATTACCTTTGGGCAAAGAGCTCTTGTTTGTATTGCCAGATTAAACAAAAAAGCCGGATCTTCCATGGAGAAAGATGCTGAAATACACTGGCCGCACATTAAACTCTGCATTTCTTCCCTCGTAATGCTTTTGGACTTTTTATAAATTCTGCTGCCCTGTTTTTCCTTTACTTCCAGTTTGATCGCATCCAGGGAATCATTGTAGATTCGAATGCGATACTTCTTGCGGCTGTATATGCCGTCTCTCGCCGCATGAAAGCAAGAGTCCGCCAGATCGTCGAAGTACAGACTGACCACACGATAACCCTGGGCAGAGTTTTCGTTGCAGTCCGCCCGAAGCACAGTTTCCAACCGCCTTTGCATCTGGTACATTTCCTGTCCGGTACAGCAGTATTTGTCCTCTACCCGGTACATTTTCATATTGGCTCATTCCTTTATTCAATATTCATCAATCTCTTTCAAATATAGCCCGTAGGGAAACATCTCCATTCTCAAGGGAAATCGTTAAACTTTCCTCCATTCCGGAAGCGTCTCCCTGCCAGCCTGCAAAATGCCAGCCTTTCTCCGGATGAACGGACACGGAAACAGGAAAATCGCTGTAATAGTATCCCTGCCACACCTCGCTGTTTTCCAACTGCGCAGTATTTACGGTAATCGTACCGCCCTCCGGCGCATTGGTGCTTATACGCACTGAAGTGAGTGTTCCCGCCAAGTCGAAAGTCTCTGCCAGTTCTTTCATGGCAAAGGAAAAACGGTTTTCAAAAAAACGATCTACCTGGGACACTTCTTCGTAAAATTCCTGCATACCGTAGGAAGGATCATAAAATCGCTGATGGTCTTTTATGATCTGAACTTCATAAAGGCTGCTCCACGCAGTTAACATGGCATGTATTCTCTCATAGGAAAAAGTGATATTGGCAATATCCATAAAGGTGATACAAAATTGTCTGCGAAAACCTTCATTATCCAAAAGACTCTTTACTGCCGGTTCGTTCAGCAGCGGATGTTCCGCCAGCTGACGCCCCTGCTTTTCAGGATCATTGCTGTCCGGATAAGCGCATTCATCCAGATCGTAGAGCATAAAACGCCACTTTCCGTCGCCGTATGGAGTCCCTTCCTGCACTGTGCGCCATAACGCAGTATTATACCCGAACGCAACATCGCGATTGTCAAGATAAAGATTGATGCAGCAATAATCAATGATGCTTTGCATATCGATCAATTCGTCGGCAAGGGCAAACGTATCATCATAAGCAAGGTCACATTCCGATACCACACTGAGCATATACTGATAAGCTGCCGCCGTTTCCTCCGGTATTGTAATTGCGCTTCCGGCTTTGACCAGCATAATGCTGTCGGCATCTAAATCGTAATGAGATGCAAGATATTCCGCGTTGTATCTCTCCCGAATGTTATAGATACCCCAATACTCTCCATTTAAAAAGACTGCGCAGGGTCTGAAATCCTGAATGGAAACATTCCGCCCCTCGGCAGCCTTTTCCAGAAAAGCATCAATAAACTTTAATTTATCGGCATTTCCGCCGCCATTTCGTATTTTAAAGGTGGAACAAAGAATGCCTTCATCATAAAACTCATAAGGGAACAACAACGTATCATCGTAAATATCTCTCGCAAAAATATTGAAAGATTTCTGTGGGTCGCTTCTGGTCGAATTTCCGGCAATGCGAATTCCTGCATTTTGGGTAAAAAGGCAGGCATGGTTCTCATCAAAATAAGCTATAGCAGCTTTTCTTTCCCATTCCCTGCCTTCGTTAAAAGCATTGGAAGCCATGTAACGGTGATGCAGTTCTCCGTCAGCATCGACGTAGCTTGTAAGGATCTCCCCGTCTGCCAGGCCGCCGTTTGCAATATATTCTTCAAATTTTGCGCCGTTTCCATAAATGCCGGTCTTGGCATCGAATAAATCGTACGGGTCCACAACCAGAGACAGAACCGCCATCCGGTCGTATTCCGGCCTGCCGCCATAGCCTACAAAATAAGTCTCCGTGACAATATCGCTGATCTGGTTCGTAACGGGGTTATAACACGCCGCGCGTACAACGACCGCCTTATCTACCGGAAAATCGGGTGTATAGTCCTTCGACGGAGCCAAATCTGTCCGGCTGGCATACCGATTTTCCTCCGGCGTATTGTCCGCAATCCAGAGCGGCCCATCATAAACGGGCGAATCGGCACAGGGCATGCTGCCGTCCAAAGTATAGTAAATTTTTTCTCCATTGGGGGAATATAGATGAAGCGCAAAGGCATCCTCATAAAATCCGCTTGTGAATTCAAAAAGCGGCTTATCCAGGGAAACCGTAGGAAGAACCGGTGCTTCCTCATTCGCGCTGCCGGGAGTTGTACCCATGACAGACCACTCGGCTTTTCCATCCTGCTGCCTGCCGTAGCTGGTATCATAGGAAAGCTGGGGAACAATGACCTGATCCAGATAAATGCCATGAAGGGCGTCTGTCAGAAAAAGTTTTTCTCCATCCCTGGAAATACGAAATGCCGAATCCTTGTCCAGCCAGATTAAAGCGTATCCGCCTGCCGGAATCGAAACATCCTCTAAAGAATATTTTTCCGGTTCCTTTTCATCATCCGACAGAAAACAGCCATCCAAAGAAACGGTCTGCCTTCCCGGATTATACAATTCTATATAATCAGGATATTCATTGTTTTCATTCCTCACAGCCGCAAAATTATTACTGCAGACTTCGTTGATGACAACACGCGGTGTTTTACAGTAGTTATACAGTACAACACCAGTCAGTACAGATAAAGCAGAAAACAAAACGATTCTCTGCATTGATTCCTTTTTCATGCTGTTTTTCCCTATTCATCCATATTTTACCGTAATGACATTCAGTATGTGTCAAGTCAGTATCAATATTATCATATAGTGGAATAAATGACAAGCAGTGAATGTCATTTTATATGGAAAGCAGTTAAACAAACTAATTGGGGCGATTGCAATTTCCTAGGGGGATTTATCAAAAATATGTACAAAAGCAAAGCATGTTCAGGAAAAAATAATATATCGGGAGACAATATTGCCCGCATCCGCAAAGCAATGGAGCCTAAAGTGTCCCAAAGATTTTTAGCTGATAAAATGCAGTTAGAGGGAATTGAATTAGATAAGAATGCCGTTCAGCGTATCGAAAGCGGCGCCAGATTTATTACGGATATCGAATTGAAAACTTTTGCAAAAGTACTCGGCGTAAGTTATGAAGAACTTCTGGCAGAATAAAATTGGGACGGTCATCCCAATCTATCAAAAATGCGGCCTGCACTTTGAACTCAATCAAGTAATCACATATCTGCAATATAAGCGGCACTTTTGTACTACCAGTACGATGAACTTTTACGGGACTAGTTTACCATAATGCCAAAAAAATGTAAAGGAAATTTTCCTGCCTTACTCCTATCCTTACTCCACATCATCCGAAATCTGTCTTCCCTGTACATTCATATGATAGTTTTCCCTATAGATCAACTCAGAAATTGGAACAATCTCATAGCCCTGCGCTTCCAGTTCGTTGATCAGCGTATCCAGCGCTTCCGCCGTATACTCTGCACCATTGTGGCAGAGTATAATGCTGCCGTTTCCAAGGTTCTTATGTCCCGTCACTGTCTCCAGAAGTTCGTCCACTCCTTCGTTTTTCCAGTCCAGGCTGTCCACATCCCACTGAATCGGATAATATTCGCAGTCTTTTAAAACATCAATCAGCGCATTGTCATAATCCCCATAGGGCGGTCTGAACAGAAACATTTCATAGCCCGTTATCTCCTGCACCTTCTGATGCACCGACATAATTTCTTCCTTCTTTTCCGCATCCGACAGTTCACTCATATTTTTATGGTTTTCGCTATGGTTGCCCAGATCATGTCCTGCCGCCAAAATCGCCTTGACATCTTCCGGGTAGCTTTCCACCCATCCGCCTGTCATGAAAAAGGTGACTTTCAGGTTATGTTCTTCTAAAATCGCAAGAAGCTCTGCCGTATCCTCGTTGCCCCAGGCCGCATCAAAGCTGAGCGCGATCTTCTTTTCTTCCGTATCGACACAATAAATCGGAAGTTCTCTTCCGTTCACGTTATAATCCATCGTTGCGCTGTCGCCAAAAACGAAAGCATTCTCTTCTTCGACGTTCTCTTCCTCCGCAGTCTGCTCTTGTGAATCGTTTTCTGCTTCACTATTTAATTCACTGTCCGCCGCGGCTCCTGCTTCATTCCCCGGTTCTGTTCCGGCTTCGTTTCCCGCCGCGGCTCCGCTTCCGCATCCCGTCAAAGCCGCCGCAAGCAGGCAGGCAAGTATGATTTTTTTCTTCTTCATGTTCTTTTCCTCTTTTGTAATTCTTTTGATAATCAGGGTATTACAACGGACTGAAAGGTCAGGAACATTGTCAGTCCAATCATCAGCACCCACAGAATGATGCCGCCCGTTTTGAGCATCTTCTTTCTCTTATTCTTTCCTTCTCCTCGGATATACATTTCCGTATACATACGCCGTCTGTCCTTTCTTCTAAAATTTATATTCTTTTACATTATTTTCCGCATTTTTTCTGAAATCATTCTATGAAAAAAACTTTTTCAATATCACAATAAAAAAATTTTACATCCTCTCTGCATCAAAGTTTCATCATTTTTGCATCATTTTTGCATCATCTTTTCTATTTAACATACCCGCAGAATCTTCTCACACTTCCCTAAAATACAAAAAAGCCTCAGGGCAGTCCTGCTGCCCCAAAGCTATTGCTGCTGTCTGTTATGAATCAATCAACGCCTTCCCATCACATATGATTGCTTAATGATGGAACAGCCTGATTCCGGTAAAGCACATCGCCATACCATATTTGTCACAGGTCTCGATAACGTTGTCGTCCCTGACGGAACCGCCCGGCTGCGCCACATATTTTACGCCGCTCTTATGCGCCCGCTCAATATTATCACCAAACGGGAAAAAGGCATCGGAGCCAAGTGCCACATCGCTCATCTGGTCAAGCCATGCCCTTTTTTCTTCCCGCGTAAATCTTTCCGGCCTTACTTTAAAAGTCTTCTGCCACGCACCGTCGGCCAATACATCCATATCGTCATCGCCGATATATAAGTCAATGGCGTTGTCCCTGTCGGCACGTCCGATTCCGTCGATAAACTGCAGTCCGAGCACCTTAGGCGACTGACGCAGAAACCAGTTATCCGCCTTAGAACCCGCCAGTCTGGTGCAGTGAATTCTGGACTGCTGCCCTGCGCCGATACCGATCGCCTGCCCGCCTTTTACATAGCAGACGGAGTTGGACTGGGTATATTTCAGCGTGATCATGGCAATGGCGAGGTCAATCTTCGCCTGTTTCGGAATCTCCTGATTTTTCGTCACAACCTTGCCGAAGAAATCGTCGTCTATCTTCAATTCATTTCGGCCCTGCTCGAAGCTGATGCCGAATACCTGTTTTACCTCAGTCGGTGCCGGAACGTAGGCCGGATTGATCTCAATCACATTATAATTTCCCTTTTTCTTCGCTTTCAGAATTTCCAGTGCCTCCGGCTCATACCCCGGTGCGATCACACCATCGGAAACTTCTCTTTTGATGATTTTGGCCGTCGCCGTATCGCATACATCCGATAAGGAAATAAAATCACCGAAAGAAGACATTCTGTCAGCGCCACGCGCTCTTGCATAGGCATTTGCAAGCGGGGTAAATTCCATCTCCAGGTCATCCACCCAGTAGATTTTCTTCTCCACATCCGTTAACGGAAGGCCAACTGCTGCGCCCGCAGGGGATACATGTTTGAAGGAAGCCGCCGCCGGAAGTCCGGTCGCCTGTTTCAGTTCTTTGACAAGCTGCCAGCCATTGAAAGCATCCAGAAAATTAATATATCCCGGCTTGCCGTTCAGCACTTTGATGGGCAGTTCGCTGCCGTCTTCCATAAAAATCCTGGATGGCTTCTGATTCGGATTACAGCCATATTTTAATTCTAATTCTTTCATCGTTACTCCCATCCGTCTGCTTTAGCAGACACTCAAATCAATAGTTAAAAGCGCTTTTCTTTCAACCTTTAACCTTGCCCTTTCCATTTATCAGCCTGCTATACATTCTTATTGATAATACGGGTCTCATACCTGCCGGTCTCAATTTCGATATACCGTACAAAAAGGGAAACTTTATTTTCCTCATTCAGATTTTCCCATATCAGCTGCGCAAAACTGTCAATACCGCCTTCGATTCCAACAAGCTTCGGTTCGCCTTCAAAACTTGGCAGCGGATTGCCGTCGCTCTTATAAGTATGAATAAAATGGCCTTCGCCCGCCGCCGGATTTTCATAGGCAAACGTATAACGGCGACAGGATGACGGGTCTCCGTTATTGCTCTTCAAAATGGACATCGCATAATTATAGCTGCCGTTTTCCATGTGCATGATACCGGAAATACGAGGTGTATAATTCGGAGCATCCGGCTCAAAGGTTCTCGTCCGAAGCGCCTGCTCGAAGGTCTGCTGCCTGTCCATCAGTTCATAGATGGTATCCGTCTGATCGCCGTTGGTCACAATGGTTTTATTCCCTAATACTCTGACCGGCGCATAAATGACAAGGCTCGGGTCTTCCAGTTTGGCAGGATCATAGGCCTGTGTCCGAATGCCTTCTCCCTCCGTTACAAAAATACGGTTTCTGCTGTTCACGCTTCTGCCCATGATAAAATAGGCCGTCACCGCATATTTTCCGTCACCGGATTTCCCGATCACAATGCCCCTTCCGGGATAACTGTTCGCCGCAAGCTCCTCAGCCAGTGAAATTTTCTCCATAAAAACTCTCCCTCATTCTCTTTTCTTTCAATGATTCAACCCACCTGAAAGAATGCCCCTCTCCCTAAACAGCTCACTTGGAAGAATGCCCGGAAAACGGGCATTCTTTCGGGCGAGAAAGGTTCCGCTTTCTGCGGAACCGTAGAAAATCTTCGCGAAGCGCCCAATTGCGCGAGCGTTAGATTTTCTTCTCGACCTCTATTCGTCTACGCTGTAATTCGGCGCTTCTTTCGTGATATGGATATCATGCGGATGGCTTTCCTTTAAGGATGCCGCCGAGATCTTGATGAATCTGCCGTTCTGCTTCAAATCCTCGATTGTCTTTGCTCCGCAGTATCCCATACCGGAACGGATACCGCCGATTAACTGAAATACGGTATCTTCTACGGTTCCCTTATAGGCAACACGTCCCTCCACGCCTTCCGGAACGAGTTTTCTTGCATCCGTCTGGAAATAACGGTCTTTGCTTCCGTTCTCCATTGCTGCGATGGAACCCATGCCGCGGTATACTTTATATTTTCTTCCCTGATACAGTTCAAAGGTTCCTGGGCTTTCATCACAGCCCGCAAAAATACTTCCCATCATGCAGACATTGCCGCCTGCCGCAATCGCTTTGGTCATATCGCCCGAATATTTGATACCGCCGTCCGCAATGATCGGAATGCCGTATTCTCTGGCCGCCTCATAAGCGCTCATGATTGCCGTAATCTGCGGCACGCCGATTCCGGCTACCACACGGGTCGTACAGATAGATCCCGGTCCGATACCGACTTTGACCGCATCCGCTCCTGCTTCGATCAGCGCCTTCGTGCCCTCTCCCGTCGCTACATTGCCGGCAATGACCTGAATGTCAGGATATTTTTCTTTAATCATCCGCACACATCTGAGCACGTTCTCGGAATGTCCGTGCGCGGAATCAAGTACGATAACATCCACCTTCGCATCAATCAGCGCCCCTACTCTGTCCAGTACGTTCGCCGTAATGCCAACGCCTGCACCGCACAACAGTCTCCCCTGCTCGTCCTTCGCCGCCAGCGGATACTTGATCGTTTTCTCAATATCTTTAATAGTGATCAGACCTGCCAGATTATAATCGTCATCAACGATAGGCAGTTTTTCTTTCCGTGCCTTTGCCAGAATTTCTTTCGCCTCTTCCAGTGTAATGCCCACCTTCGCGGTAATCAGCCCTTCGGAAGTCATGGATTCTTTTATTTTCTTGGAAAAATCCGTTTCGAATTTCAGGTCACGATTGGTAATGATACCTACCAGCTTTCGGCCTTCCGTAATCGGTACGCCGGAAATTCTGAATTTTGCCATCAGCGCGTCCGCGTCTCCCAGCGTATGTTCCGGAGTCAGAGAAAAGGGATCCGTAATAACACCGTTTTCGGAACGTTTCACCTTATCAACTTCTTCTGCCTGGGCTTCGATTGACATGTTTTTATGTATAATGCCAATTCCACCCTGTCTGGCCATTGCGATTGCCATCCTGTGCTCAGTCACCGTATCCATGCCGGCACTCATCATAGGAATGTTCAGTTTGATTTTCTTTGTAAGCCACGTTGTCAAGTCTACCTGATTGGGAATCACCTGTGAATAACTCGGTACTAAGAGCACATCATCAAAAGTAATGCCTTCGCCAATAATCTGACCCATTTTCTCTCCTCCTGGTTTTAATTTTTTTGTATATAAAAGTACTGCCAGCCCGAAAACTGACAGTATACTTTTCCATTAGTCCGTAAATACTTTACGCGGAGCAATCGTCTGGATTGCTTTCACCATCTCAAGGCTCGGCTCCCAGAAGACTTTCAGATTGCCCTCATAGACCATCATATATTTTTTATCTTCATCCGTCCTGGAACTGTAATCGACCGATTTCATCTCACGGTTTCTAAACGCATCCAGATGATAGGATTTCACCGGTGCGAGAATTTCCATCCGCTGCACATCATAAGTAACGATTCTCTTCCGTTTGCTCTTTGCCATGACCTTATCGATGCTGATCTCTTTATCCAGATAAAGGTACTCGTACTCAAGATCCGCATTCATATAAGCAAAATATGCGCCGACGCCTGTTACGATCGCAACCAGAAATGCCGGAATAAAACCCACACAGGCAATCAGTACGAAACATACAGTGAGCATGATGAGCAGAGTTTTCAAAAAACGCATTGCAAAAGTCGATTTCCTCGCCACAAGACATTCTACATAAGTTTCACTTACCATTTGTATATTGACTCCTTTTGTTGGTATATGAGATATCATATAACAATTTAGAAAAAGTTGCAAGCATTACAATTTTTTATTATTTTTTCAGAAAAAATACATTTTTCGCACATTGACATCATTTTCCGAAAAAAGTATGATATTTTGTATGATATCATTTATAGAAATTTTGTAAGCAGTAATTCTGAGAACAGATTATATAAAAAGGAGTGTAATCCGCTATGTCATCTCAATCGTCTTTATATGGAGAAATCAGGGAACAGCATCAGAAAATGAAAGATATGAGTGCAAAGGGCAAACTGGAATATTTCTGGTACTATTATAAGATACACACCTTCGTTGCCATCGCCGTCATCGCCCTGGCCGGCATGTTCATCCATCAGTATGTTACCAATAAAGAAGCCGCTTTCTATGCGGTTCTTATCAGTTCGGACACCTCTATCGCAGACCAGCAGGGGTGGGATACGGAATTTGCAGAGTATGCGGGAATCGATACGGAGGAATACAGCGTTGTTTTCGATACTTCCTTTATTTTTACAAGCAACAGCTTCACCGACTATACCATGTCCAGCATGGAAAAGCTGGTCGCGATGACCTCCGCAGGCATGATCGATGTCGTTATCGCAGATACCGCTACTTTTGAAAAACTGGCGCGGAGCGAATTTTATACCGATTTAACGACCGTACTGCCGCCGGAAACGCTGGAGAAATTCAAAGACTGCCTGTACTATACCGATGCAGCCGCTTTTGATACCGGCGACGACGATACTTTTCAGTCTCTGGACGAGCTCCCGAATCCCGATGAATATACCATCGATCACCGGGATGCCTCTTCCATGGAAAAACCGGTTCTCGTCGGAATCTGCCTCCCGGAGGGAAGTAAAATCATTGACGCCGGCTGTTATGATTATTTGGAAGTGAATAACATGATGTATCAAGGGTATCCGTCGGAAGCGGTTTTCGGAATCCCCGCCACCACCGAACACCTCGATACAATTCTACGGTTCCTTGACTTTCTAATGGAATAACTTACAGCCTTAAATATCCTTTGTTCATAAAATTCACCGGCTATTCGGCAAGCTTTTCGCGCAGCGCCCGATTTACCATCGCCGGGTCTGCTTTGCCCTTCATGGCTTTCATCGTCTGACCGACGAGGAAGCCGAGGGCTTTTTCTTTGCCGCCGCGATAATCGGCAACGGACTGCGGATTCCCGGCAATCACCTCTTCGACCGCTTTCAGAAGCGCCCCTTCATCGTGAACCGTTTTCAGGCCTTTTTCCTCCACATACTGCTCCGGCTCGATATCCTGCTCAAACATAACCTCGAATACTTCTTTTGCGACCGAGCCGTTTATCGCCTTGTTATCTACCAGCGCAATCAACTTCGCGAGATTTTCCGGGGAAAAGTGTAAATCTTCCGCATCCACTTCCTTTTCTTTCATCAGACGCATCGTCTCTCCCATCAGCCAGTTCGATACTTTTTTGGGCTGTCCGCAGATAGCGACCGTCTCTTCGAATAAGTCCGCCATGCGCTTTGTGCCCGTGATGATATCGATATCATAATCAGGAATTCCATATTCTTCTTTATAACGCGCCATTTTGTCCGTGCGGAACTCCGGCTGCCTGCTCTTCAAATCTTCCAGCATTTCATCGCTGATCACGACGGGCACCAGATCGGGATCCGGGAAATACCGGTAATCCTGTGCATCCTCTTTGCTCCGCATCACGTAGGATTCTCCCTTTGCATCGTCCCATCTTCTCGTCTCCTGAATGACCGCTTTTCCTTCTTCGAGCAAATCAATCTGGCGTTCCCGTTCCCCTTCAATGGCCCTCATGATTGCCTTAAAAGAGTTCAGATTCTTCATTTCCGTTCTCGTACCAAAGGCTTCCGTTCCGGCCTCCCGGACGGAGAGGTTCACATCGGCCCTCATAGATCCTTCCTGCAGCTTGCAGTCGGAAGCGCCAAGATATTGAATGATCAGACGCAGTTTTTCCAGATAGGCAATGACTTCTTCCGCACTCCGCATATCCGGTTCGGAAACGATTTCGATTAGCGGAACGCCGGAACGGTTATAATCTACCAGGGAGCAGTCTTCCCATTCATCATGAAGAAGCTTGCCGGCATCCTCCTCCATATGGATTTCGTGGATTCCAACGACTTTTTTTCCGCCCGCTTCCGTTTCAATCTCCACGCCGCCGTTCCTGCAGATTGGCAGATACAGCTGTGATATCTGATAGTTCTGCGGGTTATCGGGATAAAAATAATTTTTTCTGTCGAATTTGCCGTACCGTGTAATTTCGCAGTTCGTTGCGATACCGACCGAAATCGCATATTCCAGTACCTGCTTATTCAATACCGGAAGGGAGCCCGGCATACCGGTGCAGACCGGGCAGGTATGCGTATTGGGCGCACCGCCGAACGCCGTGGAACAGCCGCAGAAAATCTTTGTTTTCGTCGCAAGCTCCACATGAACTTCCAGACCGATGACGGTTTCATATTCTTTTGCCATATCAGCGTGCCTCCTTTTCTGCCTTGGAGAATACTCCCCTTGCCTTCTCGTAAGTGTAAGCCATCCGCAGTAATTTCTTTTCCTGGAAACAGTCCCCGATCAGCTGCAGACCGATCGGAAGTCCTGCGCTGTCCAGTCCGCAGGGAACGCTGATACCCGGAAGCCCGGCCAGATTGACGGCGATCGTATAAATATCACCGAGATACATCTTGAGCGGATCCGCAAGGCTCTCCCCCAGCTTCGGTGCAGTCGTCGGCGCGGCCGGCCCGAGAATCACATCATATTCTGCAAAGGCATCGTCAAAAGCTTTCTTAATCAGCGCTTTTACTTTCAACGCTTTGAGGTAGTAGGCATCATAATAACCGGAACTCAATACAAAAGACCCCAGCATGATACGCCTTTTTACTTCTTCTCCAAATCCTTCGGAGCGGGTCTTTTTGTACATAGGATGGAGTCCTTCATAATCCGCCGTCCGGTAGCCGTACTTAATGCCGTCAAACCGTTCCAGATTGGAACTCGCCTCTGCCGCCGCAATCGTATAATAAGCAGGAATCGCATAATCGACCAGACTCAGGTCAAACTCTTCCACTATGGCACCTTTTTCTTCCAGCACTTTTGCCGCCTGCAGCACTGCTTCTTTCACTTCTTTGTCCAGTCCTTCGCCGAAATAGTCTCTCGGAATGCCGATTTTCATGCCTTTTACATCCTCGGCCAGCGCCGCCGTAAAATCCATGTCCTTCCGTTCGATTGAAGTGGAGTCCTTTTCGTCATGAGAAGCCGCCGCTTCCAGAACCGCCGCACAATCCGCCACATTTTTCGCGAGCGGACCAATCTGGTCGAGTGAAGAACCATAGGCGATCAGCCCATAGCGGGATATGGTTCCATAGGTCGGTTTCATGCCGACCACACCGCAAAAAGATGCCGGCTGTCTGATGGAACCGCCCGTATCGGAACCGAGCGCATAAAAGCACTCGCCTGCCGCCACAGCCGCCGCCGAACCGCCGGAAGAGCCGCCGGGTACATGAGCCGGGTTCCAGGGGTTCTTCGTCTCCCCAAAGGCTGATGTTTCCGTCGTGGAGCCCATCGCGAACTCATCCATGTTCGTCTTTCCAAGAATGACCGCCCCGGCTTTCTGCAGGTTCAGAACCGCCTCCGCAGAATAAGTCGGAACAAAATTCCCCAATATTTTAGAGGCGCAGGTCGTCAGCATACCCGCCGTGCACAGATTGTCCTTGGCCGCCATCGGCACTCCCGCCAGAGGACCGCTCAATTCGCCTTTTTCAATCCGGGCCTGTACGGCTTGCGCCTGTGCCAGCGCCCCTTCCCTATCCAGCGTAATATAACAATGATAAAACGCCTCTTTTTCTTCTATCCGCTCAAGCGACGCCCGCACCGCATCCACCGCGGTCGTCTTTCCATCCTTAATCGCCGCGGATAGCTCCACCGCGGTCATGTCTAATAAGTTCATCTATCATCCTGCCTTTCTATCAATCTGTGTTACCGCCTCCGTCCGGCCGGTGCAT
The DNA here is from genome assembly GCA_910579395.1 of uncultured Lachnospiraceae bacterium. GTDB lineage: Bacteria > Bacillota > Clostridia > Lachnospirales > Lachnospiraceae > UBA3282. Next base: position 196,369 of record CAJTUC010000001.1, on the reverse strand, counting down.
GGCACGGTTCCTGCGGAGGCCCTGGAAAAGCGCCAGTGCTTAGCATCTGCTGCTGCTTTTCGCGGAGCGCAAGCGTGCCTCCGCAGGAACCGTACCATGCACTGGCCGGACGGAGGCGGTAACATAACCTTTCTCACACTATCCGCGGCACCATAAACATTCCATCTTTCTGCTCCGGTGCGTTGGCAAGCAACTGTTCCCTTGTGTCAGAGTTTGTCACAACATCTTCCCGGAACACATTCTGTACCGGAAAGACATGGGACATCGGCTCAACGCCTTCCGTATCCAGTTCGCCGAGTTTATCGATATAATCCAGCATTCTTCCCATATCCTTTTTCGCCTGCTCCCGCTCTTCTTTCGAAAGCTCCAGCTTTGCCAGAATGCTGACATATTCAATTGTTTCATCATCAATGATATTTGCCATAAAAGTCGTTTCCTTTCTTAGAATCGTAGTTGGAGACATCGGCGCGGGTGGAAGCTCCGCCGGGGCAGGCAGACAAAAAAGATTTCGTCTGCAAGGCCCTGTAAAAATGTCGGCACTTGAATTTCAAGGAGCTTGCGACGCAGAAATTCTTAGTGTCCGTTACATTTTTAGCGGAGCGAAAGCGCGCCGCGCAGACGAAACTTTTTTGTCTGCCTGCCCCGGCGGAGCTTCCATCCGCACCGATGTTCCACATTTTACTGCCGTATTTTAATATGCACTTCCCGCAGCTGCTGCTCTGTCACATCATTCGGCGCGCCGCACATGAAGTCCTGCGCCGTACCGCTCATCGGGAAGGCGATGACTTCTCGGATGTTCTCTTCGCCGCGGAGAAGCATGATCATGCGGTCTACACCCGGCGCCATGCCCGCATGCGGCGGTGCACCGAACTGGAAAGCATTGTACAAAGCGCCGAATTTTTTCTTCAAAGTCTCTTCGTCATATCCGGCAATTTCAAAAGCCTTTACCATAATTTCCATATCATGGTTCCGGACAGCCCCGGAAGAAAGTTCTACCCCGTTGCAGACAATGTCATACTGATAAGCCAGGATGGAAAGCGGATCCTGCGTCTGCAAAGCTTCCAGACCTCCCTGCGGCATGGAAAAAGGATTGTGGGTAAAACCAATCTGCTTCGTATCCGCATCCAGTTCGAACATCGGGAAATCGTTGACATAGCAGAAGCGGTATGCGTTTTTCTCAATAAGCTCCAGTTTTTCTCCCAGTTCCGTGCGAATCCGGCCTGCATAGTATGCTGCTTTTTCCTCTTTATCCGCAATGAAAAAGATCGTATCGCCCGCAGAAAGTTCCGCCAGCCCGGCAAGCTCTTTTTTCAACTCTTCAGGAATAAATTTATCGATCGGCCCCTTATAAGCCATCGCTTCATCCACTTCCAGATAGCCTAATCCGCCCATTCCCATATCCGTCGCAAATTTTAGCAGTTTTTCATGAAAGCCCTTGGACATTTCCGCATGAACTTTAATCGCCCGGACAGTCCTTTTAAGAAAAGGCTTGAACTCACATTTCTGGAAAAAATCCGTCAGGTCAATAATGCGCAGCGGGTTCCGCAGATCCGGTTTATCCGTACCGAATTCCAACATCGCCTGTTCATAACTGATGACCGGATACGGCGCCTTCGTCACCGCATAACCTTCCGGCGCAAACTTCTCAAAAGCGGCAGACAAAACTTCCTCGCCGACCCGGAAAACATCCTCCTGCGCTGCGAAACTCATCTCAAAATCCAGCTGATAGAATTCTCCCGGCGACCGGTCCGCACGCGCATCTTCATCACGGAAACACGGCGCTATCTGAAAATATTTGTCAAATCCGGACACCATCAGAAGCTGCTTATACTGCTGCGGCGCCTGCGGAAGCGCATAAAATTTTCCCTTATATTTTCTGGAAGGCACGATATAATCCCTTGCCCCTTCCGGCGATGACGCAGAAAGAATCGGCGTCTGAATTTCCAGGAATCCAAGTTCCGTCATTTTCTCCCGCAAAAATGCGATGACTTTGGAACGGAAAATGATGTTGTCTTTTACCTTTTGGTTCCGCAAATCCAGATAACGGTATTTCAACCGCACATCTTCTCTTGTTTCCTTCGAAGTCATCACTTCAAAAGGAAGCTGCTTATATACTTTACCAAGAACTTCTACCCGATGTGCCTCCAGTTCGATCGTTCCGGTCGGAATCCGCGGGTTATAAGTTTCTTCATCCCTTTTTTCCACGAGTCCCTCAATGGAAATACACATCTCCCTGGATAATCCGTCCAAAAGAGAAGTATCCCGCATTACGACCTGAAGAACGCCGTACATATCGCGCAGATCCACGAAAGAAACGCCGCCGTGGTCTCTGATATTTTCTACCCATCCGGCAACCTTCAATTCCCGGCCGATATCCTGCTCGCCTATCTGCTGCAAAGTGACTTCTCTGTAAATTTTCTCTGTCGTTCTTGTTGTCTCCATAGCTCTCCTCATTTCTGCGCCGCTTTCTGCATATCAGGTTTGCGGATGCAGCGCAGACGCAGACCTGGCTTCCGGGACTTTTTCCATGAAAAGAGGCTTTTATTTCCTATCACATAAAAAAGTCCCGGAATACATTTTCTGTATTCCGGGACGGATATTTTTTCCAGATAAGTATCTGTCAGATCAGTATGTGTTGATACGATCTGCATACCCGCGGTACCACCCGCATTGACAAGCCGCCATCTCCAACAAGATGTTTTACCGCCCTGCCCACTCTTACACTTAACGCGTGCGACGTATTACCCTAGCGCTGTTTCCAACGTTCAGATAATCTGCTCCGGAGTGTTCCCGCTCCTTACTTCCCACAAACAGCGCTCTCAGTCGGTGACGCCATATTCCTGTCGCTTTCCGTAAAGTGAGTCTCCTTCAACGCATTTAACATAATTATGATATACCACAAGAGTCAAAAAAAAGCAACCATTGTACTTAAAAAAATACAATGGCCGCTTCTTCTCACACCTTTATTGTGGTCCTATATATTCCGCATCCCCAAATCCAAGAATCATCATGAAAATAAAGTTAAAGAACACCAGACCTAAACCGAAGCCAACCCCCTTGCCAAATGCTTTTGCCAGCTTGATATAGCACATGATCGCTACAACAAAGTTCGCACAGGGCACAAAGGACAAAAGGAACAGCCAGCCGTTGCCGAATGACATCTCGAACAGACAGTACATGTTGTAAATCGGTACGATTGCCGCCCAGCCCGGTTTTCCGGCCTTCACAAAGACCTTCCACATTCCCACTAACGAAATAACGATCAAAGCCAGACAGACAATAAAATATCCAGCTCCAATAGACGCTACCGCTGCAGTGTACATTGCATCACTTGAACTCATTTCTCTTCCTCCTCAAAAAAAATATTTTTATACCGTTTCTATTCTATGTCATATTCTGACATATATCAACCCCTATTTTCCCCGTTCTGTTCAATCTTGCTGTTCGGATTCCGCGGACAGTCTGCGATCTGTGCCGTAACGCCGAAAGGCTCGTCTTTTTCCGGACGCACATAATCATATTGAAAATAATTGAGCAGTTCTTCAATTCTGACAGAGCCGTCAGGTATATCCTCCAGACAATAGCCGCCCATTTCTGTGCTTTCCGCCGCCGCTGCATCTTCCGCCACTGACATGCCGCTTTTATTTTTCTCCATTCTGTTCGAGCCGTCTGACAAGATAGCAGAATTCGTCTTTATACTCATCCGACTTGGTGTCGATTGTTTTCAATCGGTCAATGACGCTCCGCATATCGGCATCCCCTTTATAGGTGCTGTTCGTTACAACAAGTCCAAATTCCGCGACCGCCATTGCAAACTGCATATCATCCCCCGGCGTCCCGGCGTAATCCGCCCGATCGACAGGATAGGACTGCAAAAGGCTTTTGGCCGTTCCTGGCTTTTTATAACGGATATTGACCGTGAACCATTCTTCATCCGGCAGCTTCTTCTTTTCGCCATACTTCAAAGAAGTTCCAGCGTATGTCGTGGGCGTATCCGTTGTCACGATTTCGTACAGAACTGTCACCGTATGGCCAGCGCCGACTTCTCCGGCGTCTTTTGCATCATTCGCAAAATCCTGCTCCGTGAGCTGTCTGTTATCATAGCCGATGAGGCGATAGCCCGCTATCACAGCCGGGTTAAACTCCACCTGAAACTTTACATCTTCCGCTACCGTTATAAGCGTTGCTCCCATCTCTTCCACCAGCACCTTTTTCGCTTCCGTCAGAGAGTCAATGTACGCATAGTTTCCGTTGCCTTTATCGGCAAGCGTTTCCATCTTGTTATCTTTGATATTTTCGGTTCCGAAGCCAAGTACGGACAGATAGACGCCGGATTCCCTTTTCCTGCTGATCAGTTCTTCCAGTTCCGCTTCCGTTGTCAGTCCCACATTCAGATCGCCGTCGGTCGCCAGAATGACCCGATTGTTCCCGCCTTTGATAAAGTATTTTTCCGCAATCCGGTAAGCCGTTATGATACCGTCGCTTCCCGCCGTGGAACCGGATGCCTCCAGACTGTTAATGGCATCCAGGATTTCCTCCTGCTCCGATCCGTTCACACCTTCCAATACGACCCTGTCCTCTCCGGCATATACGACGATCGAGACCGTATCCTTTTTCGTCAGATTTTCCGTCAGCATGGAAAAAGATTTCTGCAGCAGGGGCAGCTTGTCATCGCTGTACATGGAACCGGAAACATCCAGCAGAAATACGAGATTGGACGCCGGCGCCTCCGAAAAATCAATGTCCATCGTTTTCAGCCCGATCATAGCAATCTTGCTGTTCGGATTCCACGGGCAGTCTGCAATCTGCGTCGTAACACCGAATGGCTCACCCTTTTTCGGGCGCACATAGTCATATTGAAAATAATTGAGCAGTTCTTCAATTCTGACAGCTCCGTCAGGAATCTCTTCCAGGCAATAGCCGTCTTCAATCATCCTGCGCAGGTTGCTGTAAGAAGCCGTGTCAACATCCGCCGAAAATGTAGAAAGCGGTGAAACGGAAGCCGCTGTAAATCCCGATTCATCCACGGCATTATACTCTTCCGTATTCGGTATCTCATACTCATAATAATCATAGCAGTCCGCGGCAGACTCACACTTCGCTTCGTTATAGATTCCCGTCGAACGCTCCGCCTCTTTTTCATAAGCCGGCGCCGCATCCGCGGTTTCCGCGCTGCTGTCAAGGCCCTCCGATGCTGCGGCCGCATCCGCCGAAGGCACCGCACCACCGACATTTTCTGCGCTGTTCGTCATGCTGTCCGTATCATCCGTCGCATTTTCCGTGCTGTTAACTGCGTTTTCTATGCCGTTCACCGCGTTATCCGTCATGCCCGAGTCCGGGGATTCCGCACCGCTGCCCAAATCCGACTTCGTGACACCGCAGCCTGTCAGCGTTCCGGCTGCCAGTGCAGCCGCGAGCAGCATCGCTAAATTTCTTTTTCTAAAAAATAATCTGTTCTGATTCTTCATAATACCTTCCTCCCTTTTTCCTGTATGTTTTCGCCTGATATAATACATACGAATACGGAGAAGGATATTTATGGTTTTTTTGTAAATTGTTATAATTTTAAAAAATTACCGGTTACTGTTCAACTTTTCGGTAAAGAGGACGTTCATAATACGGTTATGAAGAACATTTTACGGATAACAATGTTTTGATATCGTCAAAATGCTCCCTGCATGTAATGCGATAATGAATCCATCCCCCATCACCACAGGGATATTTATTATCTATTGATTCCTGTGTATCTTTTCGAAGCTGATCATAAACGGTACTGTATTGTTTATCTGATAATCTCACCATGACAGTGAACGCATTGTCTTCGGCAAAAACATTGCAGATCAGTTTACTTTTCTTTTTATGGGAGATTCCCCAGCCATACTTATTACCATAAGGGAAAACAATTTTCTGCTCCGTATGAAAGGCAGATGTCAGCCACGCATTCAGCGCAGAAAAACATTCTCCGTTCTCACCACAGAATTCTGTCATTTCCACTATAGTAGGCATTACCTGTTTATTAAGCATTCTCTCGTACATAAATCCCCCCGACTCCTGATATATACTTTTGATTATAAAATAGTTATTTGTTATTTACAATAAATCTTTATAAGCCCATTTTGAACGGAATAACAGTTCAGCCGGCGGGCGGAACTGTTACTGAGTGGATACTCAATTCCAGAAATTAGAAAATTTTAGAAATACCATTGACACGCGTGGTACTATGTAGTACGATGTACTATGTTAAAAACAACATGGAGAATTCATATGAATTTAGACAAATGGAAATCCCAGATCATACGGGGCACTCTGGAGTATTGTATTCTGCTCATGTTGAGTCAAAAGACCTGTTATGGATACGAAATCTTACAAAAGCTGAGCGCATATCCAATCATTGCCTCGACGGAAAGCACTGTGTACCCGTTACTGCGGCGACTGCAGAAAGAAGGATATCTGCAATCCGTCTGGCAGGATTCCGCAGAAGGGCTGCCGCCGCGCAAATATTATTCCCTGACGCCGGAGGGCGGCGCCTATCTGCAGGCTATGAACGGAGAATGGCAGAATTTATCGGATACTATATCTGATTTAAAGAATGAACACAGTGAAAATTGAAATAGGTAATTGAGAAACGATGTTATCGGAAGTTTCCGTTGTACAAAATAGACAATCACCGCAGGGCACGCTTTCGCTGCACTGTCGCTCGTAGCGGTGCATAAGACGCCAGAATACGGCGTCCAAGCACCGGCGGCGACACAGCGCCCTGCTTGCGATTTGTCTATTCTGCACAACTGTTTTCTTGAAATCATGCGTTTCGCAATCACCTACATAGTGAAATAGAGAAAGGAACTCGCCAAAGCTTACCTCGGTGATTTTATTGCAAAAGGAAACGGCTTTAATCTGAACAGATTCCTGACAGTCTTTGCTTTTTACAGCTTAACAGGCTTTTCCGGCATGTTCGTCATTCCAATCCTCGACATCATCGCACCGATGTTTCTTCTCTGCGGTGCTATCGCGCCTGTTGCCGGACTGATCAAATTTATCGGTTCCCTGTTCGGATACGATGTGCCCTATGTAGTCGCGCAGTTCGGTTCGATGACGCTCTCGCCTGTTTTCACTTTTCTCTATTCAGTTGTGATGGGGGGTATTTTGGTCCTGTCAGGCAGAGGAGCCTGGAAACTGTTATTACACTATATCCGTATGGTCGGTAAAACGAAGGAAAAGCTGGTCGAGTGAAGGACCAGCTCATTTCTTTCTCTCCTGTTTTTTCCTCTCCTATTTCTTCACTTTCCGCTTCCCCGTATACGACCCGGAAACAATCTGAAATACGCACACGGAATCCGCCTGTGCCTCCGTAAATTCTACCATTTTATCCGCCTGTTGTGCGAACATCTTCTGCAGAGCATGCCGCTTCTTTGCAGAATCCTCTATGAACGATGCAATGCCGTCTCCGATGACGCTGGAATAATAATATCCTGAATTACAAGGCGCCGTCTCCGCATATAGCGGCTCACCTTCCTGGAAAACAGCAAAGCATACTTTGGGGTTGCGCTTTAAAATTTCCAGCTTTCTTCCCTCTTTGGCACAGTGAAAATACAGCACCAGCCGGTCATCTTTCAGTTCGTAACCATAACTCAGCGGCACGACATAAGGCATATTTTCGTCTATCATGGCCACGCTGGCCGTTTTACATACATTCAATATATTTTTGATCTCATCGATATCTGTTACTTCCCTGTCTTTTCTTCTCATAGCCATATCCATTCCTCTCCCCACGTTTCCTGCGGTTATCCGATCAGCACCTTTTTTCCCTCAAATGCAAAGCCATATTTCCTGATGCGCTCCGCCGAAATCCCTTCCGCCTCAAGGGATGCCGCATAGCGCTTTTCTTCTATCTGTAAAAGCGCCGCATCGACCGTATCTTTCAATGTTTTTTCATCCTCCGGGTCATGCACTTTAAACTCTATCAGAATGGCATCATCCGCATTGTTTTTTGGTTTGAGCATCACATCATAACGTCCGAAACCGCTCTCCCGGTTCGAGATGATCGTATACCGGTCTGACAGTTCTATCATAAGTCCCAGCACAAATCCATGATAAAAGCGTTCCGGCTCCGCACTTTCGGACGGCTTGTTTCCGGCGTCAAAGTTACTGAACGTCTCAAGGGCAACTTTATTCATGTAATGATTCATCGCTTTTTTATCATCCAACAACATCGCCTTGATAAAATCGTTATACGCCGGAGAATAGTTTTTGAACCATCCTTCTATCATGTTCCCGAACATCAGCTTAACTTCTTTGTTCGTCAGTTTCAGAACATATTCTTCTTTTCCGGTATCCCCATCTATCGTATGCTGCTCTACCTTCAGATACCCGCTCGCGAGCAGCAGGCTCCATATCGCATATTCGTTGTGATCAAGCTGATCGAATACGATCTGCTCGTCTATCTTCGTATGAAGCGTTCCACCATCCAACAAATTCTCCATGATCATTTTGACATCTTTGCTGCTCTCGCGTATCAGTTTGCTGACAAGGCCGTTGCTGCTCGTATTTGCCCAATAAGTCGAAAGCTTCTTTGCATCAAGAAAATTGATGATAGACCACGGATTGTAAATATCTGTTCTGTCCCCGAATGTAAAGCCATCATACCAGTCTTTCACGCGTTCTTCCATATCAGATAAACCAAACTCGCGCAAAGCATCCGACACCTCTTCCTGGGTGAAACCAAAAGCATCGGCATATTTATTTGACGTCGATGTTACCACCGCCAGATTATTCAAATCCGAAAAGATACTTTCTTTACTGACCCGCGTAATACCCGTCATGATTGCCTTATCCAGAAACGGATTTGTCTTAAAGGTGGAATTGAACAGATTTCTCATAAACGCTGCAATTTCTTTCCAATAGCCGTTGACATATGCCTCCTGCATTGGCGTATCATATTCATCCAGAAGAATGACCGGATTTTTTCCGTAATATCTCTGCATAAAATCGCACATCCTATGCAAAGAGATGGCGGCATCGATTTCATCCATTTTTTCAGAGACCCTGTCAAAATACTCCTTTTCCTTCTCTTTCAGAACACCGCTGTCTTTCAAAAAATCATTCTTCATATATAAATCCGAAAGAATCTGACAGAGTCTTATTTTAACCCCTTCATAAGTGTTCTCCTTTACATTTGCAAAAGAAAGACTGATGACCGGATAAGTCCCCTGCAAATTCCGATACCTTTCTTCTTTCCAGATATTCAATCCCTCAAAAATTTCGCCCTGTCCGGCATATTTCACCGACAGAAAACGCTCAACCATGCTCATATTCAGCGTCTTTCCAAAACGCCGGGGCCGGGTAATCAGCGTCACTGCATCGTTATTTTCCCACCATTCTTTGATGAACAGCGTTTTATCCACATAAAAAATATTGTTTGTAATAATCTTTGCAAAATCCTGATTCCCAATTCCGACCGACCTTTTCATATCAATAACCATACCTTTCTTCTCAACCTGCGAACTTTGAGCCGACGCTGAAAGCGTCTTGGCGCCAATATTCGCAAGACAAATAAATACGTCTATGAAAAATCTCTGATTTTTCAATCTAATCCTCTATTCTTCCATACACGAACCGCTGCATCTCTCACGAGCCCTTTATAGATTGTAATTCTATTTTATCATACGATTCTTTCAAGGTCTATCCTGGCACAAAATATTACCGTACAGGCTGTGGCATGGCAGCTTGTACCGGATATGTGCTTCAAATCTGCCGGATTTACTCATTCTTTTTCCGCTCCGCTCCCGTACAATGAAAACACGAACAAAGCAAAAAGAACTGACCAGAAACGGAGGATTTACTATGACTGTATTATTAAAAGCCAAAGAAGTAACGAAAACCTATGAAAATGCCAAACGGCCAAGTCTGAACAAAGTATCTTTCAGCGTGGAAAACGGTGAATTCATCAGCATTATGGGAGCATCCGGCTCTGGAAAAACGACGCTTCTCAACGTTCTTTCCACCATCGATACGCCGACCGGCGGAGAAATCCGGATCAACGGCACAGAACTGAAAAGCCTCAGCCCCACGGCTGCCGCCGATTTCCGCAAAAACAATCTTGGATTTATTTTTCAGGAATATTTTCTGCTCGACAGTCTCACCATTCGGGAAAATATATCGGTTCCGCTGGCGCTCTTAAAGGTTCCGCCGGCAAAAATCGAAAAAAATGTCCGGGATTTCGCCAAAAGATTTGGCATCGCATCACAACTCGATAAATATCCGTGCGAACTCTCCGGCGGGCAGCGGCAAAGGGCATCGGCCATCCGGGCAATCATCAAGCATCCGAGCATCTTATTCGCCGATGAACCTACCGGGGCTCTGGATTCCAGTTCCGCCACGGAACTTCTGACCGCCCTGCTCAACGCCAATCAGGAACTGCATACAACGATTCTGATGGTCACACATGACGCCTATGCCGCAAGCTTCGCCAACCGTATTTTAATTTTTCGGGACGGATGTATCCTTAAAGAATTATCCAAAGGCGATTCCGGCAGGCATGAATTCTATGAAACCATCGCCGCAGAAATCGCAAAATCGGACACAACAAGAACAGGAGGCTCCCAAAAATGAATCCATTGTCTTTTGCCTACAAAAACTTTTCCAAAAAATTTTCATTTTACGCGCTCTATTTATTTTCCGTCTCGCTCGTTATTATGATTTTTTTCTCTTTTACCTCCTTTTCCATGAACCATGTCATGCTGGAAAAAATCTCGGAAAACGGCCGGGTAGAATCAATGTGCAATACCATTTCCGTATTTTTGATGGTATTTGTCGTATTTTATATGTCCTATTCCAATCGCTTCTTTTTAAAGCAGCGCACAAAGGAACTTGGCATCTATGCCCTGCTTGGCTGCCGGAAATCAGTCATATTGCAGATGCTTGCTTTTGAAAATCTTTTCATCTGCGGTTTCGCCCTCGTGATCGGGCTTGTGTTGGGCGCCGCAGCCCACAAAGGAATTGTTTTCGGTATTTCCGCGCTCCTCGGTCTTTCGATAGATACCGCAAAAATACCGTTCTTCCAGCCCTCTGCCGTCAGGAAGACCGTTCTCTTCGTCTTTCTGGTCATTTTTATCCTGGTCTTATCCAACGGCCGGTTTCTGCTGAAAATCTCGTTGATGGGACTCATCCGCTTTGAGAAAAAAGCAGAGAAAAAACTGGCTCCCCGCAAGCTTCCCGCCCTGCTCGGCCTCATCGTGATTTTATCCGGCTATGGTCTGGCTCTGGATATCGTCAGAGGCACGAAATCCGTCTGGTTCTCCATCGGCTTTTATGTCGTCGGTATGCTGACCATGATGCTCATCATCATCGGAACGGTCTTTTTCATTTCGTCCTTTCTTCCCTATGCGGTCGGAAAGCGCCGGAAAAATAAAAAGGCCTTTTACACCGGTACCCGGATCATTACAACCCCTAATTTTATCTATCGTATCCGCACCAACGCAAGAACGCTCATCATGCTGACACTGCTTTCGGCCGCCGCCCTGACCATATCCAGCGTCATGGCCCTGACACTTTATTATCCCGTTGCCGCAGTATCCCGGATGGCGCCCTCAGAACTGGAATGCCGCATTGAAAACGATCAACAGACAGAAGAAATTAAGCTGACCGTCGGGAAATATGCCGACATGAAAGACATCAGCTTTATACGAACCGATTTTTACAAAATCACCTCTTCGGCAGACGGACTCCCGATGGAGTATCATGTCAACACGGCAAAAGGCGATTCCGAAAATGAAAAGCTTGTGAGAACTCCCGGCTTTGAATGCATTTCCTATACGGACTATCTCGCACTTCTCAATGCGCAGGGAAAACACCGCATTGCGGGGCAGCTTACCGGACTGCAGGAAAAGGAATGTATTTTGGTAAAATATCAACCGAATCAGGATGGTTCTGACGAAAAAGGAAGCGTCTACCCTGTGGTCATCGGCGAAAATACGCTTTCTCTGATCGTGAAAGAAACCACACTCAACAATCCTGTCTCTTTTGCCAACAGCGTCGGAACCCTGATTGTCAGCGATGCCGTTTATTCGATGCTCCAAAAAGAATACACACCGGAAACAAGCATCTTCAGCATAAACGGACATGCAATAAAAGATAACGAGCCCTTATATGCCGAACTGAAAGAACTTCTGCATGACAGTCCGTATTTACAGGGCAGTTCTCACAGAATCCATGAGATATTCTCCCTGAGCAGTTCCACCTTCCTGCTCATCGGCTTTCTCGTTATCCTCTTTTTTATTGCCGTTGGAAGTATCCTGTATTTTAATAATATCTCCACAGCCGCCGATTCCAAAGCCGATTATGAAATGTTATGGAAAATGGGCTATTCCGGCAAAGCGCTCCGGAAAATCATCCGAAAACAGGTATTTCCGTTCTTCATGATTCCCTTTGCATTCGGGCTGCTGGACTGCCTTTTTGCGACGCTCGTTTTTAAAACCGGATTGATGCAGAATTTGCTCGGCAGTAACCCTGCCCAATTCCTTCCGACGCTGCTCGCAATCCTATTGACTGCTTTCCTCTATTTATTATACTATTTACTTACGATACACACCTGCTATACACTAATTCCCCATGTCAGAGCAGTTTACTGCGATGACACGCGTCATAACAGAAAGGCCCGAACATGAAAGAAATGACCCGTAAACTGCTTTTGTGGACAAATTATACTCTCTTTCTCCTCTGTATATGCTGTTATATAGGTGCAGGAACAATCGAAACAAACGGCATCTTTGCGCTGTCCTTATCCTCGCTCCTGTTGATGGACAGTGCCTGTATCAGCGCATGCAGCCCCGGAAACAATAAAGTCGTTTCGCGCTTCTGCGGCCTGCTGGCCGCAGACAGCTGGTATATTCTTCTTGCTTCGGGAAAAAACGCCTCCGAAAACCTCACTTTTGCCGCACTCAGTCCGCTCATATGCTATCTGTCCATCCGTTTTGCCCTGCTGTTCTTCTTTCAAGAAAGCGCTTACCGCTTCCGCAGACTGACAAATATCGTATTCCTCATGACCTGCATCGCGGCCCTTTCCGGCCTCTGTGTCTCCGGCCCGGTATATGCCTGCTTCTATGGCATACAATTTCTGGCAAGCTGGGGTGTTTTTTTGTTTCTTATGCTCTATCACCGGAAACGGACCGTTTTTGTTCTTAAATCCGAGCGAAAATATTTTTTGTTCTCTGCCCTGATAACGATCACCGTCTTTTTACTTTATACCTTTGCCACGGCAGGAATCCCCGGCCATATTTCCAATTTTGGAGTTTATCTGCCGCTTTGCCTGTTCTGTATGAGCATTCACGGCATCGTATACAAAACATGGCGCAGCTTTCCGTTTTCTTCTTTTTTCAGCAGAAAGCAGGCCTTTTTTATCCTCTGCACATCACTTTTAGTACTCGGGCTGTTGACCGCACTGACAGGCGGCGGTTATGCCTGGCTGCTTCTTTTAGTCAATGCGCTTGCCGCTTTCCTGTATCTGTGCAATATCCTTTTGGGATGGAATCTGGAAAAAGGCTCTATCCGTCCGGACAGAGAAAACAGCTACTATGCCGCCCTCCAGCAATTGCACCGGGAAGAACTTCTGAAAAAGGATTTTGCGGATTTTCTACATGATGACATTTTGCAAGACCTTCTTTCCGTAAAAAATATGATGACAAAAGCCGGGGAGCCGGATATACAGAATATGATCGCCGAAACACTCGACAATCTGAATACCCGCATCCGCGGTCAGATGCAGGACTACCATCCGGTCATCCGGAAAAATCTGACCTTAAAGGAAAATTACCGCTTCCTGATCGCGACGATTTCGCAGTCTTTTTCGGAACGGACCATCGCAATATCCTTTGATTGCGCCGACACGCTATTTCTGGTCGAGCCTTATGATACACTGGTATACCGGCTGATCAAAGAACTGCTCACCAATATCTACAAGCATTCGGATGGCAGTCTGGCACAGATAACACTCTCACAGATAAACGCTCTGATCACTTTAGAAGTGAGCGATAACGGAACCGCTGATACCGCCAGCCTTACTTCTGCGGATAAAACGCTCCATAAAGGGATTGCTTCCATAACGGAACAACTTCACAGAATAGAAGGGACAATCGGATTTTTTAGCCAACGGCCCCACGGTATCCGCATACATATTCAAATTCCAATGAAAGGAGATGTTTCTTATCAATATTTTATTAGTCGATGACCATGAACTCTTTGCCAAAAGCCTTTCTATTGCGCTGGGTGATTGTCATGAAATTAAAAACTTTCACACTATACGGGATGTACATGATTTGGATAAAATACTCTGCGAAAAGGAGATAGACATCATTCTAATGGATATTAACCTCGGCCGTCCAAACGACACGGATGGTCTGGAAACGGCCGCCGGACTGCTGCAAAAAGAGCCCTCCTTAAAAATCATCATTCTGACCGGATATGACCTGCCCGTATACCGACACGAAGCAAAGAAACTCGGCATCCGTGGTTTTCTCAACAAAAATATTGCCCCGGACGATCTGATTGCTTCGCTCACCCGTGTTTTCCGCGGCGGATATTGTTTTCCACCGGATTCAGACAGCGGATTCCTTGAAGAGCTGACCGATATGGAGAAAAAGGTTCTTCAGATCGTCAGCACCGGGCAAAGCAGGAAGGAAACCGCGGATGCTCTGCACATCAGCGAACGCACCCTTTCAAACCATTTACAGCATATTTTCGAAAAACTCGATGTCTCGTCTACGGTTCAGGCCGTTACAAAGGCGATGCGGCTCGGATATATCCCGCCAATTTACTGATTATCGCCAAAATAGGATTGTCTTTCTATCGACGCCCAAAAAATGATATATTTATCACTTTTTCTCTTTACAAACCGTAAACAAAGTGATATATTTGTCTTATCAAGAGATAAATATATCACTTTGTTGTATTTTTTAATCTCATGACGAGCAAATATGCTATATTGCTCTCACACCAAAAATTTTACCGAAAAGGAGGTACCATTTTCCTATGAAAAATCATTCTATGAAAAAATTTACCGAAAAAGTCTTTTCCACCAAAAAGAGAACTGTCATCGCCGCCGGCCTGGTCTGCCTGATTCTACTGCTCCTCTCTTCATGGTATGCCGTTAACTTTAACGATGCACGGCTGGTCGTTCCAACGGATTTCTCGGAATATACCTTTACGGCAAAAGACCTTCCAATGACCTGTTCCGTCATCCTGATGTGCCTGTATATCTTCTATCTGATGGCGCTCATCTTATGGACAGCTGTCAGGAATCAAAAACATGTCAGAGAAACGCAGACAACCAGAAGGATCAATCCCAAATTCGGTTTCCTTGGTTTTCTCGGTTTTGTGGGATTCATGGGCTTTTGGACTTACAGCCAGAACAAAAACATCAGCCCGTTCATGTCCTTTATGTTTTTCGGATTCTTTGGTTTTTTCTATGAAGGAAAGCTGTCGAATACCTTTATGGATGAACGTTTCAAAGAAAATGCGCTGAAAGCACAGATTACATCCCTGAAAATTTCCTTTTCCATCATCATCGCCGCCTTTGTGATACTTTCACAGGGCGCACTCTTCGGAACTCTGGAATATAATCTGCTCGCCGCTATGGTCGTTGTTTTCCTTGCGCTCGCCCTTGCGCTTTTTCTATACGAATACCTGTTATACCGCTATGACCACGGCGAACCGTTGGAAGAAGAAGAGGATTCGCGTGAAAAATAAATTTTCACAGGCTGAACAGATATGAATGAGCGGATTGATAAACAGCAGAAAAGTATGAGGAAAGGAGGCATTGTCAAATGCCGGATTTCGAGTGTCAGTTAAAGAAATACAGACAGTTCAAAAATATGACGCAGGAACAGCTGGCTCTTCAGGTGGGGGTTCGGCGGGAAACCATCATGCGGCTGGAAAAGGCCCAGTATAACCCCTCTCTGAAGCTGGCGGTCGATATTTCAAGAGCGGTGGATGCACCGATTGAGGAGATTTTTATTTTCCCGGAAGAGCAGAATTAGCAGCATAAGTCAAAAATCATTTGACAAATACCATATTTAATGATAGAATTTTCCAATAAAATTTCCATGAGGGAGTAGCAAGCGTGTATCGTAACAAGTCAACATACTGGCCATCCGGCCTGGCTTGTTTTAAATTGCGAGACTCATGTATAGCAAAAACTATACATGAAGTCTATATTTTTTGAAAAATATGCCAAGTATAGTTTTTGAAACTATACTTGTTTTTTTATGCACAGATTCAGGAGGAACAAAAGATGGAATGGAGTTTATTATTTTTCTTTAACAGTGTGCTGCTCGGTCTCGGGCTTGCAATGGATGCTTTTTCCGTATCGCTTGCAAACGGATTGAACGAGCCGGACATGAAGAGCAGGAAAATGTGCGGCGTGGCCGGAGTGTTTGCTTTTTTTCAGGCGGCAATGCCGATAATCGGATGGATATGCGTTCATACGATTGTTCGATATTTTAATAAATTCAAAAATTTTATACCCTGGATCGCCTTGGTCCTATTGCTGTTCATTGGCGGCAAAATGCTGATTGACGGCATTAAAAATACCAATGAGGAAGCAGAAAAAACAAAAACAGGTATAGCATCCCTTTTACTGCAGGGTATTGCAACTTCAATAGATGCCTTATCGATTGGGTTTGCGATCGCAGGATATAGTCTCATTATGGCGATTGTATGCGCAATCATTATTTCCATCGTAACATTCGCCGTCTGCATGGCAGGACTGATCATCGGAAAGAAATTCGGAACAAAATTCTCAAATAAAGCAGCAATATTGGGCGGGAGCATCTTAATCGTGATCGGCTTTGAAATCTTTATCGCAGGCGCGTTTTGATCATCGCTTATCAACGGCGTTCCAGAGAATGCAGCAGTTCCCCCAGCCGCCGGATTCCTTCTTCGATCGTCTCACAGTCCGCATTGGTAAAGTTCAGGCGCATCGTATTGACATTTTTAACACCGATATAGAAAGGGTCTCCCGGAACGAATGCAACCTTTTTCTCCAACGCCTTCGGAAACAAAGACATGGCGCTTATCCCCTCCGGAAGCGTCACCCATAGGAACATGCCGCCATGCGGTCTCGTGTACTTTACCGCAGGTGGAAAATACCGCTCCATGGCATCCATCATCGCATGCGCCTGCTTCTTATACAGCGCTTTTATCTCAGCAATATGGCCATCCAGATCGTTATTTTCCAGATAATCCCAGAGCAGATACTGGGAAAAAATGTTCGTATGCAGGTCGCTCGCTTCTTTTGCGATGGAGATATATTTCAATAATTCTTTATTTTCGGAAATGATGAACCCTGTGCGCATTCCCGGCGTGACTGTCTTGGAAAAAGTCCCAAGCAGAATACTGCCGGGCAGTTTTCCGGCGCCGATATAAGGCAGACGCTCCCCTTCAAAACGCAGTTCGCCGTACGGGTCATCCTCGATCAAAATCACATCGCGCCCCTTTAGAATTTCATAAATGCGCTCCCGGTTCCCGGCAGAATAAGTAAGCCCGGTCGGATTTTGAAAATCAGGAATCGCATAGATGAATTTGACCGGGTTCTGCAATGCTTCCGCAAGCTTCTCCGCATTCATGCCTTCTTCTGTCAATTCGACCGGATAAAACACGGGCTGCTGCATGGAAAAAGCCTGTATCGCGGCGAGATACGTCGGTTTCTCGACAATGAGCCCATCCCCTTTGTTGAGCAGGACTTTCCCGATCAGGTCGAGCGCCTGCTGAGAGCCTGTCGTAATGATAATATTGTCCATGGTAAGCGAAAGACCAAAAATCCGATTATACCGCTTTGCGATATACTGCCGGAGTTCCGGCAGTCCGGCCGTGATCGAATACTGGAACACAGCGCTTCCATAACTCCTCACAATGCGCTCCATCGATTCTAAAAGTTTCTCCTGCGGAAAAGAAATCGGATTCGGAAGCCCACCGGCAAAGGAGATGACGTCCGGGTCGGAAGCCGCTTTCAAGATACCTCTGACAAAAGACGGCGGCGTCGCTTTGATACCTTCGGATAATAAATTTTCTATACGCATATCGCATCCCTCCCAAATTACAGTTCAGAGAGCGGCCTGACAGGGCATAGTTATCTGGCGGCGGCCCTTGAAAAACGTCGGTACTTGGTGAAAAAATCGCTTTGCGACTTTTGAACCTTAGTACCGCTACGCTTTTTCGTGGAGCGAAAGCGTGCCGCCAAAGATAACTATGCCCTGGCAGGCCGCCCTCTGAACTGTAACTTCCTCAATTCCTTTCATGTAATTTTTTCTATTGTAATCTTGAGCCCGGAAGAAAACAATGATAAAATTGTATGGCATACAATTCTGCCGTATTCAACCCGGAAATTCCCTTCAGCCTACTGTCCTCTTTTCCGATATGACTTATTCTAAACTTATCCGTTATGAGCACTTTCACACAAAATGCCTTCAGAATACAAAAATTTTTGTAAAAATGCACAAAAAGAGTTGTGTTACTTTCGGTAAAATAGTAAAATCAAAATATAGGTATGAGGGGATTTTTTGTGATGTTGGAGGTGCCTGTGAATAATTATATTACAATCCAATCCGGAAATAGCCAGTTTATCCGCCAAGCCGTTTCTCTGATTGAAGAAAACGAAAAAGAACTGGCTTTTATTGCATTAGATATCAGTAATTTCAAATATATCAATGATTTTTACAGCATGAAAGAAGGCGACCAGGTAATGGAAGACATTGCCTCTTTCTTCTTTATCGACGACCCTCTCTGTCTCGTTGCATACGGTATGGGATTTGACCAGTTCCGGGCTGTATACAATATGACGGATATGTCAAAGGAAGAACTGATATCTTATCTGACACAGAAGAGCCATGAATTTGAGCGTATACTTTCTGCGCGCTACCCGTTAGTCTATAATCATGTGTATATCGGAATCTATTTTTATGAGGACAGAACCGTTGATGCCAGAATGGCAATTGACAGGTCAAATCTTGCCAAAAAGGCGATCAAGAGTACATTTCACACGAATTGTCAGGTATTTACCGATAACAACTGCAAGGCTCACTATGAAAATATGAATATGGCCAATCTGTTTATGCGTTTGTCTGCAAACGGCAATATCGAACTGTACATACAGCCTAAGATATCCATTACAGGTAATTGTGTTGTCGGCGGCGAGGCTCTGGTGAGAATGCGCGACCAACAGGGCGGCATTATCATGCCCGGGCGTTTTGTTCCGGTTCTGGAACAGATTGGCCTGATCGACCGTCTGGATAAGATCATGATCGAAAAGGTATTTGCCTTCCAGCGTCAGTGCCTGGATACGCAAAAAATAGTATATCCCATATCCGTCAATGTTTCAAAGCAGGAGTTTACCAATCTGAAATTTGCGGAAAATATTTTCAGGCTTCAAAAGCAGTATCAGATTGAACCCGGTCTGATCGAATTCGAACTGGTGGAATCCACCTTTGTCAATAATCTTTCCAGTATCATCGAAACCATAAGCTGTCTCCGGAAAGAAGGCTTTCTGATTAGTGTTGATGATTTTGGGGCAGGCTATTCCTCTCTGAACCAGATTGCCAATATTCCGGCGGATACCATTAAGCTAGATGGTATTTTTGCGCGGGAATCACTATACACCAATAAAGGGCGCGCTGTCATCAAATCCCTGATCACCATGCTAAAGGATGTACATTATCAGGTCGTATTTGAAGGAATCGAGAATCAGGAGCAGCTTGAACTGGCCGCTTCCTACGGATGCGATACGGTGCAGGGCTTTTATTACAGCCCTCCTGTCATGGCACAGGAATTTGTAAATAAATATGGCACTACTGCATCATTGAAGTGAAATGTCGACAGATCTGCAGACTGCATTCCGATTTGGTCTGTTTTAAATTACGAAACTCAGATATAATTTGAAAAGCTGTACTTGATTTTTTATGCAAATCGAAGCGTGAAAGGCGGAAGAAGAAATCATGCCGGTAAATTCCTTCGACAACTATCCGATGAGCTGGAAACCCGATATGAGCGATATCACAGGACCGAAATATATCGCGCTGGCAGAACAGCTGGAAAGAGATATTCAAAGCGGAAAACTGAAAGCGGGCACGAAGCTGCCACCCCAGCGGGAACTCGCCGATTTTCTGGATTTGAATCTGAGCACGATTTCCAAAGTCTATAAATTGTGCGAACAAAAGGGTCTGCTCTCAGCCTCCGTCGGCAGCGGCACTTATGTTTCTTCTGATGCCGCCGCAGACCCGGTGCTGCTCTGCGGAAAAGAAAATTCACAGTTTATTGAAATGGGCGCGATCGTTCCCTTTGTCACAAGTAATTTAAAAGTCAGACAATATACGGAAAGCCTGTTGAAAAGGCCGGACGCCCTAAACCTGTTTTCCTATGGAGCGCCCGAAGGTACGAAGCGGCAGCGTGCGGCAGGCGTAACATGGCTGCAGAAATCGGGATTTGAAACGGATATAGAACATATTGTTCTGGCAGCCGGCGGACAAAACGCGCTCATGGCCGCTCTGGGCGCATGCTTTGAATTGAATGATAAGATTGGAACGGAAGCATTGACTTTTACCGGTGTAAAAACAGCGGCGAAACTATTCGGCATCCATTTATCACCTGTCCGAAGCCACCACAGAGAAATGACAGAAGCGGGAATCCGTTATGCGGCGCAGAATGAAAATATAAAGGGACTTTATGTCATCCCCGACTATCAGAACCCGACATCCCATATCATGTCCCTCGAAACAAGAAAAATGATAGCCGGGATAGCCAAAGAAGAAAACCTGCTCGTCATAGAAGACGGCATCAATAACCTTTTGGAAAAAAATCCGCTGCCGCCCATCGCATCCTTTGCGCCGGAACAGGTCATTTACATCGCAAGCCTTTCCAAAACGGTTTCACCGGGCCTTCGGACTGCTTTTATACATGTTCCCGTTCAGTTTCATGACAAACTGGCGACGGCATTGTATTCCATGAATATTTCCATCTCACCACTGCTTGCAACGGTATCCGCCGCTTTGATTGAAGACGGCGCCGCTGACGAAGTCCTTATCGAACGCCAAAACGGCATTCTGGAGCGTAATCTTATCGTTGACCGGATATTAAATGGCTTCGTTGTTCCAAGCGAACCGACGGCGCCGCTTCGGTACATCCGGCTGCCCGAGCATTTTACAGGAAAAAGCTTTGAAATCTGCGCAAGACAGGCCGGGGTGGAAGTTTATGGCGCGGAACGCTTTTCCGTGGGAAACAAAACCCCCGAAAAAGCCGTCCGCATTTCCATAACGACTCCACCGACCCTGGAAATCCTGACCGATGGGCTGAGGCGGTTAAAGATGCTGCTGCAACAGTAATCCCGCAGAAAAATATTCCGCAAGCACACTTTCAGAAATCATTGATTGTTTCCGTCACAGTTCATTGATCGTTTCTGCCACGGCCATTTCCCGAATCCGCTTCGACGGTGCGTATACCGCCGCAAGGGCAGACAGCAGAATGAACAATACGACAATGACGATCTGCATTGCCGGCAGGCTCCATGTGAAGTAGTAAAAATAAGAAGTAATCAGAACATCATACATCCATTTACTGAGCGGCAGACCAACTGCGCAGCCCACAATACAGCCGGATACCGCATAGGTGACTGCCTCCGACGCGATCATTTTGGTAATCTGTCCCACGCTCATACCGATTGCCCGCATCGCCCCATACTGGTTAATTCTTGCCGATACGCTCATGGAAATGCTATTCATAATATTTAACAGCGCAATCAATGCGACAATGAAAACAAATCCATAGCCGAAGACCATGATCGCATAAAATTCATTCGCAACACTGCCCTCATCGCGTCTGTCCCTGAAATCGTACGCATTGCACAATCTGCGAATCTGCTCTACCGCCGCATCACTTTCGTCCCCGGAATGACTTTCCAGCTGCACATCCAAAATGGCATAATCGGTAATGCCGGTCAGGCGCGTATAAGTTTCCATAGAAGTAACGATATCGATAACACCGCCCGAACTGCCATCATTCGTAAAAGGATTATATTTGAGCATGCCGGCGATTTCCAATTCTTCACCCGCAATCCGGATTTTGTCGCCGATTTCCCATGGAATATCCCTGTCCCAGACAACGAGTACGCCGTTACCGCCGCCGTATACCGTTGCAAGATCGCTGCCTTTTCTCAAATCATCGTCCCTGCTAAGCAGTTCCAACGCATAATCGCTGTAAGATATCAGTTCTACATTCGTTATAATTTCTTCCTCTGCGGCGGAACTTTCGTCCCGATAAACTGCCGGAACATCTTTGCACACACTCCGGCCGAGCACATGGGCCACGCCGTCTATCCCTTCGATTTCTTTTACGAGCGCCGCATCGATATCATTCTCCAGTCTGGTGCTCGCGATATCGAGGTCCGGAGCAGAAGCCTTTTGCGGCAGCAGACATCCTATGAGCTCGATCAATACCGAAAAGCATAAGAACAGAATGATGCTGAGCGCAAAGGAACCCGCCATCAGCAGCAGATTCTTTTTGGCCGACACCGCATGATGAATGCCGAGCGTCGTTTCCACTTTGCCGGAACCGGCCTTTATAGCGCGCTTTATGTTTTTGATATCCCCCGCATTGCCGGATACCGCCGCCACCGGCGATACTTTCGCCGCACGCTTTGCCGGAGCCTGTGCCGCAAGAAATACGGTAACGACGCCTACGACCACGCCGCATAAGATTCCGACGATACTCACGCCAAAAACAGGCATGTCCGTAAATTCTCCCCCGACGATATATTTTAGCCCCGCACAGATAATCCATGTAATGACGACACCGCTTCCAATTCCTATCGGCACGGCACTCTTACACCAATATAACGCTTCCAGCCGCACGAAACGGATAATCTGACTTCTGCTCGCGCCGATACAGCGCAGCATTCCAAAAAACTGCATCCGCTGCGCCACATTGCTGTTCATGCTGCCCGAAATCATCAAAACACCCGACGCCAGAACCAGCACAAATAATATACCCGCAAGAGGATATATATTTTTGACATATTCCTTGTTGCTGATACCGTTTGCAGCCATCAGAATCGTATTTAACCCGATATCGCCGTCCACAAGTCCGTACTGATTTTGGATTTCCTCCACCGCTTTTTTCAGATTGGTATGTTTCTGAAACTGAATATAATACTGTGGACTTCCTGTTTCACCATTTTCGACGCAGATTTTACGAAATGTTTTGATATTCATAAAGGCGCCTATCTGGTCATCCTTTACCAGCAGTGCTGCTGTCAAACCGCCGTTAGCGCTCACATATTTGCCGTTTCCGCTGATACGGAATCCCGTTATGACAAAATCATAACTGCCCCCCGGTGTATTTAAAGTGATCGTATCTCCTTCCTCTACGCCGAGAAGCTCCTTCGCATTCTCCGTGAGGATGACTTCACTGCCATTCCCTACATGAGAACCCTCGGAAAAAAAGTGCATGATATCGCCGATAAACTGCTCATCGATACCACATATCGCCGTCTGCACACCTTTGATATAATATTCCTTATCCATATTCAGATCATCATCGAGATTAAGCACATCATACCAGGAAGAAGCTGCAACATCAGAACGCTCCGCAATCTCCAGCGCATCGCTCTCCTGTATTCCTTTTATAGAAATATGCCAGTATCCATGTTTATCAACAGATGCGTTGGTCTCCATTTTAATACCAGCCTCCGCAAGAGAAAAAATAGTCGTAACAAGAAAGACCGCAAGTACGATACAAAGAATGATCATCCGGCTCTGCTTCCTGCGGACCCGCGCAGAAATCGGAATCAAACTGAGATAACTTTTCATCTATGACCGCCTCCTCTCAATCCTGCTGTCTGCCAAAATCGGTCAGGACGCCGTCAGACACCTGAAGTACCCGGTCAGCAATCTGCGCGATGCTGCGGTTATGCGTGATCATAACGATGGTCTGCTCGTATTTTCCGGAAGCTTTTTTCAATAGAGAAATAACCTCACTGCTGTTCTGTGAATCCAGATTTCCGGTCGGTTCATCCGCCAGGATCAGGGACGGCCGCGTAAAAAGCGCACGCCCGATCGCCACCCTCTGCTGCTGCCCGCCCGACAACTGGCTCGGCAGATGCCCGCGACGGCGTCTCAAATTGAGCACTGAAAGCAGCTCTTCCAGATATTCCCTGTCAGGTTTTTGATAATCTAACAGCACCGGAAAAAGAATGTTCTGCTCCACCGTCAACTCCGGTATTAAATTAAAAGCCTGAAAAATAAAACCGATATTGCGGCGGCGGAACACCGTCAGTTCACGCTCCTTCATCGTAAAAGTGTCGTTTCCGTCAATAAAGACCTTGCCGGAAGTCGGCATATCGAGCGCCCCCAGCATATTCAAGAGCGTACTCTTGCCGGAACCGGATTCTCCGACAACTGCAACAAATTCTCCCTTTGGAACGGAAAAACTGACATTCTTTAACGCATGTACGGCCGTTTCCCCGCTTCCATAGGTCTTGCAAATGGATTTTACTTCCAATAGATTCATTTAAATAACCTCCCTTTCATGGGAAAATCATACCGCGTTTCTCCTACAGCAAGATGAATTTCAGCCTACAATTTTGTCATAAAAGTGTGAAAAATAGAACCACTCTGTTTATATGGTAATCACAAAGGCCGTTCCTCTGCCCTCTATGCTGTCCACTTCAATCGTCCCGTTATGCGCTTCAATGATGGACTTGGACAGGGGCAGGCCCAGGCCAATTCCCTGCGTGTCCTTGGAAAAACGGCTCCGATAGAAACGTTTAAAAATATGATATAAATCCTCGGAATGAATCCCGCTTCCGTTATCCCTCACCGTAAGCCGTACTGCGGAAGCCGATTCTCTCCACGAAACCTGCACAAGACCGCCTTCTTTTGTATGGTCGAGCGCATTTTTAACGATGTTATCAATTGCTTCAATCATCCAGACGCGGTCACAGAGCAGTGTAATCTCACAATCGCCCGTCAGGCGGATTTCTTTTCCTTCACACTCGGCCCGGAAAGCAAAATGTTTTCTGACAGTCTCCATCATTTCGGCCATATTTTCAGACTGTCTGTCCATAACGATCGTTCCCGCGTCGAGTTTCGTAATTTTCAGAAGATTCTGCACCAACGTTTCGATTCTGTCCAATTCCTGCTCGGAAAGCATCGTAAACTCTTGAATGGTAGGCTGGTTTTCCGCCTCTCCCTGTAAAATGCCGTTATAGATGTTCAGCGCGGCAAGCGGCGTTTTCAGCTGATGGGAAATATCCGATATGGTATCTTTCAGAAACTGCTTCTCCTTCCGCTCCTTCTCCGTATGCGCATTCAAAACGGCGGCAAGCGAATTGACTTCATGAAACAGTCTGTACAGTTCTCCTTCTTCAAGACAGGCAATTCTGGCCTCCTGATTGCCCGCCATATATTCCCGAACCCTCGCAGCCGCCTCCTCCAGAATCCGATTCTGCTCCTGAAAATATCTCCACAAAATGACTACAATAGTCAATATCATGCACAGTGCACAGCATAAAATAAAATACGCCGTAAAATCCGGCGCGATCATGCTGTCATAATAATATTTCCCGACACTCCGGGCCACGCCGGCGCCCACAGCGATAAACACCGCCATGGAAAGGAATATTTTATGAAAAAGAGTTCGTATTCTTTTATCTGCAAATATTCTCATATGCAACTCCCTCTCTTCTATTTTTCATAACCTCTGGAGAATGGCTCTTCAGAGACATTCTCCGGCATGAAGAAGGTCCGCTCTGCGGACCGTAGAAGTTCTTGATGAAGCGCCCTCCGGCGCAAGTCCTAGAACTTCTCTTCACGCTTTCCACTTATACCCCATTCCCCGAACCGTCACAATCCTTTCAGGCTTCCCCGGCTCATCCTCAATTTTCATGCGCAGCCTGCGTATATAGACGGTGAGTGTACTGCCATCCACATAGTTTTCATTGCAATCCCACAACTCCCCCAGAATTTTCTCCGCAGAAAGCACGATTCCCGGATTTTCCATAAAAAAACAAAGCAGCTTATACTCGCTCGCCGTCAGTTCCAGTTCCTCTCCGTTTTTATATACTTTTCCTTTCAACCGCTGCACCGTAATCCCGTTGGAATGCAGTTCCCCGTCATCCTTACTGAACTGACTGCTCCTGCGCAGCAGCGCATTGATTCTGGACAAAAGCACGGCCAGTTTGAAGGGCTTCGTTATATAGTCATCGCCGCCGATATCCAGTCCCATGATAATGTCTGTTTCTTCATCGGCCGCCGTCAGAAAAATAATCGGCACCTTTGAGGTTCTGCGCATTTTCTGGCACAGGTCAAAACCGGAGCCGTCGGGAAGCGAAACATCCAGAATGACCAGATCGTACTTTTCATCCGCCCATTGTGCATCCGCCTCCAGGCTCGTGCGGGCAATATCCAGTTCATACCCCTGCTTCTTAACGGCAAAAGACAGGCCGTTGATCAGACTGAGGTCATCTTCTACGAGTAGTATTTTCATGGATAGATACCTTCTTTTTTCTTTAAATTATTGGATAAATTCTTTTCAGACTTAGACGCCGAACTAGTTAGCTGCCCCCAAAAACCGCAGGTATTGAACGCCTGCGGAATATAGGGTTATCTTTGCAGTACTCCGTCAATATATTGAATAATTTCATGTTCTGATATGTTGTAAGGCATAGGGTCAACATCTTCAAAGCAATAATTTGACGCACAGGAACGGTTATCCGTCCATTCTAACACCCAAAAATCTTGTAGTGTTGTCACCTTAAAAAACGCTCCATGAAATGTCCAGCAATCTCCGGAAGGATGCAGTTCTACCTTTTCTGCTCCTAATTCACAAAATCTGTTTTCAACAATTGCCCTGATTTCTGCCTTATCCATTTTCCATACCCCTTTTCCAAAAGGCAAAACTATCTTACATCATCTGCCATTCCTTCCTGTCAGCAACATATCTGTTTTACGCGCTTCTCACGTTTCCTTATCACGCTTCCCAATTCTCTGCCTCTAACACAACAAATCTTCCGCCTTCCGCATCATAGCGCAAAGTCACCCGATACATCTCCTGTTCCTTCAGTTCCTTTTCGTCCCTCGGCCCGCGGAGAAAATCATATTCCGTATCGTCATCGCACACAAGCGCAATCTGCATTCCGCTTTCCAGTATTTTATCCGCATCCGCCTGTTCGACGGCCGCCTGATAAAGCACTTCGCCACCGGCTGTTTCCGCCTTCTGAATCCGAATAACTGCCTCTTCCAGAATCTGCCCGTCCGTCAGTTCGGACCAGCCTGCTTTCTCCTCTTCCTTTCTCGATGTTTCCGCCCCGTCAGCTTCCTGTATCTGTGCATTTTCCATTGTCGCATCCGATGAAGCCTCCGGCGCTTTTTCCTCCGAAGCCGCCGCTTCATTTGTGGAAGCTGCCGCGCCAACGCTTCCTGCATCGGCCGTATCCGCGCCGCCTGCCATACCTTCCTCACTCTCAGCGGCTGCGCTGTCAGCCATACCATTCTCCGGTATCATTTCTTCCGCAGCAGCCGCATCCTCTGCGGCAAACTCGCTCTCCGCATTTTCTGCTGTCGCCGTATCCATCGCCGCATTATCCTCCGCTATCGCTTCCGTTGTATTCGCAGCCGCATCGTTTCCGCTGCCGGAATAACTTTTATCTCTGATGAGCAGGGAAAATGCAGGCAGAATGATAACAACACATACACAGGCCGCAATCAGCGTTCCCCACCTTCTCCATGCGAAGGGTTTCTTTGTATCTCCTTTTTCAAAATCATTTTTTTCAAAACGCCCTCTCCCGGCACCAGGTGCATGATCAATTGCGATTACATTTTGCGACACTTGTGTCACATTCTTTTTTTCAGACAGTCCGGCTTCGATTCGGTTCCATAAATCCGGTATTTCATTTTGTTTCAGTTCTCTGAATTCACGCTCAAAATCCCGTTCCATAGCCGCACCTCCTTAATTTTTTTACCGCGTTCTGATAACGCCATGTCACCGTGCCTATTGATATCCTAAGCGTTCCCGCAATTTCCTGAAAAGTCATATCACCCAGAATCTTCATGTTCATGATCTGCTTTTCATTCTCTTTCAAGCCGGACAGCGCTTCCGTAATCGTCATATCCGCGAGCACTTCCCGTTCTACCGGACTGTCCAGTTCCGCATGACCGCCCAAAGCCGCCTCTGCTTCCGGTTCTTCCGAAAATTCCCGGATTTCTTCTTTCCCATATTTTCTCAGATAATCGATTGCCATATTCCGCGCAATCGTTGTTATCCACGTTTTATGTCCTCTTCCACTCTGAAAGGTATCCGCTTTGTCCCACAATCTGATAAAAAAATCACTGGTTACATCTTCTGCGTTTTCCTTACTTTTCAGGACGTCTTTTACGATTGCATAGATCAAACCGATATATTCCTCGTAAATTTCCTGAAGCCCCTGCTTGTCTCCCGACCGGATTTTCTGCATCGCGGCCTCAAACTGCATATCCGTCATATGTATTACCATTCCCTCCGCTCATTCTCCATGAACTCTTTACCTGCCTGCGGGCGGCTGCATGACAAAAGACCGAAAAACGCAGACAAACCGCCTGCGTTTTATAAGTTTCGAGCTTTGCATAAGTGCCTGTTCCCGCATCTCTCTAGTAAGGTGAAAAACCGCTCATGATCTTCTCGGCCGTCGCATCATCCGAATAGCCTAACAGCATACAGATCATTCTGTCACCCTGTTTCCTCAAATAATAATCTTCTTTTACTTCTATGCCGCCATAATCGAGTAAAAGAGAATATTTCTCAAATTCCACGCCGCCGACCTCCACAATCTCGCCGTCATCCATCGTAACGTCTATCGTATCGACATTCCCCATCTGCATTTTAATAGCTGCTACATAAGTATCGATATCAAAGTCTGTTTTTTCCACATAAAGTGTGATCACATCGCCATATCTGTTCTTTGCCATCATCTCATATACCATGATCATCTTAGCATAATCGACGATATCATCCACCCTATCTTCATAAAGCAGTTCGCCGCCTGCCTGTAAAATGGCATCCATTTCGTCTTCATCTGACATCGTAAAGCCTTCCGGGAGTTCGTAACGGAACCCTATCCACTCGCTCTCATAGGTTGTATCCGTCACCTCGCCTCTGACATATCCGTCATCGGCAGCCTCGTCATCAGAAACTTCGTCATCCCGGCCGGACTCCTCCTCTTTTTCTTCGTCATCCGTGTTCCGGCGTTCCTCTGCTGATGCTCTGTCATTTTTATCCGTTTCATCGTCACGTTCTTCCGTTTCCGCTGCCTTTTCGCTGCTTGCCGTCCGCTCCTCATGTCTTGCCAACATTTCGGCTTCCGCTTCTTCCCTGATCTTCTCCGCATCTACTCCCGCAACAGTATTTTCCGCCTCGGATGAACCGCTTCCACACGCTGTTACAGACAACATCATACTCGCCAACAGAACCGCTATGATACTTTTTTTCATGCTAA
This sequence comes from uncultured Lachnospiraceae bacterium, assembly GCA_910579395.1. GTDB lineage: Bacteria > Bacillota > Clostridia > Lachnospirales > Lachnospiraceae > UBA3282. The sequence continues at coordinate 166,866 of CAJTUC010000001.1, read as the reverse complement.
TATCCATGCCTTTCTCTCAACCTGCGAACTTTAAATCCAATTACCTTCAATTATAATTTTTTCAGCCGGTCAACTGCCTCTACCGTATTTTCATAGCTTCCGAATGCCGTCAGACGGAAATAAGTCTCTCCGCTCGGTCCGAAACCGGAACCGGGCGTTCCTACTACATTCGCATTTTCCAACAGATAATCGAAAAATTCCCAGCTCGTCATGCCCTTAGGCGCCTTCAGCCAGATATAAGGAGCGTTCACACCGCCGGAAACCGTATAACCTGCTGATTTCAACCCGTCCAGAATATAAGCCGCATTTTTCATATAGTAAGCGACCAGTTCCTTTGTCTCTTTTTTTCCCGCCTCGCTGTAAACCGCTTCTCCGGCACGCTGAATGATATAAGGCGCACCGTTATATTTGGTTCCGTGGCGTCTCGCCCAAAGTGCATGGAGCGATACATCGCCGACTTTTAACGCCTTCGGAATGACTGTAAAGCCGAGACGAACACCCGTAAATCCCGCATTTTTGGAAAAAGAACGCAGCTCGATGGCACAGGTCTGCGCTCCGTCGCATTCGTAAATCGTGTGCGGCACATCCTCCTGTGAAATATAAGCTTCATATGCCGCATCGTAGATGATAACGGAACCGTTCTTATTCGCATAATCGACCCATTCCTGCAACCGGGCTTTCGTTATGGTCGAGCCCGTCGGATTATTCGGAAAACACAGGTAAATCAAATCCGGCACCTCTTTAGGAAGCTCCGGTGCAAAATCATTCTCCGCCGTACAAGGCATATAGATCACATCGCTCCAGTTGCCCGTCTCCGCGTCATAAGTACCCGTTCTGCCTGCCATCACATTAGTATCCACATAGACAGGATATACCGGATCACAGACCGCAATTTTATTATCTACGCTGAAAATCTCCTGAATGTTGCCCGAATCACATTTTGCGCCGTCGGAAACAAAAATCTCGTCAGCTTCTATCTGGCATCCTCTCGCCTTATAGTCACTGCCCGCAATCGCGGTACGCAGAAATTCATATCCCAAATCCGGCGCATAGCCGCGGAAAGTACGCGCATCTGCCATTTCATCCACCGCTCCGTGCAATGCACCGATCACGGCAGGAGACAACGGCTGTGTCACATCGCCGATTCCCAGACGAATAATCTTTTTATCCGGATTCGCCGCCGTATACGCATTAACTTTCTTTGCAATCGTAGAAAAAAGATAACTGCCGGGCAGCTTCAGATAATTGTCATTTACTTTCACCATTTCTTTTTCATTCCTTTCTTGTATTACTGCGAGTGTCAGGACTTCTTCTCACACTTCCCGTCATGCCGACACAGTCGGCACAAACAATCTATGCAGAATGACCGTCAGGGCATTCTGCAGTGTGAAGAAGGTTCGCAACGCGAACCGTAGAAGTTCTTAGCGAAGCAGCCTTTGCCGCAGGCTTTAGAACTTCTCTTCACACTTATATTCTCCGTCAAAGACCGTCGTTGCCGGCCCTGTCATATAGACCAGATCAGCCTCTCTGTCCCAGGTGATCTGAATCTCTCCTCCTAATAGTTTAACAGTAACCGTCTCATCCGTCAAACCATTTAAGATACAGGCGACAACAGTAGCACAGCAGCCCGTTCCGCAGGCAAGCGTCTCACCGGTCCCCCTCTCCCATACGCGCATCTGTACATGGGTTCTGTCTATGACTTTCACAAATTCCGTGTTGATCCGTTTCGGAAAACACTCATGGTTCTCAAAATAAGGACCGATTTTTTCGATATCCAGCCGTTCTACCTCATCCATGAAAACGACCGCATGGGGATTCCCCATTGACACGCATGTCATTTTGTATTCATTTCCCTGTACAGTGATCGCCTCATCAATGACTCTGTCCTTTCCATTCTCCGCCGTTACGGGAATCTTACCGGCACTTAACTCCGGCGCTCCCATGTTGACCCGGACCGTATCCACTCTGCCGTCTTTCAGAAAAAGCTCCAGATACTTCACCTGTCCGCAGCTGACAATACTGATGTTCGTCTTGTCCGTCAATCCGTTATCATATACATACTTTGCCACACAGCGTATGCCGTTTCCGCACATTTCCGCCCTGCTGCCATCCGCATTATACATTTCCATCTCAAAATCCGCTTCCGTAGAAGGATTGATAAAAATCGCCCCGTCCCCGCCGATTCCGAAGTGCCTGTCGCTGATCTTTCGTACAAGTTCCGGCTTATCCTCCGACGCAATCCTCTCTACAGCTCCGTTAATATAAATATAATCGTTCCCGCACCCATGCATCTTCGTAAACTTCATCCGTAATCCCGCCTTTCTGTTTTTTCAAATAATTTATTACAAGATGACCGCCACAATAAGATCATCCTTATTACTTATTATCTTATTACAGATTCAGGCACACATAAAGCACAGTAAATGCAATTTACTGTGCTAAAAGTGCCTTTTCGTACAATCAGAAGGCCGCCGGACCGGCACTTAGTTCCCTTGTCAGCACGCTTTCGCTCCGCGAAAAACGTAACGGTACTAAGTTCAAAAGCCTTAAACGGCTTTTTCACTAAGTGCCGACGTTTTTCAAGGGCTTCCGCCGGGAAACTATGTGCCGGTCCGGCGGCCTGATTGTACGAAAAAACACTCAATCTGGAAGAATGCTGTATTTCAGGCATTCTTCTTACGTGAACATCGTCAACACCATCTGTGCGGTCTCCACCATATTCGTTCCGCTGTCCATGCTGCATTTCTGGATATAGCGGTATGCCTCTTCTTCGGTCATATTATTACGGAACATCAACAGTTCCTTGGCTTCCTTGATGAGCGCCGTTTCCTCGGCATTCCGCTCTTTTGGTTTCTGTTTTGCCTTTTTCTGCCTTCGTATGATCGTATGCCCCATCATGGAGACCGTATCGACCAGGTCATGCACCTTAAAAGGCATGGAAAGGCAGACGATATCGTTGTTCAGGCAGTCATTCATCGCACGCCGGGAAGCCATGAGCAGCATATCGAAACTATCCGGCAGGCAATCGTGCAATTCCGAATACATCATGTCGTTCAGTTTGTATCCGCATATAATGATCCCGCCGCTCCATCCGTCGATCTGGCTTAGGACCTGTGCTCCCGTTGTGCATACGCCTGTCACGTTAAATCCGTTTTTGAGCAGGATGCTCCGGATGCCTCTGGCGTCATCTATCTTGGGCAGGGCTATTATTATATTGATCACACGTCCACCTCCTTACGCCAGACTTTTCCCGACAGCTATGTCAGAAATTATTCAGATATTCCCCGATTTCCCAATCCGTCACCTGCGAACGGTAACGATTCCATTCGTCTTTTTTGCCATTGATATATTTGGTATAGGTATGTGTTCCCAATACCTCTTTGATAAAAGGGTCCGCTTCCATCGCATAGACCGCCTCAATCAGCGTTCCCGGTATTTCTTCAATACCGGTTGCCGCCTTTTGCTCACCGCTCATTTCAAAAATATTGCAGTCCACGCTTTCCGGCGGCATAATCTGATTCGCAATGCCATCGAGACCCGCGCGCAGGCAGACTGCCAGTGCCAGATACGGATTGGCCGACGGGTCCGGGCAGCGCAGTTCGATTCTCGTTCCAACACCGTGCGTCGCCGGAATTCTGATCAGAGGGCTCCTGTTGGTCGCACTCCATGCGATATAGACCGGCGCTTCAAACCCTGGTACCAATCTTTTATAGGAATTGATGAGCGGATTGGTGATCGCCGTCATGCCTTTCATATGCTTCATAATGCCGCCGATAAAATAATAAGCCTCCTTGCTCAGGCCGAACTTATCCTTTTCATCCGCAAAAATGTTCCGGCCGTCTTTCGATAACGACATATTGATGTGCATACCGGAACCGTTCACGCCGTATTTGGGCTTGGGCATAAAGGTCGCATGTAGACCATGTCGTTTAGCGATCGTCTTGACCGCAAGCTTAAAGGTCATGATATTATCTGCCGTGGTAAGCGCCTCGCCATACCGGAAATCGATTTCATGCTGTGCCGGTGCCACCTCATGATGAGATGCCTCAATGACGAATCCCATTTCTTCCAGCGTCAGAACCATATCGCGCCTTGCATTTTCTCCAAAATCCACCGGCCCCAAATCGAAATAACCAGCCTGTTCATGAGTAATGGTGGTCGGCATACCATTTTCATCCGTGTTAAAAAGGAAAAATTCACACTCCGGCCCCACCTCGAAAACATAACCCATAGCGGCGGCCTCCTGAATTGCCCGCTTCAGGATATAGCGCGGGTCTCCCTCAAAGGGTTCCCCGTTCGGACGATAAACGTCACATATGAGCCGTGCCACTTTTCCCTGCTGCGGCCTCCACGGAAAAATCTCAAACGTATTGTAATCCGGGTTCAAATACATATCGGATTCCTCAATCCGTGCAAAGCCTTCTATGGAAGAGCCGTCGAACATACACTCGTTATCCAGCGCCTTTTCCAACTGACTTACCGTGATCGCCACATTTTTCAGATTCCCGAAAATATCCGTGAACTGAAGACGGATAAATTCCACATCTTCCTCCTGCACCAGCCTGAGAATATCCTGTTTTGTATAGTTTCTTCCCATTTCTTTCCTTCCTTTCCATGATCATTTTAATAGCCATGTATTTCTCGCAGCCTGCGATATCCCTGCCTTATGTCCTGCCATAAATGATGTGATATAAATATAAAAAGACATTCTTATCCCTATCAATAAGAACGCCTTTGTCCTGTATCAGAATAACACCAGAGAAACGGTTTTGTCAATGCTTCTCTTTTTTTCTCAAAAGATTGTCCGCCCGCCACCCGTCCGTCCGGCTGTGGATGTTCCTGCGGAGCCCCTGGAAAAATGTCGGTACTTAGTGAAAAAGCGGCTTTGCTGCTTTTGAACTTAGTACCGCTGCATTTTTCGCGGAGCGATAGCGTGGCTCCAAAGGAACATCCACAGCCGGACGGACGGGCGGCGGGCGGACGAGTATTATCTCATCTGCCTATCTTACCAGCTCCCGTATGATCTCCACTCCAATCTTCTGCTCCGGCTCAAACGCCGCGGACGCAAGATACCGGTAAATCGAATGCTGCAGAGCCCGCGCTTCCGGGTATTGCTGCAGATTCTGCAGATTCAGCGTGGAAAAGAGCAGTTTTCCGTTCCCGCAGCGGCACTCAAAAAGCTTTGCCATCGGCCGCAAAAAAGCATAGCTGTCCATTTCCGTAATGATCGCATCAAAGCGTTTTGGTAAAATGACTGCGCGCTGCACGGCCATCGGCCACCACTGCCAGTTACTGTAAAACTCGGTCGGAAAATCCTGAAAAATGGGGTGCGCGGCGTCGATGAACTGTCCCATGCCGCCCTCCTGTCCCGGAAAAGTCCCCACTGACCAGAAGTCCGTCGAAAACTGCGCCCGTATGGAATGAGGCAGCGCTTCCTGTGTGGACGGCGGCGTCAAATACACCGTCCCTCCGTCATCCAATACGGCCATCGCTTTTTCATCCAAATGCTCTGTTTCCCATACTTCCTCCGGACATACCGGACTGACCGGCGGATATACCCAGACCGGATAATGATTCGACGCCCCGCCGAGCGATACGGTCAACTGCAGGCGCATCGGTCTGTCTGCTTTTCCCAGCGTAAAATCCAGACAGCCTGCCGCCGTCAGCCTTCCCGGCGGACAGACGATTTCCTGCTCTGAGCAAAATTCTGCCTGAAAAAAAGAGTCCCCAAATCTCACTTTCTGCTCACCGCATGATCCGCCACATGATTCCTCACGCGACTCCTCCCGCAGTTCACAGTGCAGACAGCCTGTCAGCTCTTTTTTCCCAAAATTGGCGATCTTTACTTCCGCGCGAAGCGTTTCCGTATTTTCATAAGTATATTTCGGCAGGAGAACGAGCGGCAGCCTGTCAGCGAAAAACTGCCGGAACGCCTCGGGCCTTGCGAATCTGTACGGCTTAGGCTCCAAATGGGAATTCATCATCCCCACGAGTGCCGTTCCCTGTCCCGGAAAATCCTGCAGTCCGAGCAGGGAAATACCGGAAAGCCGTTCTGTACGCATAGCCGCTTCAATTTCCTCCCGGTAACAGATACGGGAAAGTTCCCCGGAAGCCTCCACATATTTTTTCCAATCCTCCATCATGCCCCGTTCTTCGACCTTCTGCTGAATCAACCGGAGATTTGCAGGCTCAGAAATCCCCTGGAATGCCAAAAGTTCCGCAAAATCGGGCAGGATTTCGAACTGTCCGACTTCAAAACTGAACACCGGTCCGGCATAAGTCTTTCGCAGCGCTTCCATCGTCTGGTCGAAGTTCGTCGCCGCATTCGGATAAGTGTGATTGATATATCCCTTCATATCGGCGAAAGTTCCCCGCAGTTCCATCTCGTAAAAAGTGGATGAGGTGTAGAAATCACTTTCCCTGTCACAGCCACGCTCTCCGTAATGCACGTTGGAGCCGTTGGCATACAGTCTCGTGCCATCCAGTTCACGCGCCATCGCAAGAAGTGCATCCATCCGCTCATGCCCTTTTGGCAGAGCATGCAGTTCATTGCCAAAGGTCAGCATCACGAAAGACGGATGGTTTGCCAGCATCCGCAGGATCCCCGCAAGCTCCGCCCGATAATAGGCATAACTTTCTTCCGATTCAAAAGCATCCCGCGGATTCCAGTGGGACAGCTCGGGCTGCATCAGCATGCCCAGTTCATCCGCCGCCGCAAAAGCAGCTTCCGGCGGACAATGGGAATGGAACCGCATGCAGTTTATCCCGTAAGCACGGTATTTTTTCAAAATTTCCTTCCAGGCATCCACCGACATCGGCGGATACCCCGTTTCCGGGAATACCGCGCAGTTCGCCTCTCCCCGCAGGAAAAAACGTTTGCCGTTCAGCGAAAGCATTCCGTCTTCATCCGCCCCGAAATCCCGGATGCCGAAAGAAATTGTTTTGGCTGTACCGTTCGATAAGGTAACGGTCAATTCGTATAAATTACCCTCTTCCTCATCCCACCGTTTCACATCCTCCTGCAAGGCAAAGGCCGGGAACACGATTTCTGTTCCCGCCGCATCCGTCCTGCCTGCTTTACCCGTTCCGTTTACCTTGTCTGTTCTGCCTGCTCTTACTTTGTTCTCACACGCTCCGATTTGCACTGACACTTGTGTCGGTTTTAAAATTGCTTTTGACTGCACGGAAACCGTGCCCTCCCACGGCCCGTCCGCGCACAATTCCACTTTGACAGTCAGCTCGTTCCCCTTCGGATACACCCGTACCGATGCCGGAAATACCGGCTCTTCAACCCGCAGTCTGAGATATCCGAGCACACCGTTCCAGTTTGTCTGCGTTTCATCCGTTGCCGCCGATGAATAAACGATGGCATCATGCGGCAGTCCCGGATAGCTATTATCCGACAGAAGTGTCATTTCATGAGTGCCATCGAGCAGCCCCGTCACTTCGAATATATAAGGCGTGCAGAGCGTCGCTTCCCCGAAAACAGGAACTTCCTTTCCGTCGATAAAAAGCCGCAGGCATCTCGCCCGCTCCGCTTCCATAAAAATCCTTTTTCCGGAAGGTTCTTCAAAGGTCAGACTGCGCGTCAGCCTCGCCTCACCTTCATATGTATATTTCCTAGTGAACCGCGTGGCAATCGGTGCACCCCCACACGGCGCATCCTCCTCATGCTGCTCTGGCGCAGCCCCGGACTGTCCTCCCGCCGCACCATTTTCCGCCTCACCTGCCGCGCCGCTTTCCTCCGTCCCCGCCGCATGACTTCCCAAAGTCTCATCCGGGTGCACCGGCCCGCTGCTGCTGTCCCGATATCCGATAGCATTTTCATCCAGCGTCCCCGGAAGCCGCATCGTATACCGATTTCCGTCGCCGATGTCGGCCTGCCAGAGGCCGCTTAAATCATAAAACCTGTCATTTCCATTCATAATCCGGCCCGCCCTTTCATAAACTGATAAAAAAGATTTTCTATGAGGATATTATTCTATGAGTTCCAAAACCAAAATTGTTGTGCTTCATGTAAAAGAATTGATCTATACCGGAATCCTCGCTGTGCTCGGTATTCTTTTCATCGTCCTGCTCATCATCATGTTTCTGCCAAGAGAAGAAAAACCGGAAACAGTGCCGACAATGACGCAGACGACGTCAAATACCTATGTTCCCGGTGTATATACGACCTCTTTGATTTTGAATGACAATGTTGTGGAAATAGAGGTTACTGTTGACGAGCGGAACATTAATTCCATACGCCTTGTGAATCTGGATGAAGCCGTTACAACGATGTATCCTCTGATTCAGCCCTCTTTTGAAGACCTTGCGAACCAGATCATCTCCAACCAGAGCTTGGACGGCATTACATATTCCGACGACAGCAAGTATACCTCCATGATCCTGTTAAATGCCATCACCGCCTCATTGGAAAAAGCCGTTTCCGCAGGGGAGGCCTCCGATGCGGAAACAAATTCCGCCAATTAAATTAAAGTTCCTGAAGCTGCCTGAGCCATATCGCAGCGGCGGCATCCGAGGGCATGCGCAGATCTCCTCTGGGAGAGAGTGCGACACTGCCGACTTTGGGGCCGTCGGGCAGACAGGAGCGTTTGAACTGCTGCGCAAAAAATCTGCGGTAAAAAGTCTTTAACCACTTTAAAATGATCTCATCCGTATATCGGCCGGCAAAAGAAACCCTCGCAATTCGATAGATTTTGGCCGGTTCAAACCCGCACCGCAGCATATAATAGAGGAAAAAGTCATGCAGTTCATAGGGGCCGACCAGGTCTTCCGTTTTCTGGGATATCGCATCGCCTGAAGGCGGCAGGAGTTCAGGACTGACAGGTGTGTCAAGTATATCCAGCAGAACCTTTGAAAGTTCCTCGTCCTGACAGGTATCCGCATAATATTTTACGAGATGGCGCACCAGCGTTTTCGGCACGCCGCTGTTTACGCCATACATGGACATGTGGTCGCCGTTGTAGGTCGCCCATCCGAGTGCGAGCTCTGACATATCGCCGGTACCGATGACCATGCCGTTCTCCTGATTGGCGATATCCATCAGTACCTGCGTACGCTCCCTCGCCTGTCCGTTTTCATAGGTAACATCGTGATTGTCGCTTTCCTGTCCGATATCCCGGAAATGAACCGTCACCGCTTCTTTAATATCGACTTCCTTTAACGTGGCACCGAGCATCTTTGTTAAATCACAGGCGTTATTGTAAGTCCTGTCCGTCGTTCCGAAACAGGGCATCGTGACTGCAATGATCTTGTCCCTGGAAAGCCCCAGCATATCAAAAGCGCGCACCGTCACGAGCAGCGCCAGCGTGGAATCCAGACCGCCGGAAACGCCGATGACCGCTGTTTTCGCTCCCGTATGCTCATACCGTTTTTTCAATCCATAAGACTGAATCGATAAAATCTCCTCACAACGCTTCTCCCGTTCTTCTCTTTCGGAAGGCACGAAAGGAGCTGCATGATAAACGCGTTCGAGTTCTGTATCCTCCTCTTCCATATGAAAAGATATCACTCGATATTTTTCTCTGTGTCCCGGCTGGTAGCTTGACATTCTGCGTCTCTCATGGTTCAGCCTGTGAATATCCAAATCCGCATAAACCGTCTGCGCGCTGAAACGCTTCGACTGCGATAATATTGTTCCGTTCTCGGCAATCATGTTGTGTCCGCCGAAAACAAGGTCCTGCGTGGACTCTCCTTCACCGGCGGAAGCATAAACATACCCCGCTATGAACCGCGCACTGGCCGACTTGACAAGCATTTCCCGGTAACTGTCTTTTCCCACCGTCTCATTGGATGCGGACAGATTGACGAGTACGTCCGCTCCCGCCATCGCATGGGAAAGGCCGGGCGAATCCGGCACCCAAATGTCCTCGCAGATCTCACAGGCAACGACGAGTTCCCGCATCGAATCCGCCTGAAACAAAATGTCCGTTCCAAAAGGTATCTCTTCCTCCTCCAGCAGATAAATTTCCGGCTCCTGATTCCCCGGCGTAAAATGCCTCGTCTCATAAAATTCCGCATAAGCGGGAATAAAACGCTTCGGAATCATCGCCAAAATGCTGCCGTCATGAATGACAGCCGCCACATTATAGAGTTTATGCTCCTTTTCCACCGGCAGCCCGATGAAAACGAGCGCATCGCTGCCCTCCGACGCATCGGCGATCACCCGCAGCTGCTCTTTTGCCTCTTTCAAAAGCAATTCCTGCAAAAACAGATCGCCGCATGTGTACCCCGTCAGGCACAACTCCGGGAAAACAATAATCTTCGCGCCCTTTTCCACCGCTTCTTCCATGCGCGAACAAATCTGCTGCGCATTATAGACCGGGTCCGCGACCTTTATTTCGGGCGTCACCGCCGCGACTTTCACAAAACCATGCTTCATTTTTATAACCATTCTCCTTTCTCAGCCTGCGGTTCTCCTGCCTTATCCGCCTTTTATCCTGTTTCTGTACCACTTTTATATCATTTTTTTCAGTTCATCCACCGTAAATACATAATCCGTATTGCAGAAATGGCAATGCAGTTCCACATCTCTGCCCTCCGCGATCATCTCTTTTATATCCTCTTTTTTCAAACTGTAAAGCACCTTTTCCACCCGCTCCTTCGTACAGCCGCATAAAAACTGCACGGGTGTTTTCTCCATGATCTCAAGCCCCATATCGCCTAAGATGAGCGAAAGAATCTGCTCCGGTGTATTGCCTTCCTCAAGCAATGTCGTCACCGGTTTCAGACCGGAAATCTTTTCTTCCAGTTTCTGAATGACTTCTTCCTGCGCAAAAGGCATGAGCTGAATGATAAAGCCGCCCGCCTGCTTCACCGTATTGTTCCGCTCCATCAGGATACCCAGCGCCACACAGGAAGGCACCTGCTCCGACGCGGCAAAATAATAGGTCAGGTCGTCGGCAATCTCCCCCGTCTGCAGTTCCACCTTGGACGCATAGGGGTCTTTCATTCCCATATCTTTGATAACGGTCAGATACCCTTTTCCGATAACGCCGCCTACATCCAGCTTTCCCTGTGCATTCGGCGGCATCATCGCCTGAGGCGCCTGCGCATAACCTTTCACATTGCCTTTTGCATCCGCCGTCACCGTCATGCCCCGCACCGGACCGTCTCCACTGACTTGTAGAGTCAATACATCCTGCTCGCCTTTTAACATACTTCCCATCAGGCAGGCTCCCGTCATCAGCCTGCCGAGCGCAGCCGTAACAACCGGGCTCAAGTCATGCCTGCTCCTTGCCTCTTCCACCAAATCCCTTGACGTCACCGCAAACGCGCGTATCTGCGCATCCGCCGCCATCGCTCTTACCAGATAATCTGACATCTTTATAACCATACTCCTTTCTCATCGCATGAGTTTGGGCTGCCGTGCACAAACAATTCGTGCAGAATGGCCGCCAGGGCATTCTGCAGTGTGAAGAGGATCCGCCCTGCAGATCATAGAAGTTCTTAGCGAGTCAGCCTTTGCTGCCACACCGACAGGTGTGTTGGCTTTTTAGAACTTCTCTTCACACTTTTTTCTACCGATCACAATAATCCGTTCGCTTTCCGCCGTTACTTCCCCGCGGGTATCTGCATCGACTGCTTCCACCAGAGACAATCCAGCCTTTTCAATCAGCGCCTTCATCTGCTCCAGCCGGTATCCCCGCTGATAATGCGTCTCCTGAAACCGCCGGAAGCTGTTTTCTTCTCCGCCGGCCTCTTTCCGCCATTTTTCTTCCTTACCGCATTCGCCTTTATTTCTTTTTCCCTTACTGTCATTTTTTACAAAAATGGTCAAATCATACTCGTTGATCTCTTCTTCCGGGTGATAATAATTTTCCCAGATAAAACTGCACTCTTCCCGGTTTTCGGCAATCGTCGCGTCCCCGATGACCTCGGCATATTTATAGACCGTATTGAAATCAAAAATAAACACCCCGCCCGGATACAGGTAATTATGCACCAGCAGGAAGGTGGAAAGCAGCTCTTCCTCCGTGAGCAGATAGTTCAGGCTGTCGCATACGCTGATCACGGCCCCTACTGCCCCATATAATTCGAACTCCCGCATATCCTGCTGCAAATACAGGATGTCCAGTCCGGAACGCGCCCGCTTCTCCATCGCAATCTGAAGCATTTCCTGCGAATTGTCGATGCCGATCATATCATAGCCTTTTGCCGCCAGAAGTTCGGTCAGCGTTCCCGTTCCGCATCCCAGGTCCACCACCGAGTTCTGCTCCTGCAAAAGCATAGTATCCGCCGTTTCTTCTTTTATCCGGTAACGCGTGAGCGCGGCGTCAAGAAATTCACACCATTCCCCGTAGGGCGTTTCGTCCATGAACGTATCGTAAACGCCGGCAAAATCAGTATATGCTTCCATCTTTATGACCGTATCCCTTTCTCAGCCTGTCGCACCGCCATCGGCGGCACAAACAATAATCTCTTTTATCATACCATGAAAACTATGTGTTCTGGAACCAATTCGTTCGAGCGGAAACACAAAAGACGCATATTCGCCAAAAGGCTCTCCGTCTCCCAGCGTATCCACCAGTTCACCGTTAACATACAGGCTCGTCCGATTCTGTTCGCCCCGTATCGTCAGATTCACCCATTCTCCGACAGGCAGCGTATAATCAAAAGAATAGTCCCTGCCTTCCCTGGAAAAGCCAACCTGTCCCGTTCCTGTCTGCACCGCCTTAAAGGCCGTCTGGCCATAGACGCTGCTCGTCTCGAAAAGAATTTCTTCCATACTATCGGATGGCTCCCGGTAAACATTCATGCTGACGGTATAACTGCCGCCGATGCCGATGCCGTTCCCATATCCGCCTGTATAGCCGGTCACTACATAATCGGACTGCCCGGACAGGGAAAGCGTCTCTTCCTGCAAAAGCTGCAGCGCATCCCCTTCCCAGGCCGGTGCCGCATAAGGATTGCTGCCCGGCGAAAGGCCGAGCGCTCCAAAGCGCGCCTGCCATTCCTGATAAGAGCCTTCTGTCTCACCCCACAACTTTCCACCGATGACACCAAGCGGCGCAAAGAACCTGTCAAACAGATTGCACTCGCTGATTCCCACATTCAGACTGCCGCTCATATCGTTCCAGAGCATATAGGCCGCTCCCGCCATCTGCGGAGAATAGGCAGGAATTGTCTCCATCTGGTTGTAGTCATAAAATTTATTCGGTTCCCAGTTCTGATAAAGTTCTTCCGTATCGAGGTAATCATAGCCGCCGCCCGGAATGATATACAAATGATTGTTCTGCATATTAATCAGCGTATATCCGGCCTGATACATCTCGACCGGGTCGGCCCATATCATGCTCCAGATATTCATCTGAAGCTGCTCCGTGGGCGGCATCGTCGTCCCTTCCATATTGGTGAGACTGCCCCATAGCCGGATTGTCTCCACATCGCTCACATCCCGTATATGCCCAATCAGTTCGTTCATATACCTCCGGCAGGCTTCTCCGGCGCCGTAGTATTCATCCATCCCAATGTTCACGACAGAAGCCCCCTGAAAAGCCGCACTCCCGGAGCCACGCTCCTCTTCATCCTGTCCGCCGACAAGCACTTCCGTCCAGATATCCTTCACAAGCTGCACCGCTTCTTCATTATCCACCTCGATCTGGTCAACGCTCTCGGTACTCCTCGTCACCGCGTATTCAGGAAAAAGCTTCGTAATGGCCAGCGAATGGGCCGGCGTATCGATTTCCGGCACGATACGCACGCCGTAACTTTCAGCATCCGCGATCAGGGCGGCAAACTCTGCCGCCGTATAGCAATAATCTTCCGCATCCAGCCTCTCACCCTCGTCATTTTTGATACTGACGCTGATCCGAAAGGCACTGTACGCGGTCATCGCCTCTTCCACCGAGCCCGTCAGTCCGCTCGTACTCAAAATAATATTGTCGTTGAGATGAATGCAGAGGTCATTCATTTTATACCAGGACATATTTTCTACAATCTGATACAGCATCGCCATTGAGACGGGCTTTCTCGCCACATCGATGCCGAAACCGCGCACCGGATATTTCGGATAATCGCGTATCCTGCCCCGCGGCATACTGCCTTCCTGCCCTTTTAAAATCTGTAAAACAGTAATGGTCCCCCAATAAATTCCCTGCCTGTGTGTCCCAATTATGACACACTTGTCAGTAATCTCGCAGGCATATCCCTCTTCGCCGATGCCGCCCAGAACATCCGCACTCCAATAAAAATCTTCCGTATTCCCATTCTCCGCATCGCCATAAGCCAGATAAAAATCTCCCGGCCGCACGTCTTCCCATGTTCCTTCCAGTACAGGAATTTCTTGACTCATGATTTCCTGATACCGTGCCGCGAAGAGTTCTGCTGTCTGCCGCAAATCTTCGCGCTGCACAATGATGCGGGAATCCCTGCCCGACACGAAATTCCCCTCGCCGCCGTCCCATTCCGCGATTGCGGGAATCACCTCCGGCGCCTCATTGCTGCCCTGCAGTTCATCCGCCGCAGCCGGAATCTGAATCGTAAAGGAAACCTCTTCGGCGCTTTCCGCTCCCGCTTTTTTCCCGGCCTTTTCTCCTGCCGCACTTCCGCCTGCCGGCTCCACCAGAAAACCAACCGTTACTTCTTTCCCCTGTATCGTCTCGTAAACTTCACAATCCGCTCCGACGACCTGCTCATAGTCCGCTCCCAGATAGGTAAGCCGATAACCTTCCGGCACTTCCGGCATTTGCAAATAACGTTTGTTATTTTCTGCCGTAACAATTTCCGGTGCATCCAGCAGATAAGCCACAGGCTTGTCCGCATATACTTCAAACTCATACAGCGACACATTCTGGTACAAATTAGAATAATCCGCTTTTTCCTGTGAGACCGCACTCGTGGACAGCCGCAGGAACCGCACTCTCACCGGCTCATCCAGCGGAATTTCCTGTTTTCTGGCAGCCGGCGCCTTATCGAAAGACTCCAAAATCTGCCAGTTTTCCCCATCCAGCGAGCCTTCGAGGCAATATTCCGTAACGTTCGTCCGCTCCCATTTCAATACAACAAAAGAAACTGAAATTTCTTCGGGAAATTCCAGTTCTATATAGTGGGAAGCATCCTCCCAGTTATTCTCGCTCGACCAGCGGGAATATAATGATTCATCATCCCCGTCGATTGCTTTTTCCGCCGACAATTCTGCAACTTCTACACTGTCACAGGTCGCCTTGACCCCTCTCTGCAATGCCAGATTCGTGCTTTTTTCCGCAAAAATCCCCCATTCCGCAAAATCAAATCCTGATTTAACAGAAAGAGTTGCGACTGCAATAAAGAATAATGCCACAATACCTGCGATAATTTTTGTAAGAAATCTTTTCGTAGAATCATTCTTCGAAGAAGCATTTTTCGAAGAAGAACTTTTCAAAGAGTCGTTTTTCGTAGAAAAATTTTTCATCCTAAGAAATCAACACTCCCAACAATCCATATGATACAATCGACATAATAACAGTTGCTATTGCAATTCCACACAATTCTGCTATGATAGCTTTCTTAAAGTCAATATCGAGCAGCGCCGCGATCAGAGAACCGGTCCATGCACCCGTTCCCGGAAGCGGAATGCCGACGAACAGCATCAGGCCCCAAAATTCATATTTTTTAATGTTATCGCTTTTGCTCATCGCCCGTGCTTCCAGTCTTTCAATAATGCCCCTGAAAAGTTTAATCTTCTTTAACCATTTAAAAATCTGCTTGATAAAAAGTAAAATAAACGGAATCGGGATAATGTTCCCGATGATGCAGATTGGAATAGCAGTCAATATCGAAACATCCAACAGCTTCGCTACAAGCAGACCACCCCGCAGTTCCAGAATCGGAATCATGGAGATAATAAAAATAACGACCTCCCTCGATACAAACTGCCCCAATGTATTCGCAAACCAAATCGCCAGACTATCCATATTAATATCCTTTCCTTTCTTTTTTCTGTTCCTGATTTAGGTAATTGTGAAACGCATGATTTCAAGATAGCAGTTGTACAAAATAAACAAATCGCAAGCAGGGTGCTATGGAGCCGCCGGTGTTTAGACGCCGTATTATGGCGTCTTATGCACCGTTGCGAGCGACAGTGCAGCGAAAGCGTACCCTGCGGTGATTGTCTATTTTGTACAACGGGAGTCTCAGAAACATAGTTTCGCATTTACCTATTCTGTTCCTGATTTCTATTTATCTGCTTTGCGGGCGCCTGGACAATCGAGCGCAGAGCCGCAAACAACGCATCCATTTCTTCATCCGTTCCAATCGTAATCCGCAGATATTCATCAATTCTCGCCTTGTTCCAATGCCTTACATAAATATCGCGTTCCTTCAGTTTCTCAAAAATCTCCCGTGCTCCGACTTTTTTATGAGAAGCAAAGATAAAGTTTCCATAGGACTTCGGAAACGTAAACCCAAGCGCCGCCAGCTCTTTTTCGCTCCGTTCCCTCGTTCGGACAATTTTTCCGCAGATTTCTTTAAAATACGCATCGTCCTTCACGGATTCCGCCCCTAGCCGCAGCGCAGGCCGGTTCATCGTATAAGAATTGACGGAGTACTTCGCATCGTTTAGATAACGAATCAATCTTTCATTACCAATAGCATACCCGATTCTGCTCCCCGCCATAGCCCTTGATTTGGAAAAAGTACGGACTACCAGCAGATTGTCATAGCTTTCCAACAAAGGAAGACAGGTCGTTCCGCCAAAATCGATATATGCCTCGTCAATTATGACAACGACGTCAGAATGAGCCTTTACGATATCCTCGATATCCGCAACACCCATCAAAACACCTGTCGGCGCATTGGGATTCGGAAAAATGATACCGCCGCATTCTCCCATATAATCCTCTTTTCGAATGCAGAAATCCGCATCGAGCGGCTTCACTTCGTATGGAATCCGGTAAATGTCCGCCCAGACATCATAGAAGGAATAAGTGATATCCGGGAAAAAGACAGGTCTGTCAGAATTAAAGAAGGTCAAAAACGCCATCGATAACACGTCATCCGAACCGACTCCGATAAAAATCTGCTCTTCCTTCACATGATAGTATTCCGCAAGGTGCGCCGTAAGCGGTGTTTTCTCCGGAAATTCCGGGTACAGGCGCAAGTCCTGATAATCCATTTCCTGCATCGCCTTCTGCACCATCGGCGAGGGCGGATAGGGGCACTCATTCGTATTTAACTTGATAATGTCCTTTTTCTGCGGTTGTTCACCCGGCACATAGGGCACGACCTTCCTGACATTTTCTTCCCATTTCATTTGCTTATTTTCCTTATTTCCTTTCTTCTCATAAAGTTCACAGGTAATTGCGAAACACATTCTTTCAAGACAGTTCTCCATTCTGCCGCTTTTCCGCTCTTACCATATTTAAATTATCAAATCCAAATGCACGGTTTCCTGTTAGAACATAGCCCGCATTTTCCAACTCTCTGAGAAATATTTTCATAAAAAAACCATGCGTCACAACGACACAATCTTTCTCTTCTGCGAGCAGCCTGACAGCCGCTTTCGCCCTTTTGATCGTATCTCCGCGGCTTTCTGCCTGGCGTCTGCTCCCAAAATACCATTGAAGCCTGCCCGCCACATTCCAGACCCATAACGGCAGCCGGAATCCCAATTCCGCAAAAGAACGAAGCGGAACTTCACAAAGGCCGCTCATTTGAATATATTCCTGTTCTCCAAACAGAGCTTTGGCTGT
Organism: uncultured Lachnospiraceae bacterium; assembly: GCA_910579395.1. Lineage (GTDB taxonomy): Bacteria > Bacillota > Clostridia > Lachnospirales > Lachnospiraceae > UBA3282. Next base: position 149,194 of record CAJTUC010000001.1, on the reverse strand, counting down.
TTTCAGGCTTCGATGCTGGGTACTGACATATATTTTTCCCGTAACAGCCGGTTCCCCTGCAGCAGCCGCTTTCTTTTCCGCATGAACCTGCAGAATATCCGCCTTCTCATACCGACGGCACGCATTGTCGAATTCTTCGGCATTACACCGGCGCGGCCAGCGCATATCCACTTTCCCATGTCGAATAACCGTAATGCCCAATCTATCTGCTCCTTCCAGTCATACCTGCTCTGCCGGCACAAACAATTCATGCAGAATGACCCGAAGGGCATTCTGCAGTGTGAGAAAGGTTCGCAAAGCGAACCGTAGAACTTCTTGACGAAGCGCCCATTGGCGCAAGTCTTAGAAGTTCTTCTCACACTTTCCACTCCGCCGCAAGCTTCCCATACGCCTCCGTCTGCTCCGCATTTCCGGCAAGCCTGTAACATTCCGCAAGCCCCCGCAGCGGAATATCCCCACTACTATGTATATTAAGGATACTCTCCGTTTCATACACGGCATTATAAAACCATACGATTGCTTCTTCCAAATCCTGCCGCTCCAGAAAATACGTTCCGAGTTCACAGCAGATTTCCGAACAGCCCTCGCTTGCAACGACCTTCAGCGCATATTTAAAAAATTTCTCCGTATCCTGACTGAATCTGGCCGCCCGTGCCACAACACACGCCGCCTCCTTGATTTCATCCAGGGAGCGTTCCGTATCCGCACAGGAGCTTTCAAAAAATGACATAGCCGTCAGAAAATCCCGTTCTTCTCCTGAAATAAAAAGCTCTTTCGCATAAATGCTATGAAGCCTTTTCGATAAACGCCGCCCCGAGGACGTCATCCGTACAAAAGCTGCCAAATCTCTGTTCTTATGATTGCTGTCCGGCAGATGCAAAATTGCGACATTGCTGTCATAAATCACCGGTTCCAAAATGACCTGCTCGTGAATCGGCTCTTCCCAGACAAAAGAACGTACTCTTTTAAAAAGTTTTGGCCGCAGTTCCTTATCAAAATTATAAATCGTACCGAAATCGAGCTGGTTCGCATAATACATCTGCACGATGTCAATTTCCGGCAGTAAAGTCTCTTTCAGCCGCCGGAAGTTCGCCCGATTCTCTTCATCCAGCACTTCGTCGGCATCCGCCGAATAAATGTATTTCATCGACGCTTTAGAGAAAGCGAAATTCCTCGCCGCCGCAAAATCATTTACCCATGCAAAGTCAAAAACCTTATCCGTATAACGCGCCGCAATCTCTTTCGTCCTGTCCGTGGAACCGGTATCCACAATAATAATTTCATCCATGAGATCTGCAACGCTGTCAAGACATCTTGCGAGCAGCTTTTCTTCATTTTTCACGATCATACAAAGACTTATTGTAATCATACTGCCAGCCCTGCCTTTCTGTCCGTCTCACGACTCTGTAAACTGTTTTCCCAAACGCAGCTCATACAGAATTTTGCAAACATTTGGATATTAGTATATCAGACTTCTTCCAAAAAGGAAACCTCTGTTTTGTCAGGTATATCATAATTTCCCGTACTTTCCGAATAACACAGGAAAGAAATCTCGGTTAAAGCAGGTTGTTTTTCAGCCGAAATCTGCCTATAACAGAAACAGGAACTACCTGAAAACAACATGCGATCACCATGAATGGAAGTGTTATTATGGCATCAGTCATAAGAGGCTTTTAAAATGCTTTATGACCGGTTCAGGAAAAGTCCAGCACATTACCGTCTATGACCAGATAACTCCGCTCCCCCTCTGCGTATACGACCAATGCACGATACCTGTTTTTCCGGCAAAAAGCTTTGCCCGGACAGATTCGATATGCTGTCGTACGGGACAAATCCACCATATGTTCTCCAATCCTGACAACAAAATTTCCGTTCTCCCTGCGAATCGGCACATACCCCAAATAGCAATACCGCTTCCCATTCCAGTTATAAACACGCGCCATCCGGTAAATCCCCGCATAAGACACCGCTCCAAGGAGCAGTATCAACAGTAATAAAAGAATTGTTATCATTATTTTTAAAACTTCACCTTCCACATCCATACCCCCTCTTTCTCTTATTGTATTTATTCGTTGTGGTTTTAGGGCCGCCAAGGAACTATGCACCGCCCGGCCGCCAAAAAACTCAACTCCATTTTCTCTCCTTCCCACCACCCCAAAATCATGTTATCATACCAATTAGGAGGAAACCCACTATGAACAAAAGCACATTTAGCCGCTATCTTATTCTTTTTACCGTCATCCTCGCTGTCGCCGCGATTGCGGCCTTTTTCATTTACCGCAGACATACAACTTCTGATACGGAATGTCTGGCATTTTCCGAACCGGTAGATGAAGCCGCCCTGACTGCTGCAGCATTGGAAGAGATCAAATCGAATCCTTTCTCCGATTTGAGCGTCCCCACCTATCTTACCAAAGTAGAGGACCTCTATTTTATCGTGGACTGCTATCATAATCAGGTCATTTATCATGACAATCTGACCGACCCGCTCTGGCAATGGAGTGTTATGACGGATGAAATCAACAGAGGACATACGCTTGCCAGCGACGGCATCGTATATCTGATCGACGATACAGAAAATAACAGAATTTTGATTTTTGAGAAAAGAGACGGCCGTTTCCTGCATACACAGACCTTTTCCGATATCGGAAACAGGCCGCACTATATTGTTTATGATGAAAAAACGAATACTTTCTACGCATGGAGCTCCATGAGCGGGGAAATGTATCTTTTCCGCCATGACTCCGGGGATACCCGCGTGTATCTGGCCGGCATCCGAAAAATAGACGAGCTGGACAACGTCTATGTCCGCTCTTTTACCATTCAGGATGATGTCATTTATTTCGTATCGGGCAATTCCAGTATTATTAAGGCCAAACTGAACACCTTTAAGATTCTGGATACCTGGCCTGTACCGGATACGATGGCAGGCATGATACAGCTTACACCGATTCAGGACTATTTCTATATAACCGTTTCGACCGATATGACCGGAAATCAAGATTATGCGACCATCATCCGTACCCGGAATCTTTCCGGCCTGATGAGCGGCGAGTATGAGGATGTCTATGGAAATTTTATCGGCGGCGGGACGCCTTATTATATGACTTATGTAGATAACGCATGGTATTTAACCGAGCACCGTCTGCCCGGCCATTCCGTCTGGCGTTTTCAGGTCACGGATAATAAGATCACGGATGTGGAAGCTGTCTATTGACTTCGTCAATCCATGTAAGGAAAGATCAGTTCCGTTCCTTCATAGATCAGCGACGGATTCTCTCCGATGACCGACTGATTATATTCATAAATCTGTCCCCAGTATTTACCGTCTCCATAATACCGTTCGGAAATCTTCCACAGGCTGTCTCCCTTTTCCACAATTACCGGGACATAGCCGATATCAATCTGCGGAAACGCTTCCGCTTCCGGTTCTCCGCCGGTTCCTGACCTTCTGACCTGGAGCTCACTGTCACTGACGCGTATCATTTTCTCTTTCTCCAGGTCCCATACCCAGTACTCTTCTTCTTTGATATAGAGTTCCTCCGAGCCCGACTCATGTGTCGGATAAAGGATACGCATGTCCAGATAGCCGTCCGCATCCAAATCTTCAAAATAAATGATATCTTTTTCTTCAATGGAAAGCTGCACATCAGTCTTCTGTATCAGTTCTTCCCCTTCCAAAGTCCGAATTTCCATCTGATAGGTCTCGTTCATGACAAAACCGTTCCACAGATAAATTGGCTCCCCTTCCTTTGGAAGCTCTTCCTTCAGGCGGAATGTAACCGCCATTTCCGGCAGTTCGGGTGCAAGCTGTATCCGGTATTCCGCCTCGCTGACGAGGCCGAAATAGCCCATCAGCTTATCCGGCCAGTTCGCGTCGCTTGCCCGTTCCTCAACAAACCTGCGCTCCGGCTCTTCAAACGTCGTCGTCCGTGCCGTATGGTCCGACCAATAGAACGTGTCTTCATCCATAAGCCAGCCGCCGCCGTACATGGTCTCATCAAAGCATTCCCCATAGGCGTAAATCTGGTCGCTGACCTCCTCCCGGTTATCGTCGTTCACATCCTCACAATACAGAAAATACAGATAACCGTTCTCCACGATGACCTTCCACTTCGCGCGAATCATATACTCTTCTTCCAACGCCTTCTGCCATTCCGCATTGATTTGATAGGCGTTGCCCTCATTCATCGTCCACGCCTCGATGACATAACCTTCTTCCGCAAGGTTCTCCTTGAAATAATCATAGATTTCCAACCCGCAGACACCGCTGTCAATGCGAAGTTTCAAAAAATACCACGACACAGTCCCTTCACGCAGGCTCTTTTCCTGTAAAAAGGCATCCGTGAGTGCTTCCCTGTCATCATAATATGCCCAGTCAAAATCCGCCTGACTGCTGCCGATTTCGATAAAAGCAAAGGCATAAGTCTCATCCTTTACCGACTGGTACAAGTAATCCGTCCACGACTCCCACCCACTTTCTTCCCCAAGGGAAATCGTTTCCGTTTTCCGCTCCCCCGCCTCCGCCGGTTCTTCCCGCTTCTCCACACCGTCATCTACACCTTCCGACATTCCTGTCCCGCCGTTACTGCCATCCGGCGTTCCCGTCCCACCGTTACTGCCATCCGGTGTTCCTGTCCCGCCGCAGCCTGCTGCCAGAATCAGGCATACGGACAAAATCGCGGCCAATACACACTTTCTTTTCCTGAAATTCCTCTCCCGATTACTCATATCCCCCGATTACCTTTTTCTGCGTCAGCGTCCTTTTTTATCCCCAAGCAGCGGCTTGATCGCATTGTAAATCTCGCTCGCCTGCTTGTTATCCTTGCTCGGGTACTGCTTTACAAGAGCGTTGTTGATACCGGTCTTGGTCTTATACTGTAAAATGATCTTCGTTACGGCCGCCGCTATCTGCGTATCTTTAATCAGCTTGTCGACCTCTTTGCCCAGTTCTTCCTGCTCTTTCTTGATATTACGGCCGGACAGATCAGTCACCATCGTTATTTTAACATTCTGCTTTCCCCAGTATGTGCATAGAATATTAAAACCATTATCTTTGGTTACGAGATGATACTCCTGCTCTTTTCTCTCCGCGATAATATAGCCCAGATAAGTCGCAAGCTGGAAATCCAGCGCATTCTTCGTTCCGACCGCAACCTTCTGAAAGATGATCTCCGCCTCCGACTCATTGATTCTTCTATGCAGGTCAAAAGTCAGCGTGTCCGCATTGTCACTGTAAAAAATACAGACTGTATCTTCCTTTGACAGTTCATTGATTCCGTTCAGTCCATCCTTCTTTACATTTTCATAATCCACCAGATAATAGCTCATATAATCCCCACACCTTTCTCATAGCCTGCGATATTTGAATGCGAACATAGTTCGCTATGCGCAAGGCACAATATTCGCAAGACAAACAAGTTTGTCTGTGAAAAATTTATTTTTCACAGTATCCCTTTCGTATTTGTTTACCGCGTTAACAGGGTTCTCGAATTTATAAATATTTTATCACAAAAGTGGATACCTTACTACTTTATTCGGGAATTATTGGAAAAAAGAGAGAAATTGACAGTACCCCGTCCCGATAACCGGCATCGATCGTGCCGCCCATCTGTTCGGTGAGCTGCTTTGCAATAGACAAACCAAGCCCGGTAGATTTCCGACCTGTGTGTACCGTATAAAAACGTTCGAACAGTTTCCCGGCCTGCACTTCATCCAGACCGGACGCATGATTGGAAAATACCATTTCACCCCTTTCGGACAACGTGATCTGTAAATCGCCATCGCTGTATTTAATGGCATTACCAATGATATTTCCAATGATTCTGGATAGGATATTTTTATTTAATCCAGATTTAATCCCCTTTTCAGGCATGTATATAACAGGTGTGATTTTATTTTCTCTTAAAACGCCATAATAGATGGAAATGGTCTCTTCCAATAGATGATTCAGTATGACCCCTTCATAAATAACGTGCGGTATTTCTGACATCACGACCGCATACCGAAAAAGTTCTTCTGTCAGCTGCGTCAAGACCACCGCACGGTTTTCCATGATACCAAGATACCGCTGCAGCGTTTCCGTATCTTCCTGCACCGGCATCTGCGCAAGCAGCTGTTTCGCCAAATCCAGATAACCGCAGAGCGCGGTCAGCGGTGTCCTGATATCATGGGAAATATTGGCAACCGCCTCTTTGAGTTTCAAATCTCCCTGCTCAAACCGATGCCGCTGCCCGCGAAGCTCACGAAGTTCCACATTCAACGCCGCTGCCAGTCTTTTCATTTCCCCGTCATGGCTCGATATCGTAAGCAGCGTATTCGTCTCTGTCTCGAGAATCCGCACAATCCCCTCCCTGAGCTCCCCTGCCGCCTTCCGCATCAAGTAAACTTTTACGGACAAAGCAATAATTATGCACACCTGACACACCACTACTCCCCACACGAGCCACGATACACTTCCCATCTTCTCCATCCCTCTTTTTTTATTACGGTAATATAAAAGCAAAGCCCCGCTACTTTATATCTTTCCTCCGAAACAGATAAGCTCCCGCCGCAACCAAAATTACCGATTCCCCAAGCAGACACAGCGGTGCCTTCACGGAAAAAACCGTTTCCGGATCGATCACATACATCGCCTGGTCTTCGGGCAGGCACGCATCCAGCCACTCATAGACGACTCTTTTTGTTCCGCTGACGTATTTGCTGTTTGGAATATTTTCTTCGAGAACCATTTCCCCCGTTTCCGACATAACGACTCTGTTCGTCAATTCCGGTTCCTGCAGATCGCTGTAAATCTGCATCACCAGCATCACAAAGACAAACGCGAGCACGAGTTCGATCACGACCGCCCTTGCCTTATTGGCATCCAGCATGGCAATCAGTGAAAATGCTGCCGTATAGGCCAGAATAATAAACAGACTGCAGCCGACGCGCCACGGAATCTGCCCCATCGACGTCAAAGCATATGGACCAATAAAAAACAGGGCCGAAAGCGCGGAAACGACAGAATAGGTGATAAACTGCAGAAGGCCCGCCACATAACATACGATCACATTTGCCAGATAGATATCTATCCTCGTATGGCCGACCGCAATCTTATTCCGAATCGTGCCGTCGCTGTATTCCACCCCGATAAAAAAGGGAATAAAAACAGCCATTACAACATGGATAAAAAGCATTTCATTGAAAAAATAAACCGTCCATCCGTTATTAATCGTCAAACTGTTATTTCTGACATTGATCATCCCCATCGCATATACAAAGATACTATAGCCGGTCAGGAAAATCTCCGAGACCCAGAAAACTTTACTCCTGATCATCCTCACCAGATTCGCATAAATCAGTTTACTCATATCTACTCCCATCTGTCTGCTTCAGCAGACACTTAATTTGCTCCTACCAGATTGATATAATAACTTTCCAGACTTTCGTCCTTTTCCTGTATGGAAAGCACACTACAGTTCTGTTTCGCCAGCGCGAGCACCAGTTCCGTAATGTTGATCTTTGCAAAAACATCCGCCTGCGTGTCGGAAAGAACGGTATACTCCATCCGCAGTTCATCCAGCACACGAGCGAGTATCCGGCTGTCGGAAACTTCCAGACGAACGCATTTTCTGCAGGCCGCTTCCAGCTCCTGTGCACTGATTTCTTTTACCATACGACCGTTGTCGATAAAACCATAGTGGGTCGCCAGCCGCGACAGTTCATCCAGAATATGACTGGAAATCAATACCGTTATCTGCCGTTCCCTGTTCAGTTTCAGAATCAGTTCGCGTATTTCGATAATACCCTGTGGGTCGAGTCCGTTGATCGGTTCATCCAAAAGCAGAAAATCCGGGTCTCCCGCCAGCGCAATTGCAATGCCAAGCCGCTGACGCATCCCCAGTGAAAAATCCTTCGCTTTCTTGCTTCCTGTGTTTTCCAGCCCAACCAGTTCCAAAAGTTCCGCTATGCCGTCCCGGGAAGGCAGTCCAAGAACCCGATACTGCGCCCGCAGATTTTCCTTCGCTGTCATATTCAGATAAATTGACGGGTTCTCCACGATAGCCCCTATTCTTCGCCGGGATGTCGTAATCTCTTTCTGCGCACTGTTCACACCATAGAGCGTATAGTCGCCCGATGTCGCATACTGCAGACCGCATACCAGCCTGATCAATGTCGTCTTGCCTGCTCCATTTCTGCCCACGAAGCCATAAATTGCCCCCTTTGGAACATGCATGGAAAAATTATTCAACGCTTTGAAATGTTTATACTGCTTGCACAAAGCATTGGCTGTCAAAACATACTCCATTCAGTAACCACTCCTTTTTTTATTTTTACACCCATTTGTCTGCTTCAGCAGACACTCAAATTCAATAGTCGAAAACGCTTTTCTTTCAACTTTTTTAATGATATAGGATAAAGGTTAAGAAAATGGTTAAGAGAACGATTAAGAAATGGTAAAGATTTGTCATCCTAATGTTTTCATTTTGAATCCGATTCCCCAGACGGACTCAATATAGTCTTTGCCGCCGGCTTCCCGCAGCTTTTTCCGCAGATTGCTGATATGCACTTTCAGAGAACTTTCCACACAGTCCGGCGTATCCCCGCTGATTTTCTCCAATATCATCGATTTGGGAATGACCTGGTCAGGATTTCGCATGAGCAGCCGCAAAATAGCATACTCAGTCCTCGTTACTTTTACTGCCCTGTCGTTTACGACGACACTGCGCGCCGCCATATCCAACACAATATCATCGACATGCAGTCGGGCCTCTTCTTCGATAACGGCCGTTTTTCTAAATTGTACTGCAATGCGCGCGAGCAGTTCCTGCATATCAAAGGGTTTTGTCACGTAGTCCGCCGCGCCGCCCAGCAAAAGAGACACCTTGTCCTCCGCTTCCGCTCTGGCGCTGACAATGATCACGGGAATTCCCTGAATGGCTGCCAGTACTTCTTCCCCGTTCAGTCCGGGCAGCATCAAATCCAACAGTACAAGATCCGGCCTGCCGGAAGAAAGAAGAAGCAACGCTTCGGAGCCGGAATAGGCGCGAAGCACACCGTATCCTTCTTTGTGCAGCACCTCTTCCAGCATATTCCCTATATAAACATCATCATCCACTACCAAAATCGTATTCATGCGGGCCTCTCCCCTATACTGTCACATCCACGCTGGCGCCTTCTGCAGAAACGGGAGCCTCCGACGTTTGCACAGGCACTTCCACACCGCCAATCTCCAAAGAGACACCGCTCGGCATACTGGAATTATCCCACGAAGAAAAACTGCTCATACTCTCCTGCTTTTCCCTCGATAATCTATCGAACAGGGCCTTCAGATATTTCAGATCAGCTTCCATGATTTCTTTAAGTTCCTGCGCCCTGTGCCTTCTTTTCATATTATCGAGCTGTTTCGGATCCATATCCTCATAGGAAGCATCCGTCAATTCCTGCGCAAGCTCTTTCAGCGCCTGCTCGGATTCTTTCATCATCCGCTCTAATTCCCGGGCCATCTCGTCCAGTCTTTGTTCACTCTCCTGCGCCTGCTTCTTTTCTTCCGTTTTCTCTTCTTCTTCGGCAGTCTCGACTTCCTCTTCTACCATGCCGGAACCTGTTTGTTTGGCCCGTTCCTCTTCCTCCATGTGCTTTCTGCGCTTCTTCGCAATACGTTCCATCTTTCGCGCATGTTCGAGCGCGCTGTCGATTTCCCGGTCATCGTAATCGCCGCTCATTTGCTTCATCAGAAGCGAAACAACCGAACTGCGCGCTTCCCGTACTGCTTTCCCCGCAAAGACAGATGTTTTAGCCGTCATGATACGCGCTGAAACTCTTTTAAAATTATAGCCGAGACGTTTCTTCTTGCCACTCTTGACTACTTTGCTGATGGTAAGCGTTCCTGCTGATGAACCATCCTTATTTTTAAGTTCTACGGATGTTGTCACCGTCTTATATCTACTGCCGATTATCATGCCCATATGACCATCCTCCCTGATGCTCTTTTATGCCGTGCCCCGGTAACTCCGTTTACCGTTTGTTTGACTGTTTGTATATATATCGGCAGTCAGAGGCTTTTTCTTTAGATGTCCATCCGCCGGACTCAAAATTCCGTCACATACTTTCCGCCTTCCTGCCAGCGGATGGTCAGCGGCCGGAAATCATATTCCGTGACCTTATATCCTTCGGGCGCCAGCAGCACGGTAAAAGACGCCATACCACCCTTTACACGGGATTCCTCCGGCTGAGCGCTGATATAGTTGCCGATGGAATAATAAATCAGCATTTCGTGGCCGTCATTGTCCCGAATGACCTCATAAGGCTGAATCACATGCGGGTGTGTACCGACGACAACATCCACTTTACAATCTGCAAATATCTGCGTCCATTTTCGCTGAAAATCATCCGGCTCTTTGGCATACTCCGTCCCCCGGTGCACAAAAACAATGACGAAATCGCTTTCATTCTTCGCCATTTCAATATCTTTTGTTATTTTTTTCATCATCGAGCATATGCACCATATTGGGGTTCTCTTCGGGCAGCCATATGCCATTCGTACCATAGGTATAATTGGGCAGCGCAAACCGGACGCCATTCCTGACAAGAATCTCATAGGGATGATAATCCGTCTCCTCTTCCGACTGGATGCCAAGGCATTTTATATGCGCCTCTGTAAAAAAGCTTTTGGTATCATAAATTTTGCTCTTCATTCCCTTTTATTCCCATTGGTACCGGTAACTTTCCATCCATTCCGACTGCTGAACCGACGGTTCTCTATCGTAATATCCGTCATCGCCTGCTCCCGCGAAAAAGAACGTCGCTGCATAGATGGCTTCCCACAGCCCGTAAATCTCCTCCTTTCCCGTTCCGTTCCGGCACAGGCACACAAAATGCTGATGACCAGCACGATTGCCGGTATCCCTTTAATCCTTTCCCCTCATATCGTTACATTATCTCAGGCGAAAAAAGTTCGCAATGTGAACCGCAGAAATTCTATAGGCCGGAAGCCTGCGTCCCGTCCGCCTTCATATGATAATTATCCCGGTAGATCAACTGCGAAATCGGTACGAACTCATATCCCTGTCCCTGTAACGTGGTAATCAGCGTTTCCAATGCCTCCGCCGTATACTTGGCGCCGTTGTGACAGAGGATGATGCTGCCATTACCAAGATGTTTATGCTCCGTGACCGTCTTGATGATGGAATCTACGCCATAGTCCTTCCAGTCGAGGGAATCCACATCCCATTGAATCGGATAATACCCGCACTTATACGCCATTTTTATGACATGATTGTCATAATCTCCGTAGGGCGGACGAAATAGAAACATTTCATAGCCCGTCAGTTCAAGAACTTTGTTATGCACCGACATCAATTCTTCTTCGCATTCGCTGTCTGACAGCTGTGACATATTTTTGTGGTTCTCGCTGTGATTGCCCAAATCGTGACCTGCTGCCAGAATGGCTTTCACATCATCAGGGTAAGCTTCCACCCATCCCCCTGTCATAAAAAAAGTCACTTTCACATCATGTTTCTTCAGAATTTCCAGAATCTTTGCAGTATCCTCGTTCCCCCATGCCGGCAGTAACTAGCGGCAGCGACGTTTTTTTGTATTGGTAAATTCTGGAAGGCCGGTGTCCCGCGTTCGATGTCATCTTCCCCGTATCTTCAAGTTTCTCGGAAATCGTCCGCCGAAACGCCGCCGCAAGCAGCTTTTTCCCGAGTATGATCTCGTATACTTCCTGCAGTTCACTGATGGTAAACTCCTGCGGCATCATATGAAATACGATATCCGTATAATTAATCTTACCCCTGAGGCGCTTGAGCGCCTCTTCGATAATCATGTTATGGTCAAATGCGAGCTCCATCCTGTGAATATCCTTTATGTCAAACCATTCGGCTCCCTCAGTCTTCGTCTGGTTGATATCGACGAGCGAAATATAGGCACAGCTGACAATCCGCATCCGCGGGTCGCGCTCCACGCTGCCAAAAGTATAGAGCTGTTCGCTGTAAATATTGGCAAGGCCCGTTTTGTTCATCAACACCCGGCCGAGCGTATCCTCAAAAGTCTCCTTTTCCCCGACAAAACCACCGGGCAGGCAGTAACAGTCTTTATAAGGATAACGCTCCCGCTTTACCAGCAGAATCTTCAAAGACTGCCTGTCCAGCTTCCTGTAATTATCCGTCGTATCCTTCATCACGCCGAACACAATGGCATCGACCGTGATGGAAATAGATGCGTATTTCTCCGGATGATAATGATCCAGAAACTCCTTCTCACCCTCGTTCACTTCTCTATCTTTTCCGCTCATGCGCATATTTCCTCCAATTCAGATGGTTGCGCGTTCTGCTCCTTTCCGAAAAAGATGATCATTCCGTACGCCCGCCTCTGCTGCCATCTATTGAACGCCGTCGTCTCCCTGATATCTGACACACCTGTCATAACCATGATAAAGCGCTCAATCCCGATTGCGAAGCCCCCGATGGGTTTTCCCCGATAACGGCCAAGTTCCCGGTAGTGAGCGGCAGGTATGGAACCAGTTCCCAAACAGCATCTTCGCATAAACAGTGAAGTAACTCCTTTGCCGTATCCATCAGTTCCGCGAAGGAATCTATCTGCAATTCCAAATCAATCTGCATAAATTCCCGCAAATGCGTCTCCGAAACGCCCTCTCCTGACAATATCCCTCACAGTTAAGGCCGCAGTTTTTTCAAATTGCTGAACTGCTCCCGCCAGAAAGCATCGTTTTCTTTGAAATAATACAAATCCAGAACGCTGATATATATATTACGATTATACTTCCTATTCAGTCTTTTTACAAATGTAATCAGTTTAGGCAGTTCTTCTGCATTCTGCTTCATGTAGACAAAATTTAGTCCGATTTGCGCAATCCCTGCCCGACAGCACATTTCCACGATCTGCAGAGTATCCTTTGCATCATTCTGACGGGTAATTTTTACCCGCAGAGCATCATCCGCCGCATCGACTGATATTTTCAGTACATCCACATATTTTCGAATCGCTTCCATATGCTCGTGCAGTTTCGAACCGTTTGTCGTGATCTCCACGACCCGGAACAGCCTTCCCGCCGCCTGTGCGATATCGGCAAAATCTTTACAAAGCACCGGTTCGCCGCCCGTAAAGGAAATGATTTCAAATCCGTGGGCCGCAATTTTCTCCGGATTTCTGCTGTATTCCTCCGCGCTCAGCAAACCGGCTTTGACGCACTCCGACGTATGATTTTCCATCCCCATATCCTTTGCGCAATATTCACAGGAAAAGTTACAGCTATCGCACAGGGACGCGCGCAGAAAAGTTCCTTTTTTCTCCGGTAGTAATGTGATCATTCTCTTTCCCCCTGACTCACTTTCTCAAGCCGGAACTTCCGGCTCTGTAAACTTTGGCATCAGCTGCAGCTTGAACAGATTCTTCTCATGCAGCCTGTCTATTTTCTCCCTGACAGCAGCATCTTCTATTTCCCCGGTGCGGATATATCTGTCCAGCACTTCATAGGAAAAGCCAAGATTTTCCTCGTCACTTTTTCCACAAAGGCCGTCAGAAGGCACCTTTTCAATATATTCGTCCGGCAGGCCGGCCGCTTTACCCACCAGTTTCACCTCCGTGACCGTCAGCTCGGAAAGGGGGCTGAAATCTCCCACACTGTCGCCATAACGCGTCGAATAACCGACCCAGTCTTCCGAAAGGTTGCAGGTATTCGCCACCCTGCCGTTCTTTGACTGCGATACCGCATACAGAACAGCCATGCGGATGCGGGCGGGCAGATTGACTGCAGCCTGACTGCTCAAGCCCTCCGGCAGCATCTGCTGTATGCCCTGTGCTGCTGCCTGCACGATTGGCCCGATATTGACGGTAATGCCCGTGATTCCTAAAAATTCCACCAGTCGTTCTGCCACATCGATATCACTCTGATCCCCGTTCGGCATGAGAACCCCGATGACCCGGTCTTTGCCGAGTGCTTCCACGCATAAAGCCGCCGTGACAGAACTGTCCTTTCCTCCCGAAATGCCGATAATGCAGTTGCAGCCTTTTCCGTTTTTTTCAAAAAAATCCCTGATCCACGTTACACATTTCTCTTTTACTTCCATTGCACGAAATTCTTTCATTCTTATAACCATGCTCCTTTCCCACACACTTCCCATCATGACGCCACAGACGGCACAAACAATTCGTGCAGAATGGCCGCCAGGGCATTCTGCAGTGTGAGATAGGTTCGCCACGCGAACCTATCTCACACTTTTAAAACGCATCCGCGTGTAACCTATTCCGTATCTCCCGCAGCGACTGTTCTTTGATCAGAACGCCGTCTTTAAATACTGTCTGTAAAAGATTGCTGCCGGAAGATGCCTCTTCCCAATTCAGTTCATCCCTGTACCGCAGTTCTCCGTTTTCCTCCGATACGGCACAGCAGCCTTTTTGAGACTTTTTAAAGCCGCCATCCTTCGGGTCTTTGAAGATTGGGTACGGTTTCCCGTCAATTTCGCAGTAGGTCGCCTTGATGCAGGAACTGAACGTATCTCTCGTAAAAGGCTTCAGAACACCGTCCTCTTCGATGCACTGGAAGGAAAAAGAACCGACACCGAGCGCCACATTGGAGCAGGCAAAACCGTTTTCTTCCAAAATCCGGTAGATCTGTCCGCACCGCTGCACAGTAATGGAATCACCGTAAATCGCCTTTACATGAGGATCCAGCACTTTATAGCCTTTGCTGTTCATTGTTCCGCCGAATTCCTCCCACAGCTTGAAAACAGTTTTTGTAACGACTTCCACACAGTCGCCGGAATCGCCGCGCATCAGCATACATCCATTGTGGTTCATGATCTCCTCTTTCAACTGCGGCAGGATATTCTCAATCACATTCCAATAATCGTAAGAATCCAACACCACCGAAACACTTGTATTCGGATAGATTTCGGTGAGCAGCCGCCGCAGAAAAGTGATCTCGTCGCCGTCCACCGCAAAATTGCTGCACATGACCGCATGCTCCGTACTTGGGCTGCCAAAAGCGACCGGCTCTTTCGTACAGTCACAGCAATACAGCTGTTCCAGCCATGGAACGACCGGTACCGTCGCCGTATTCAGAAAAGAAAGGCACCAGCCTGCGCCTGCCTTGATTGCTGATTCCGTGCATTCTTCCCCTCTGAAATCGAACGCTCCGAGTGCTTTCGCTTTTTCGAGACTGTCATCGCAGGTCAGATCATAATATCGGTTCACGATCTCACGATAAGTATAACCTACCGTCGCTGCGATCATGGGATGCCAGCTTTCCGCGGAAATCAGACTTTCCAGCGCCTGTGGCAGCCACGCGAAATCAGGATGCGTATTCGTAATGCCGAACATCGGTACATGGACCGGAACTCTCGTTCCCTCGGGCAATGCGATGATTTCAATTGGCAGATATCCCAATCTGTGAAGCTTCTCAATTTTTTCAATGCCGTATATACCGGTTCCCAGCGTGTTATCCAGAACTCTTTTATATTCTGCAATGACTTCCCCAAAAGGTCTTTCAAAAAATTCTTTATTAAAATAATCGATCAGATATGTTTTGATAAAACCCTGCAGACCGAACATGACTACCTTATCCCACCGCCCAATCCGGCTCATCCTCGGCGTAAAATAGGATACGGATTTTGTCATCCTTTCAGGAAGCATCTCCGCGTGCACCGCTTTATAATAATCAATCAACAACATTGGATTTGTCTTATTCATAATCAAACACCTCTATCCTTTCATCTTTTTTCGTAAAAATGCTGTTCGTCGTAAAAACCCTTTTAATCAAGCCGCTCGTCAAAACATCGCCTTCCAGAATGGTATTCTCACAATGTGAAATATACAGATAAATCTCTCCTGCCCCCAGCTCTTTCAGCTTCTTTGCGCTGAAATAAAAGGTACCGCCCTTACTGGAAATATCGTCTACGATCAGAATCTTCCTGTCCCGAATACAGTCCGTCATTCCGGATACATCCAGCCCCCTGATGTCTCCCGTCTCCCAGTCCCGATTCTTGATTCCGAAGGCATAGGGCAGTCTGAACATCCCGGAATACCGCTTGCACGCCCCCTCATCGGGATAGAACATCGTCAGTTCTTTTTCACCGCCGATTTTATTGATGACCTTCTGGATAAAAGGCTCCGGCGTCCGCACCAGAATCTTATCAATTAATGCTTCACTGACGGAAGAATGCGGATCCAGAACGGTAACGGAATCAAAGTTCAGCCAGTTGATCACTTCCGCAAAGTATTTCAGCGTAAAAACATCTTCCGCTGCTTTCACACGATCCTGGCGGGCATTCGGGATATATGGCATATCGAGTGACAATTCTGCCACACCGTGCGCCCGGAGATGCCCCGCCAGATAAATCAGCGTCACCAGCTCTTCGTTATTTTCAAAAAGCCATGTTATCGTCGCCTTCCGCTTCCTTTCCTCCTGACCGCAATCCTCTGAAATCAGTTCTTTTAATAAAAGTGTTCCATCGGGAAATTTATTGACACTTACGTCATTTTCATTTATTCTGATCATAATCGGCCTCCTGTCTATCTATCTTTAAATTTTCCCACAGCCCTCGGAGAATTGCACTTCATACTTCAATCTGACACATCTGCATTGTTTTCAACGCTGCCTCGTGACTTTCCGGCGTTACTCCTGCACAGCAGTCCGCTCTGACCATAATCTTTGCTTCCGGGAAATTCGCCTTTAACAACAGCACATTGGAAACGACACATATGTCAGTACACAGACCGAAGCACTCGATTTCCAGTTCCTCCTGATTTCCAATCTCACAAATCGCATCGGCTAACTTCATGGAGCCAAACGTCCCCTTTTCAATTATCGTATATACTTTTCCGGCTAATGCCGCCTGTATCTTTTCATTTAAAAGCCATCCGTCCGTTCCTTTGATACAATGCGGAACCGGAAGTTTCTTTCCCTCGGCCGTCTCCAGATAATTGTTCTCATGAGTATCCATTGTCACGAAAATCCTGCCCGTAAACTGTGCAATTTCGGCTGCCGCTTTCTCGACGATTCCGACTGCCTCCTTCGTCCCCAATGCACCGTCAATAAAATCCTTCTGCATATCCACTACTACCAATACCTTTTCCCTGTTCATAATCTGCTCCTTTCTTGTTTTATACTTCTATAGATAATTGCGAAACTATGTTTTCAAAGGCTTCCGTTGTACAAAATAGACAATCACCGCGTGGTACGCTTTCGCTGCACTGTCGCTCGCAACGGTGCATAAGACACCAAAATACGGCGTCTAAGCATCAGGCCACTGAAAGTGACCTTTGGCGAACCACAGCGCCCTGCTTGCGATTTGTCTATTCTGCACAACTGCTGTCTTGGAATCATGCGTTTCGCAATTGTCTATTTATACTTCTCATTTCTTACTCTCTTTCTGTTATTATTTATTTGTTATTAACAATAATATATTAACATACTTGATTTGTCAACATAGAATTTCTTTTTTTTGAAAAGAACTTTTCTTTGAAAAACTTTTAAAATAAAAGGGGCATAATCGCACAGCCGTCTGCCGTATATTTTATAAAAGACCATACTGTTAAGAGGCAAACGCGTTGCAGCAAAATATACAAAAAGCAGCAGATGATGCAGATTATACGATTGAAAGGGAATTCCTGGGAGATATCACGGTGGATGAGTTCATAGAGCAGATCATCCGGCTGCACCTTTTTCCTGCTTCCGGTCATGCAGCCACGCTGGCAACCGGAAAACGCGCCCCAAATTCGCAGACTGAATGAAGATGGAAATTAGTGTGAAAGAAAGTAGAACTTTCATTGCTATTTGTGCCGCCAGCCAAAGGCGGCGGAATGGAGATTTTTATGAGAAAAGAAATGTTTTTTCATGTAGCGGAATATATCAGATTATCCAGAGACGACGGTGACAAGACTGAAAGCAACAGCATCAGCAATCAGAAAAAGTTTCTTGCCGATTACATAAAAGAGCGGGATGCCCTGCTCGTATACGACATTTACATTGACGACGGTTTTTCCGGAACAAATTATGAGCGCCCCGCTTTTCGGCGGATGATAAACGATATCGAAGCCGGAAAGGTCAACTGCGTCATCGTGAAAGACCTGTCCCGGTTCGGACGTGATTACATCGACACGGGAAGATATCTGGAACGATATTTCCCGGAGCGAAATGTCCGGTTCATTTCCATTACGGATAATATTGACAGCTTTGCGCAGGCCTACGACATGCTCCTGCCCATCAAAAATATTTTTAACGAACAGTATGCCCGGGATATTTCCCGGAAAATCCACGCTTCCGTTCTGACCAAGCAGAAAGCCGGGGAATTCATTGGTGCTTTTCCTTCCTATGGTTATCGGAAGTCTCCTTCTAATAAGAACAAGCTGGTCATCGACGAATACGCCGCCGGCGTCGTACGCAGAATTTTTGCCCTCTACAATGCAGGCTGCGGTAAACTCCGCATTGCAGGCATCTTAAACGAAGAAGGCATCCTCTGCCCTTCCGCCTATAAAAACGCAAACGGCGAGCATTACCGAAATACCCACCATACGGACAGCGTTTCCTACTGGAGCTATTCGACCATCCACCGCATTCTGCGGAACGAAATGTATCTCGGCAACATGGTTCAGGGCCGGAAAAGTCAACAGATGAGGGGAAAATCTCATGCTAGACAGCCGGAAAGCTGGATCATCGTGCCGGGAACGCATGACGCAATTATCGACCAAAGTACCTGGGAAAAAGCACAAAACCTGCTGAACTGCCGGACCAGAAGCCTTGACCTGACTTCCAATCCGTCTGTTCTGGCAGGCCTTTTAAAGTGCGGAGACTGCGGCCGGGCACTTGTCAAAAAAAACAATCCGTCCGGCACCTGTTACTATTGCGGAAGCTATGTACGTTCCGGACGTCAGGCCTGTACGCCGCATAAAATATCATACCAGACGCTGGAAAACATCCTGTTGAAAGATTTGAATACGATTCTGCATCATATGGACATTTCAGAAGAGATCATAACATCCCGAACCTTTGAAAACTCTACTGCGGGAGCTGAATATGAACAGGAAAAAAAACGAATACTAGCGGAACGAAACCGGATCCGGAGACTGAAAAAAAACGTCTATGAAGATTATCGGGAAGAACTCCTTTCCGAAGAAGAATTTACCGCTTACAGACAGGACTATACGCGCAAAGAAGAACTTTTGAACAAACAGCTCGTAAGTCTGGAGTCCCACGAAAATATGCAAAAACTGCCGGATACTTTGTCCATACCCTGGATTCAACACCTGTTAAAATGTCGTGAAGTGGAACAATTGGACAGAGAAACCGTAACTGCCATGCTCCATGAGATCAGAATCTATGAAGACCATAAGATAACCGTGGTCTATCGTTTTTCTGATAAACCCGAAAGATTTACAGATAATCTGAATTGTTAAGAATTATGCCAGTTTCTGGAGTTGTTTGCTGTGTTCTGCAAGCACTTTTTTCATGATGCCAACATCCTCAAAAACCGCTTCCATTCTGTCGGCATTATCCCTGTAACGGCGATAGGTATCAAGATAACAGGACTCAATCGTATCCAGACGCGGAAGAATGATATTCTCCTGAAACAACTTAATCTGATGGACTCCGCTCTGCATCTCATCCTTGAAATCCTGCATTTCGCTCCGCATCTCATCCTTGAAATCCTGCATTTCGCTTCGCATCTCACCTCTGAAATCCTGCATTTCGCTTCGCATCTCATCCTTGAAATCCTGCATTTCGTTCCTCAACGGCTGCAGCTCCGCCCGCAGTTTCGTATCCATCATATCGGAAATTGCAAGCAACAGTTCATTGTTTGTCATATCGTTTCACCTCCTTCTTAAATTTGATAACAGGATTGTATCATAATTCTTCTATAAAGTCACTATATAATCGTAAAAATATACAACAAAAATACAATCGCATTTTTTACCGCAACTGACCGCCTCCACATGCCGCATCAAAACTCAGCGCAATCTGCTTCTTATCCGTCTCTACACAATAGATGGGAAGCTCCCTTCCATTGACGCTGCTGCTGACTGTAATGGACTCCGGCAGTACTTTAACAATGCCTTGAAGAAGCGCGACGGTCGTTAGCAGAAAAGCGGCCGACATCACGATATGTAAAAGGACCTCCTGCTTGAAAGCCGCCTTTTTCCACTCTGCTTTTGTCTCATATTTTTTCTGTTGCGTCCTGTGTATTCTCCTGTTCCGCGCCGTTCCCTCGCTTTCCGCACCGATTTTGTCTTCCAGCTCATTTAAAACAAGTTTCAGTTTTTCATTCCATGGCTTTTTATTCTCACTCATGCAAACCACCCTGCATTATTATTTGTACAGTATATGCCGGTGTATTCCAATCTTTGAAAATAATTTCGTGCATTTATTTTTCGACCTGAGAACCGTTTTTAATCTGCTCGATTTCTTTCTCGATTTCGCGCATTTTATCCTGGACCTCTATTACCTTCTGGTCTTCTTCCTTTACACACCGGCGCTTTCCCGGCATGGCAAATAACACTCTGGCTAACAGGCCGGCCCCGCCAAATATCAGCACCAGAATCAGGATCCACTCATATAATGTAAGATGTGCCAAATAAATTCTGGTGGAAATAATAATCGCGGCAATGATGAGAAGCACGCTGACCACCGTAAACACTTTAGACCAAAAACTGCCGCCGGAAGCAAACATCCAGACAATGCCGATAATAAAGGGTATCATGATCAGGCCGTTGCTCATATGAAAATTCCCAAGCCAGATGCCTGTCCCAAAAAAGCCCGATGATACGATCACCTTCTGTGAAAGTATAAAAAGCCCGACGACCAGCATCGCAAGCCCGCCCACAAACTGAAATAGTTCATTGCCTCTGTTCTTCATTGTTTTCCGCCCTCCTGCCTATCCTGTCAAATTCTTTCTATTCCTATTATGGCGTAGATATCCTCATTCCGCAAGTTATCTTTTTCGGTTATTGCAGGATTTAAAAAAATGAAAATTTTTCAAATTTCCTCTTTACAAATCATGCCAAATGCCGAGATAATATATATAAACAGATTTATTAAAAATCGACATGGAAGTCTGATAAATACGAATCAATAAGAATCAAAGGAGTGATCATTATGGCAATTGGTCTTAGCGGTTTAACATCCGGTCTGGGAGATGTTTATTCCAGTTTATTGAGTTCCGGCTTTTCTTCCTCTGCCGGGAGCGGGTTAGGCGGTCTGGCAAGCAACACTTTATTAAGTGATTATGCTTCTATTAAGAACGGAAGTTATGGCAGAATGTTAAAAGCCTACTATGCAAAACAAACAAAAGCAATGGAGGAAGAGAATGATACGACCTCCAAAAATAAAGTCGGCAAAGACAGTGCGGCTTCTTCATCGGCCAAGGCTGCACAGAAGAGTGCCTCAGCGCTGAACAATCTGGAGTATACCGAGGAGAACAAGGATAAAATTTATGACAGCGTATCTTCTTTTGTCAAGGATTATAATTCCATGATCAAAAATGCGTCGAACAGCAGTGTAAGCGCCGTCAGCAACCAGGCAAATACAATGAACAATACGACTTATGCCAACTACAAGATGTTAGCAAAGGCTGGCATTACGATGAATGCCGACCGCACTTTATCCATTGACGAAAAGACTTTTAAGAAGGCGAATATGTCTACTTTGAAGACGCTTTTCAAAGGCAGCAATTCCTTTGCGGATCAGGTATCCAACAGAGCGAGCCAGATTTACAGATATGCCAACAATGGCAGTTCCACGCTTTACAACAGCCAGGGTACGCGTACATCATTGGATACGGCAACTATCATGAATGGGATTGTATAATGTACCATGAACATATAAGCAAAAAGCACCGGGAAAATTCCGGTGCTTTTTTATTATACACATTATATACCCGCAGGCTTATACTCCTTACGCAAACGGATTCTCCGTCGGATATGGATTGCTCTTAGGCTGATTGTAACCAATCTCGCCTACTTCCACGCCGATGTATTTGAATACCTCAAAGAGCGCTTTTCCATAGTGTCCGAACGCAACCGCGCCGTGATGAGGATAATTCTTCTCAATCAATACATGACGATAGAATCTGCCCATCTCCGGAATCGCGAATACACCGATACCGCCGAATGATTTGGTCGCTACCGGAAGGACTTCACCTTCTGCTACATACGCACGCAGAATATTATCCGCCGTGCTCTGTAAACGATAGAATGTGATATCGCCGGGAACAATGTCTCCTTCCAGCGTACCCTGTGTTACTTCTTCCGGAAGGCTTCTTGCCATGATCATCTGATATTCCATGCTGCACTTGGAAAGCTTCTTTGAACAGGTATTTCCACAGTGGAAGCCCATAAAAGTATCCGTATATTTGTAATCAAATTTATTTTCGATCGCTTCTTTATACATATCCTTCGGAACGGAGTTGTTAATATCGAGCAGCGTAACGATATCGTCACTGACAGCTTCGCCGATGAACTCGCTCAGACAACCGTAAATATCCACTTCACAAGATACCGGAATGCCTCTTCCTGTCAGACGGCTGTTCACATAGCAGGGAACAAATCCAAACTGTGTCTGGAATGCCGGCCAGCATTTTCCCGCGATCGCAACATACTCTCTGTAACCTTTGTGTTCTTCAATCCAGTCAAGGAGCGTCAGTTCATACTGCGCCAGTTTCGGCAGGATTTCCGGTTTGTTATTGCCGGCGCCGAGTTCTTCTTCCATATCCTTTACAACATCCGGGATACGGGAATCGCCTTCATGCTTCTTGAACGCTTCGAACAGGTCAAGCTCTGAATTTTCTTCGATTTCAACACCCAGATTGTAAAGCTGTTTGATCGGCGCGTTACAAGCTAAGAAGTTCAACGGACGAGGTCCGAAAGAAATGATCTTCAGGCTGGAAAGTCCCACAATCGCACGTGCAATCGGAATGAACTCATGAATCATCTGCGCGCAGTCTTCTGCATCGCCTACCGGATATTCCGGAATATATGCCCTTACATTACGAAGTTTCAAGTTATAACTTGCATTCAGCATACCGCAATATGCGTCGCCGCGTCCCTGAATCAGATCGTTCTGGGACTCTTCTGCGGCTGCCACGAACATCTTAGGTCCCTCAAAATGTTTTGCAAGCAGCGTCTCGGAAATTTCCGGACCGAAGTTGCCAAGATATACGCAGAGCGCATTACAGCCATTCTCTTTGATATCCTTTAAAGCATTGACCATATCGATTTCGCTTTCGATAATGCAGACAGGACACTCATAAATGTCAGCCGCATCATATGCCTTATTGTAGGCCTCTACCAACGCTTTTCTTCTGTTGACTGCCAAAGATGCCGGGAAGCAGTCACGGCTTACTGCTACAATGCCGATTTTTACTTTTGGTAAATTGTTCATAGATTATATCCTCCTTTAACCGGGTCTACCGGTAATTATGCTAACCTCCATGATTCCGCTTTGCGGAATCGCAAAATCTCAAGATAAACAAGTTTGTCAGGGAGAATGCCGCTTTTTAGGCATTCTCCGGCGTGAGAAAGATTTGCCTTCGGCAAATCGTAGAACTTCTTAGCGAAACAGCCAAGCCTGAGTATCAGGCTTTTGCTGTGAGCTCTAGAAGTTCTTCTCACGCTATTCCCGAATATCTAAATTCTTTCCAACCAGCCCGATATGTGCGCCGTCATCCAGTCCGCCCTCGGCATGGCCGATGAGCCATTTGTTCTGTGCGGTGATCAGCGCATCCTCCCAGCCTTCGTGTGTATCTTCCAGCGGATAATTCGTGCCAGCCGGCAGAACGATTCCTACCTTGAAACCACCATCATTCGCGCTGCACGGTGCATAATGAAGCGTCGTCGCATAAATCTCCACTGCGGTTCCTTCCGGCACAAGAAAAGCTTCCATCAGGGATGTATCGTAAGTAAAATCATCCGTGATATCCTGCTGCATTCCGACAATCAGCACTGCATCCGTCGCCGCAACATTGATTTCAGAACTCCTGTGGTACTCGACCGCATTTAATTTGTAATTATGTCCATTGCAATAACCAACTTCAATCGGCAGCTCTCCATATGTTTTTTTCTGAAGTTCTTTCGCCGCTGTTGCCGCCTCCAATGCCGCAATAGACGGTTCATAGGCAACGCCTTCCGGCAGCGGCGTCTCTTTTTTGATTGCCTCTACCAAATCGCTGAAATCGATTCCCTGCACTACCCTGCCATATTTGCGGAATGCAGGGTCTGTAATTTTTTTAATTTCCATACTTTCGAGTTCTCCTTTCTACTTTAAGCCGGTCCGGCATTTGCAAAACCATATTTTCGAAAATTTCCGGTGCCTGCTTGCGATTTTAGGTTTTACTGAATCTTATCAAAAAGCGCCTTGCAGGCCGGATAGATTTCCTTGAACTGCTGATAGCGCGCCTCATATTTTTCCACCAGCTCCGGTGTCGGCTCTACCGTATCGACTACCTTGACGATTTTTGCCGCCGCTTCTTCAACGTTCGTATACTCGCCGCAGGCAACCGCTGCCAACATCGCACCGCCCATAGCCGGTCCTTCTTCGCTCTCAATAACGTCAACTTTTAAATTCAGGACATTCGCAATAATTTTTTTCCAAAGGGGGCTCTTAGCGCCGCCGCCGCAGATTTTTGTCCTGTCAATCTTAACTCCGAGAGATTTTGCCACTTCAAAAGAGTCACGCAGCGCAAAAGCCACACCTTCCAAAACGGCCTGCGTCATATCGGCTCTCGTCGTATCCATTGTCATACCGATGAACGTTCCTCTCGCGTTCGGGTTATTATGAGGAGAACGTTCTCCCATCAGATAAGGAAGGAAATAAACATGATTCTCTCCCAGCTTCGTAATTTCTTTCTGCTCCGTGCCGTAATCACCCGTTCCGATAATATCGTCCATCCACCATTTATTGCAGGACGCCGCGCTCAGCATACAGCCCATTAAATGATAATGTCCGTCAGCATGTGCAAAAGCATGCAATGCATTATATTTATCCACGCCGAATTTGTTGGACGAGATGAAGATTGTTCCGCTGGTGCCCAGTGAAATATTACACATGCCGTCTCCGACCGTTCCGGTTCCTACAGCCGCTGCCGCATTATCGCCCGCTCCGGCCGCCACCCTGACATTCTCCGAAATGCCAAGTTCCTTTGCAATTTCAGGAAGTACAGTGCCCACGGTCTCATAACTTTCATAAATCTTCGCAAGCTGCTCTTCTTTCACGCCGCAGATATCACACATTTCCTTCGACCAGCAGCGGTTCTTCACATCGAAGATCAGCATTCCCGAAGCATCCGATACGTCGGTACAGTGAACGCCCGTCAGTTTATAGGCAATATAATCTTTCGGCAGCATGATCCTGCATATTCTTGCAAAATTCTCCGGCTCCTTATTTTTTACCCAAAGAATCTTCGGTGCGGTAAATCCGGTAAAAGAGATATTGGCTGTATACTCGGACAGTTTATCTTTACCGATGACATTATTCAGATAATCACATTCTTCAGAGGTTCTTCCGTCATTCCACAAAATAGCAGGACGAATCACTTCATCCTTTTCATCCAGAATGACAAGCCCGTGCATCTGTCCGCCGAAGCTGATGCCGGCTACCTGACTCTTATCGAAATCCTTTAACAGTTCTTTGATACCGGCTATCGTCTGCTCATACCAGTCCTCCGGTTTCTGTTCCGACCAGCCCGGATGCGGAAAATACAGCGGATATTCTTTAGATACGATATTCTGAATCTTTCCCTCGTTATCCATTAACAGTAATTTGACTGCCGATGTTCCCAAATCTACACCTATATACAGCATTGTAACCCTCCTTCATCTTTATAACTATGCCCTTTTCTCAACCTTTCCAACATGCCGGCTCAGCCGGCACAAACATTCAACAGGAAAAACGCCGCTTTTCAGGCGTTCTTTCGTGTGAAGAAGGTCTGCTCCGCAGATCGTAGAAGTTCTTAACGAAGCGCCCTCTGGCGCGAGTTCTAGAACTTCTCTTCACACTTTTCCCGCATACAAAAGACTGCCTGACAAGGCTTAATGTGCGCGGGCACGTTTCTTTTATCATAATCCCTTGGAAACGGAAAATCAAGACCCCTTGTCATTTTTGGAAAAATGTACAAAAATAGGGCATTTTCACGCCTTTCACCGATTGCGGATTTGTTCATAATCACGATATTGTTCCCGTTCCCGTTTTTCGTTTGACTTAGCGTTCCCGTTTATGGTAACGTAAAATAGATAAGCAAAAAATACATGCGGAGAAACTCATGGCAACCATTAAAGAAATTGCGGCGCTCGCCGGCGTATCGAGAGGCACGGTAGACCGTGTCCTGAATCATCGCGGCGCAGTCAATCCCAAAACTGCAGAGAAAATACTAGAAATCGCCCAGGCACTCGATTACAAACCAAACAGGGCCGGCATCGTTCTTGCTGCCCAGAAACGAAAGCTGAAACTCGGCGTCGTCCTTCTCGGTAAGGGAAATCCGTTCTATGAAGAAGTGCTCCGCGGCATTTCCGAAAAGGCAGCCGAACTGGAAAGCTATAACTGTACCGTCCTCATTCGACAGACCGATTATGATCTGGAAGAGCAGCTTGCCGCTATCGATGAACTGGCGGCCGAAGGCGTGAACGGCCTCGCGCTTTCTCCTTACAATGACAACGCCGTCCGCCGAAAGATCAATGCCTTATACGAACAACACATTCCGGTCGTCACATTGAATACCGATATCGAAGCTTCCAAACGCATCGCCTATGTCGGCTGTAACTATTACCGCTCCGGCCAGACTGCTGCCGGACTGATGCGTCTGATGACCACCGGCCAGGTATATACGGGCATCATTTCGGGCTCCGGAAACGTCCTCTGCCACACGGAACGCATCGCCGGTTTCAGGGATATCATCAAAGATTGCGAAAATATCCACATTTCCGCTACAGTTACGAACCAGGACGATGATTTTGAGAGCTATGAAATGACTTCTCGGCTTTTAAAATCGCACCCTGAGATCAACGCGCTATATTTTACCGCTGGAGGTGTCTACGGCGGCTGCCGTGCCGTTATCGCATCCGGCCGCCAGTATGATATTAAAATATTCACCTATGATATGGTGGAAACGACAAAAGAGCTGATCAAAAAAGGACTGATCGCAGCAACTATCTGCCAACAGCCCTTATTACAGGGTTCTAAACCCCTTGATATTCTGTTTACCCACCTGACAACGGGAGAATCCCCGCAGGCAGAGTACAATTATGTAGATATTGATATCCGCATCAGGGAGAATTTGTGATAAAACTGTCTTCAAATTCTTCCGCAGGCGCCGGCCGGCCAAACAGAAAACCCTGAATCATATCCGGCCCCGCCTGTTTCATTTTCTCCAGTTCGTGTGTATATTCAATCCCTTCCATACACACGGTGGAACCCACACTGTGTATCATATCGATCAAATGACAAATGATCGTATAGTCATAATCATTCTGCAATGCCTGCAATACAAAGCTTCTGTCCAATTTTATCGTCTTGGCTTCAATTTCTTTCAGATAACGCATATTGGAATAGCCCGTACCAAAATCATCGATGGCGAGATTGATCTTTCTCTCCTTTAAATCCCGGAATAACTCCTGAATACGATTATCCGTTTCGATATAGCCGCTCTCCGTCAATTCCAGAACAAGACTGTCCGGCGTAATCCCGACTTCTTTGATGCACTGGACAACATCATTCATCAAATCGCTTTTATGCACCTGTACATAGGATAAATTTACATTGACATGAAACCTCGGAACGACTGCCTGCCATTTCCTGCACATTCTGGCAGCTTCCCACAAGACATAACGTCCTACCGGAATGATCAGTCCGCTTTCCTCCATGATCGGAATCATGACCGCTGGCGAAACATTTCCATACTTTTCACTCTTCCACCGAAGAAGCGCTTCCGCCCCGACCACCTGATAGGTATCCGCATCTACGATAGGTTGATAGTATACTTGAAAACCACGAAAATCATTGGCGATATCCCGTCTTAATTCTTTTCGGATATCCAATTGTTCCAGATATTTATCATAATCTTCCTGACGGAAAAGCGCCACCTGATTCTTTCCTCTGCGCTTCGCCTCATTCAAGGCAAATTCTGAAAGCCGCATCAGTTCATCGCTGTTCTTTCCGGCAAAATCCTTATAAAGAACCCCCGCAGAAACAGTATAGAACCGGCTGTAGTCATTCTCCCGCACGACCTCTGCCACCTTGGCACAAATCTGCCTGTAGATTTTCCTTGGGTCTTCACCGGGGTCTGAAACCGAATCCAAAATCATAAATTCATCGGCTACGAGACGGTAAACATCAACGCCCTCCAAGACCACGTCCGTAATACATTTCGACATTTTATAAAGAATCTCATCACCGGCTTCCACGCCGTCTTTTTCGTTGATTTCCTTAAAGTTATCAATACCGATCCGCATACAGTATCGAATGGCCTCCGGTCTGTCCCGCAAAATTTCTTCCGCATCCAGCCGAAATCTTGATTCTCTGCGAAGTCCGGTCACATTATCGGCCTTCGCTTTTCTGCCAAGCTCCGTAATTTTTCCCACGAGCAGCTTGTTCCCGTCCGCGCCGGTAACTACCGTTCCGCGGCAGCTTATCCACATGACCCTGTTGTCCCTGCTGAGCCAGCGGTATTCCAGGTCGTGTCCGGCCTGCTCGCCCGAAGCGCATCTGGCAATATCATCTACTACCATTTGATAATCGGACGGATGGATGACCGCCTTCAAAGCTTCCGTACAATGCTCAATCCGTGTCGAGTCCAGCGCGACCCGTTCCGTCAGTTTTTCCGGAATCATATAGATATCGAAATCAAGATCAAGAATATACAGATATGCTTCGGAAGACATCTGTATCACATCCATAATGGATTTGATCTGATCAAGTGACATATTTTGTAATTTTTTATCCCCCATGTAACCCCTTCCCGTTTTCCCAACAATGCCGTTATCCCCTGACTAAAACTCTATTTTAATATTACTCCATTTCAGAAAGGACTGTCAACCTAATCTTCCCCGCACAGCCTTGCCAACTTCCCGTATTTTTGTTATAATGAGAACATCTTTAATAAGAGACAGCAAATAAGAGAAAGGCATGGATATATTATGAGCAAAAAAAAGGTCGTTGTATCTCTTGGACATGAAGCATTGGGCTATACCACAATGGAGCAGTGGGATGCCGTAAAAATAACTGCAAAAGCGCTTGCCGATCTGGTAGAAGCCGATTACCAGCTGACGATCACACACAGCAACGGCCCGCAGGTCAGCATGATCCACAAAGCTATGACCGAACTGCGCCGTGTCTACATTGATTATACACCCGCACCAATGTGTGTCTGCTCTGCAATGAGCCAGGGCTATGTCGGCTATGATATTCAGAATACTCTGCGTACGGAGCTGCTTGCCCGCGGTATCTCCAAACCTGTCAGCACAATTTTAACACAGGTGACCGTGGATCCTTACGATGAAGCATTTTATGAACCGACAAAAGTCATCGGAAGATATATGTCCAAAGAGGATGCCGAAACGGAGATCAAAAAAGGAAACTATGTAATCGAAAACCCCGGTAAGGGATTCCAGCGTGTAGTTGCCGCACCTAAGCCGATTGATATCGTAGAAATCGACGCTATCCGCACTCTTGCAGATGCCGGTCAGGTCGTAATCGCCTGCGGCGGCGGCGGTATTCCCGTTATTGAGCAGAACCACGCATTAAAAGGCGCATCCGCCGTCATTGAAAAAGATTCCATTGCCGGTAAACTGGCAGGCGATTTGAAAGTAGATGAACTGATCATTCTGACAAGTGTTCCTTTTGTTTATCAGAATTTCGGGAAAGAAGATCAGGCGCCTATCGCGCGTATGAACGTGACAGAAGCAAAGGCATATATCGCAAAAGGCGAGTTCGAAAAAGGCTCTATGCTTCCCAAGATCGAGGCTGCCATCGCCTATCTGGAGGCCGTGCCGGAAGGCAGCGTCCTGATCACCTCCCTTTCTACAGTATCCGATGCTATCAAAGGGAAAGGCGGAACGGTCATCACACAGTAATACCGCGTTCATTATTCTGAAAAATACAGCAAAAGAGCGTCACCACAGCGGCGCTCTTTTTTGATGTTTCTCATCGGAAAACTTTAATCTGCTCTCCATAAGTCTCATTCCACGCTTCTTCCGACAGCCGTTCGGAGTACCACCAGATACGATAGTCTTCTTCCGGCACCAGCTTCTCGTTGGATACATATTGAAAACCGCCGTCCTGCATTGGTCTGACCACAACCTTGTGAGAGTAAGCTCTGGCCGTTTTTTCATAAGGAAATACGGCATTCACGATCAGCTCAATCGTTCCGTCCGGCTTCACTTCATAATCCACCACTTCCGGATATGGAATATTGGTGTAACCCAGCTCATAAAATCCCCTCGGCTTGTATTCGTATGCCTTTTCCTGTGGCAGATAGACCGTCCGGGAACGGAGCGTTTCCTGGTCTATCTGAAAATACTGCATGATGACACCTTCAAATTCTTCCGCTGGTATCTGATAAATCGTTCCTACGTTTGGATTCGCATCCATTCCATATGGATTACTCCGCCCATTCGCTTCCTCATACAGCACATCAAACAGATCATAGAAATCGATGCCCGCAAAATCTTCTTCGCTCCAATCCGTCAAAAACAGTTCATTCATTTGATAACCGGCCGGAAGAATATACTTCCGATTCAATTCCCGGCATTTTTCTTCTAACGGCACTATTCTGAATGCGGCATATTCCGGCTCATCGCTGCATACGAGCACATAAGAGTCTGCCGTATAATAACTTCCCTCAAACAATAGATATCCTTCTTCCGTATACTGCCACGCATCGGCAGAATAAACAGCTGTGCTCCTGTTCTGCATATGTCCGTTTTCATACTGATAATACCTCCTGAGGATATACACATCTCCCTTTTCCGTCTCAAAGTCATATTTTACAAAGCTGCCAAGACAAGCAGGTACAATGACTGTCAGCTTTGCCGTCTCCTCATCTTCCACCGCCTCACAAAAACGCAGGACCAATTCCGGATTGACCATATCCACCTGATTATCGCTATCGACTGCCGCATAACCTCTTTTTCCCAATTCAGCGATTATTTTCCGCATCATATCCAGACTGCCCGCCGTATTCGTCCGCATTGCCTCTTCATAGACGGCACGATAAACTACAGAGATACACTCCGTCTTTACTGTTTCGACCGCCTTTTCTCCGGCCGCTATCCCCTCTGCCATAAGATCAGCCATCCTCGCATTTCCCGCTCCTGTCATGCTGCCGCATCTGCACGGAAACGAAATGCAGGAAATGAACACCGCCAAAAACAGGATTCTTTTGCTTAACCGCATCATTTTTCCTTCCTTCTTCTATAAGTTTCTTCCATTAATCTTACATCTGTAATATTTCAAAGTCAAGGCCTTACATTCTGTTCCGGTATATGTTATAATAGACGCAGGCTTAATATCCAGCGTCACGCAGGCTTAATAAGCCAGCGCCACCCAGACAGGGCCAGAGCGTATTTTATGCTGAAAACTACCTGAGCAGGAATGGAGAGTTCTATGATGAAAGCATTAATGCCATTTTGGATTTACTGGGGACTGCTCGCAACAGGCTGTATCCTTTTTTTCGCTATACCCATTATGTCCCTTTTGCTTTTTCTGGTTCTTCCGATGCTGTTGGTGATCATACCAACCTGGTTTGTTATCGTTTACCTGATTGGCGATGCGGTATCGCGGAGAGGGAACTTTGACAAAATAATCCAAAGAATCGCCATGTCTCTTCTATGCTCTTTTTTAACGATTATGCTTTTTCCTGTCATTTCCTGGATATGCGACTCCGTAACATGGAATCACTTTCATTTAACTTCTTTGATCAGAAATTTTAATGACAGACCTCTATGGCTCGTGTTTGCCGTACATTTTTTTGCTTTCTGGATAGGAGCGGAAATCGGACATGCCGCTTTGGAAGATAAGAGTGAACACAACAAGCCCGAGGAAGAACAACAATAATGGAGATTTACAAATGGAGATTTACATTAGAAATTCGAGATTGGACGAATATAAACAAATATCAGCAATCATGAAACAGGTTCAGCAGATGCACATTGACTGGCGCCCGGATATATATAAATATAATGAAACCGTGCTGCCTTTGGAAGTCTATGAGCAGGCGGTCAAAGATAAAACTTTTTTTGTTGCAGAATATGAAGGAATTATCGCGGGTATTTTATTTATTATATACCGTCATGTAGAAGCTTCTAATCTGGTAACAAGGAATACTATTTTTGTTGACTCCATGGCAGTTGACAAGGATTATCGCGGAAAAGGAATCGGGCATACTTTCTTCGACTTTCTTAAAGAATTAAAGCTTCAGAAGGGTTATGACGGAATTGAATTACAGGTAAATGCCAAAAATGAAGCTGCCTATAAAATGTATACAGATTATGGATTCACCAAAAAGTCAATAAATATGGAGCTTTTATAAAAATCACCGAAAAGGAGCACCCACTATGATCTATGCACTGATTGCCGCCGGCATTTTCTTTCTGGATATGGGAATTAAGAATCTGATAGAGAAAAAAGTACCGGAAGGGGAAACAAAAGAAATCGGACGCGGCTGCCTGCTTCTTCGGAAGCACCACAACAAAGGCGCCTTTTTGAACATGGGCGAAAAAAAGAGCGGCTTTGTGGCAATTTTGTCCATCGCATTGACACTGGCTATGACCGTTCTTTTTCTCGTGACTTTCAGTTTTCGAGGCAGCAGGCTTCTGAAAAGCGGACTTGCACTTTTGCTTGGCGGCGCATACAGCAACACCTACGACCGGATGCGCCGGCATTATGTCGTGGATTATGTGAGTTTTCCGGTGAAAAACAAGGCGATTAGGAGTATTGTTTTTAATATCTCGGATTTCTGCATTATGATCGGCGCTCTGCTGATGGTTCTTGGGAGCCCTCTATCAACTCCGTGAAAATCTTATCATAATACAACGCCAGAATATACATGACTACCCCGACGCCAATCGACAATGTCAGAAAATTGACCAACACGATTGTCGTATTCAAGTACAGTACCGCTGCTACCACCAGCATCATCTGAAAGGTATACTTAAAGTATCTCCCCGCTACGAAAAAAGCATACCGTAATGTCTTTCCCGGCGAATTGACAAATCTTGCCTGCACCGCAAAAGCATACAGCATTGTCATAGAATACGGTATCAGCAAAGCAATCGCTCCATATCGGATAAAACTGCCCGCCACAAGATCAAGCTGTCCACATAGTATCAGATCAAACAGCAAAATACCGCCGGTAAACAGAAAAAACAGAAATAAAATCGTGGACTGTCCGAAATTTTCTCTGAAAGAATGAAAAAAATTCCGCGTCGCATATCCCTCTTTGCGATGAAGCTTCATGCAGCTATAGCAGAGCGCAGTCGTGGACGCTCCCAGCGTAAAGACCGGAAGCGAACACAAAAGCCATAAGACATGAAGCCACCAGATATATCCCACCGTATTGAAAAATCGAAAAACCGCATTGTCCACATTAAAAATCCGACTCAGCACTTCTATCCCCCTCACATACACATCTGCTCCTGCATCCGCCTGCTTTTAATTCCCGGCATATCGCTGCCCTGCGGCAGCTCAAATCCCGGAATGGACAAGCCTCCCCTATCCTTTAACGCCTCCCGCCGCAATTCCTTCCACGAACTGGTCCTGCGCCATAAAGAAAATAACGAGCGAAGGGACGATCGAAATCAGCGAGGTTGCCAGAACACGGTTCCACTCAAAACCGTTATCCGCATCCATCGACAGTTTTACAAAAATTGCCGCCGGATATTTTGCCGGTGTCTTAACGTACAAAAGAGGCCCCATGAAGTCATTGGAAGACCACATGAACTGGAACAGCGCACAGGAAACGAGCGCCGGCATCAGCATCGGCACAATGACGGAAATAAGCGTCTGTACCACATTACAACCGTCTATTTTGGCCGCTTCTTCCAGTTCCTTCGGAATATTCCGCATGAATTGGACGAGCATAAATACGAAATAAGTATCGGTCGCAAACATTGTCGGTACGATCAACGGCAGGTAAAGCTTTGAATCCACCCATCCGAGTTTTGTAAAAAGGATGAACTGCGGAACGTTCAGCACGACCTGCGGCAAGAACAACGTTGACATCAAAATCGCGAACAATGCGCCCCGGCCGATGAACTTAAAACGTCCGAAACCATAGGCAGTTATTGTTGCCGATATCAAGGTAAAGAGTACTTTCGGAAGAACATACGAATAAGTATTCAGCATGGCCTTCCATATGTTGATATCCCCGCCATAGCTTTTCATGGCGTTCCGGTAGCCGTCGAGCGTCGGATTTTTCGGAATCAGGCCGATTCCCGAAAAGATTTCCACGTTGTTTTTGAACGTGGCCCCAATCATCCACAGAAGCGGATAGACCATTACAAGACCGACTGCGATCAGCACCAGATATCTGACAAAATTGCTCAGCTTTCTCTTCCTCTCCATCGAAAGATTTCTTTTATCCATTTTCTTTGTGAAAGTCGCCATCTCCTATCTCCCTTCCTCATCCGAATAGTAGACCCAGTATTTCTGACTCAGGAAAGCAATTACGGTAAATACCATCAGAATAATGAACAATACCCACGCCATTGCACTTGCCATGCCCATCTCATAGTTCTTAAAGGCACTGTTATAAATCAAAAGCGATATCAATGTTGTAGAATTTCTCGGCCCGCCCTGTGTAATGATATACGGCCCGTTGAACTCCTGAAAAGCCTGACAGATCTGTGTGACCAGATTGTAAAAAATGATCGGTGTGATCAAAGGTACCGTAATCGAGAAAAACTGCTTCCATTTTCCCGCACCTTCAATGGATGCCGCTTCATACAATTCCTCCGGCACACCTTTTAATGCAGCCAGGAAAATGACCATTGCCGAACCAAACTGCCACACACGCAAAAGACAAATAACGAACAGCGCATATGAAGGGTCGCTCAGCCAGCTCGGTCCGTTTACGCCAAAAAATCCAAGCAGCGTATTCAGCAGGCCGTCGTCCTTAAAAATTGCCTTCCAGAGAACGGCGATAGCCACGCTTCCGCCCAGAATGGAAGGAATATAATATGCGGTACGGAAAAAATTAACGCCTTTGATCTTAAAATTCAGGATATAGGCGATGAACAGAGCCGCTACGAGCTTTAACGGCACCGTCATGAAAGAATATTGAAAAGTGACCTTCAGCGCCTTTACAATCTTCGGCGTCGTAAAGATATCCACATAGTTCTCCATTGTATATTTCGTAATTCCCTCAAAAAGCTGATAATCCGTAAAGCTGTAATATAATGACGCAGCGAACGGATACAATTTAAACACAAGAAAACCAATCAGCCATGGCAGTATAAACAAAAAACCCACATTTCTTTTCAGAAATTTATTTTTTCCCATAGACCTTCTCCTTCTGCCGCCCCAAGCGGCATAAATCTTTCATAAGGCGAACTTGTTCGCCTTATTGAGAAATGTTCACTCTGCGAACCATAAAAATAATTCATGCAGAATGGCCGCCAGGACATTCTGCTGTGTGAGACAGGTCCGCCCTGCGGACCGTAGAAGTCCTTGACGTCTCGTCCTATGGCGAGACGTCTTTAGAACTTCTTCTCACACTTCTTACGCTATTTGCTAAGCGCCTCATTCACGCCGTCAATCAACACTTCCGCTGCTTCTTCGATGCTGTAGTCCTGATAGCTGAGTCCTGCCATTACATCGTAATAAACACCGTCCGAACTTTTCAGCGCTGCAGCCTCAAATTGAGAATCGAGCGGATAATCCACCCATGCAAGTACTTTGCCGTTCGCTTCTGCAACGGTCTCATTCAACAGCCCCTGTGCCTGACAGTTTGCCAGTGCCGCCGAACTCAATGGGATTCCTCTTTCGGAAGCCATGATCGTCGTTCCTTCGTCCTCATTCAAAAGGAAGTTCAAAAGCATTGCCGCTTCCTTAGGATGA
Organism: uncultured Lachnospiraceae bacterium; assembly: GCA_910579395.1. Lineage (GTDB taxonomy): Bacteria > Bacillota > Clostridia > Lachnospirales > Lachnospiraceae > UBA3282. The sequence continues at coordinate 113,151 of CAJTUC010000001.1, read as the reverse complement.
GCACAAGTCTCTGAAACAGCAAAACCAAGGGATACTTTAGAGAATCCTCCCTGATAATCTCCCATATCCGGCAGATAATCGCCGACAATGAACTCCTGCCCCTCTTCTAATGCTGCATTGAATTTGCTTGCGGAAGAATCCCACTCAAAGATACCCGCATATGTACCGTTCATCCATTTGGGATTCTTGTCCAGCGATTCCGCACCATCACCGGTAATCGTCTGAATAGAAGGTATTACATGAGCATCTTCTAACGCCTGAATAAATTCAAGTCCCGCCTGGACCTCTTCAGACGTATACTGAAGTTCGCCATTCTCTACCCATGCCTTACCATAGACGGATTCCAGATAATATACCATCAGAATCATACGGTCATATTCACCGAGTGTAAGCGGATAATACTCATCGCCCAGTACCGTTTTGAATGTCTCGCCTGCTGCCATCAGTTCTTCCAATGTTGTCGGTGTCCCGATGCCCGCCTTGTCAAAAGTTGTCTTGTTCCAGTAGAAAATTCTTCCTGTCATGGATACCGGAATTGCCTGTAATTCGCCTGCAACAACGCACTGGTCGAGCGCGCCCTGGTCATACTGGCTCAAATCCAATACATCTGAAACCTGATTCAAATCTAAAAATGCGCTTCCGTCTGCGCTGTAAGCTTCCAGCCAGTTCCAGTTGACCTGATTGATATCCGGCGCTGTCTGCGTTGCAAACATCGTTGCCATAGAATCCTCCCAGCCGGACCATGCGCCATAGGTCGCCTCTACTTCGATGCCCGGATATTTTTCCTTGAACGCATCGATTGCCGCCAGCGTCGCTTCGTGTCTGGAATCTCCGCCCCACCAGGAAATGGTCAGCGTACAATTTTCATAGGAACCGTCACTTTCTGCGGCAGGTTCCGCCGCGGATTCCTCCGGTGCAGGCTCCGCTTCTGCCTGTGTGTCCTCCGCAGGCTCTGCGGGAGTCTGTGTCTGTGTCTCCGTCTCCGGCTGCGGTGTTTCACCCGATGACTGATTACCACAGGCAACGGTTGACATTGCCATGGCAGCCACAAGGCCGAGTGCAATAAACTTCTGATTCTTTTTCATTTTTTTCCTCCTTAAAAAAATTTTGAAAAATATAATTTATATAAGGCGAAAGCCGGTGAAATCCGAATGTAATATTCGGAACTCACCGGCTCTGCGTCTTTGCGTCTGGCTCTTCGTCTTAGCGTCTGGCTCTTTTCCAATCTGAAATTTAATTTAGAATCATTATTTCATTATTATTTTAATATGTTGACAACCTCAACCTGAAAATCTTTCACATTGATCAAATTCTCCTGTCTGCATTTGGGGCAATACAGCTGAAAATTATGAATGACCGTATCTTTTCGCAGCTTTAATCTCGTTTTTCCATGACAGACAGGACAGATCATCCATTTCATTTCCTTTTTCTCTCCACTCATCCTTCATTTCCTCTGTCTTTTTATTCTGATATTGCTATGATACTTATTTTAACACTATCAATACATCATTTCTTCTTGATTGAAATCCACTTATTTTATTTTTTCAGTTTTCTGACATTTACCCGCATTTTTGATTGTGGTATAATCGGTTGCGAAACAATATCTGTCGGAAAGGATGAGCGCTATGCCGCTTCCACTAAAAAATGGATACAATTTTAATTATGCCCGCATCTGGCACCCGCCATTTTTTGAAATGAACGCCGCGGAAGCATATACGGATTTTTACGGCCTCTCTTTCCTGACGAGTGGTGACTGTCTCGTCTATTCTACGGAATGTACTACTATTCTGCGCGAAGGCGATATGAATTTTGCACCCAAATATCGTTACTACCGTTCATCGTATATATCAGACAGACCACGGGAGCATATCCATTTAAAATTTACAGACAATATGGTAGCAGGCCTGCTCCCTATTCTGGGCGTGGACAATTTTAACGATTACTTCATAGACCACCCGGCCAATATCCATCTGAACAGCCAGGAGCAGGAATTTGTCCGCTCGATTCTTTCAGAAATAGAACTGGAATGGAATTCCTATAACGAATACTCAGAAATCCTTCTGAAAGGTCTGCTTCACAAACTGATCATTTTTTGCCTGAAAGAACACTACATTGGCGAAATAGAACCGATGCCTGACCCGCAGAAGAACGTATGCCTTTTCAATGCGATAGAATATATCAAAGCGCACTTACAGGAGAGTCCTTCCCTGAAGGAAACCGCGGATTATGCCAATATTTCCGCCTCGTATCTTTCAAAAATATTTATCAGTCATCTGCATACACCGTATTCGGCGTTCCTTTTAAATGAAAAAATCCTGCTTGCACAAAAACTTCTCGCAAGTTCCGAATTAACAATGGAAGAAATCGCAAGGCAGACAGGATTTTCCAGCAATACTTACTTCAGTGACTGTTTTAAGCGGGTGACAGGAAGCACCCCGCTGCAATTCAGAAGATCGTATAAATAGAATGAAAACACTGTTCAACAACGAAAGAAAGGAAAGGTAAGCAACAATGCCGCTTCCATTAAAGCCCGGATATCAATTTAATTATGATCACATTTGCCGCCAGCCGCACTATGAAATGCCTGTGGCAGAGGCTTATACAGATTTTTACGGCATTTCTTATATGATAAGCGGAAAACGGTTGATTTATTCCCCGACCTTTACGGCAATCGCACAAGCAGGCGATATCATCTTTATCCCAAGATATGTATACCGCCGCAGCAGTTTTATCGCCAACGAACCTTACGAGCATATCCTAATCAAATTTTCGGATTCCATGGTGGATGACCTGTTCCAGACCATCGGCATCGAGAACTATAACGAGCTCTGTGCAGAACACGTCGTTCATCTTGAGAAAAGCACACAGGCCAGCGTTCTTGCTATTTTGAACGACATGGAAAAAGAATGGAATTGTTATAATAAGTATTCAGAGCTTCTCTTGAAGGGCCTCCTGAACAAACTGATCATCCTTTGCATGAGGGAGCGCATTATCGGCGGCGTCAATGCTATCCATCTGGAAAGGAAACACGACTGCCTTGCCGATGCCATCATCTATATCAAAACGCATCTGCGCGAAAGTCCTTCTTTAGAGGAAACCGCAAGACAGGCTAATATTTCTTCCTCTTATCTGTCTAAAATCTTTATCAACCATTTGAAAACGTCTTTTTCTGATTTCGTCATCAATGAGAAAATCACGTTCGCACAAAAACTGCTGGCGGATTCCGAACTGAGCATGACGGAAATCGCGAGCGAGGCCGGGTTTTCCAGCCATTCCTATTTCAGCGACAGTTTCAAGCGCAATACTGGAATGACGCCGCTGCAGTTTCGGAAGTTGTTTCGAAAAGGATAGATACAGGACACAGTCTGTGTCCTGTATCTATCCTTTACATACGTTACTTGACAACTCCTTCGTTAATGCTGTCTATGGGTATTCTTCATAACCCATTTGTATCTTCTCCCTTCGCCCGATATCTGCTTCCATTATAGACTAATTCTGTTAGAAGATAATTTTTCTTGCAAAAATAGCGTGAAATCTGTCAAAATCTGCATCGTTTTAAAAAAGCTGTGAAGCAGCCACTTTCCTAATACTTCACAGCGTTTTTCATCAGCATTAATATAATCCAAAGGGGGTTTCAATAATTCCGTAAAAGTACTCTTCCCAGAGCCATTCGGTCCCGCAAAAACTACAACCTCAGGCTTCCTTTGCAACACGTTCACTATAACGCCCCTATCTCATCCTTTTGCCAATTTCAACTCTGGTTCCATCGCTATTTTCATGATAAATAATCTGTGTTTTCCGGTCATAGACAACAGCAGGAATATCCATAGCCTTTTTCTTTTCCAGTTCAATTTTAACAGCTGCATTCACTCTCTTTACAACCGCTTCATCAGAAATATATTCTTCCCGTTTCAACACTTCACACCCTCTTTCCGAATGGTATAACAGTTATCTATAATATTATCAAATATTATCGGTTCTTTTCTATCAATGAATTTTACCCTTTTCTTTTAAAATATATCTACCCCATCCAATCTTCATCAATCTTGAGAAATTCCCCCCTCTATGGTATGCTGTAAAGGAAGAAACAGGCAGTAAAGGAGGCCGTCCGCGTGAAATCCAATTTTGCATTTTTAAATAATACTTTTCCTGCTCTCGAGAAATTCGGAGAACTGGCTGAAAAATACCTGTACAGCGATTCCAACTCCTGCCTGATGAAACTGGGAATGATCGGAGAGACGATCGTTCATCTGATTTTTACATATGACCGGATTCCGCTTCCCCGCGACAATACCGCAGTCAAACGGATTGACGCACTGTTTCGTGAAGGTATGATTACACGCGATCTGGCAGATATTCTTCACGCTCTGCGCAAGATCAGAAATAAGGCCGCACATGAAAATTATTCTTCCATCGAAGACGGCAAGACGCTGCTCCAAATGGCGTACAGCCTTTCAGAATGGTTCATGCAGACCTATGGCGATTGGAATTATAAAAATCAGCCATTCATTATGCCTTCCGAAAATCCGGAACCTGTTATCGTTGACAAACAAAGGGAACATCTGGAAGAAGATAAGCTGCTTGCGGAAGCTTCCCAGGCAGCGCTGGCGGCTCCCATCGTTGCCAGAGATGATAGAAAAAAGCAGTCTGGCCGAGCGGCAGGACTAAGATTTAAATCAGAAGCGGAGACCCGGTACTCAATTGACGAACAGCTTCGCAAAGTCGGCTGGGAAGCAGATACGGAAAAACTGCGCTATTCTAAAGGAACCCGGCCGGCAAAAGGACGAAATATCGCTATCGCAGAATGGCCTACGGATTCTACTGTCGGCAACAGAGGTTATGCAGACTATGCTTTGTTCATCGGTGAACAGATCGTTGCAATGATCGAGGCCAAAGCAGAACATACGGATATCCCTTCCGTCATCGATTATCAATGCAAGGATTATTCCCGGAATATCAGAAACACCGATGCCGCATATCAAATCGGTACCTGGGGGGATTATAAAGTACCATTTACCTTTGCCACGAATGGCAGACCCTACTTAGAACAATACGATACCAAAAGCGGTATCTGGTTCCTCGATCTAAGGCAGCCTGATAATGCACCGAAGGCACTGAGAGGCTGGATGAGCCCAACCGGCATCCTGGAACTTCTGGAAAAAGATATTGCCGCACGCGATCAGGAATTGCAGGATATGCCATATGATCTGCTGAGCGACAAAGACGGCCTGAATCTCCGGGAATACCAGTTGAAAGCCATTCAGGCCGCTGAAAATGCTATTCTGAACGGTCAGCAGAATATTCTGCTCGCCATGGCAACGGGTACCGGTAAGACCCGCACCATATTGGGTATGATATATCGTTTTTTAAAAACCGGACGTTTTCGCAGGATTTTGTTTCTCGTAGACAGGACTGCACTGGGCGAACAGGCTTCCGATGTATTCAAAGAAGTCAAACTGGAAGATTTGATGACACTTGATGACATATACAATATCAAAGGTCTGGAAGAAAAAGACATCGACCGGGAAACCCGTATTCAGATTGCAACGGTGCAGAGCATGGTAAAACGTATTCTTTATAATGATGAAGATACCATGCCCGCCGTTACCGATTTCGATCTGGTCATCATCGACGAAGCGCACCGGGGATATATCCTGGACAAAGAAATGGGAGAAGATGAACTCCTTTACCGTGACCAGCTCGATTACCAGAGCAAATACCGCTCTGTCGTTGCATATTTCAATGCTGTAAAAATTGCTCTGACCGCAACGCCGGCATTACAGACCACGCAGATTTTTGGTCAGCCGGTATATAAGTATACCTACCGTGAAGCTGTCATTGAAGGTTATCTGGTCGATCATGATGCGCCCCATGAACTGACTACCAGACTCGGTAAAGAAGGCATTCACTACAAAGAGGGCGATACCGTCACAATTTATGACCCTGTGACCGGTGAAATCACCAATTCCGAACTGTTAGATGATGAGCTGGATTTTGATATTGAGCAATTCAATCGTCAGGTCATCACGGAACCTTTTAACAGAACAGTACTAACCGAAATCGCTCGTGATATCGACCCTGAAAACCCGGAGGAACAGGGTAAGACACTGATATATGCTGTGGATGACCAGCACGCCGATATGATCGTGAAAATTCTGAAAGAAATTTATGCCGAGACAGGTGTAGACAACGACGCTATCATGAAGATCACCGGCTCTGTCGGCGGCGGCAATCCGAAAAAAGTTAAAGAAGTTATCAAACGTTTCAAAAATGAACGCTTTCCCAGCATTGCCGTTACGGTCGATCTGCTGACAACCGGAATCGACATACCGGAGATCACAACGCTGGTTTTTATGCGCCGTGTAAAATCGCGTATTCTGTTTGAACAGATGATGGGGCGCGCTACCAGACTCTGCCCGGATATTCATAAGACCCATTTTGAAATCTATGACCCTGTGGGCGTTTATGATTCTTTAGAAAAAGTCAATACGATGAAGCCCGTTGTTGTTAATCCGACTACCACTTTTGCCCAGCTGCTTGACGGTCTGGCAGTACTGGAAGATGAAAAAAAGATACAACAGCAGATTAACCAGATCATTGCCAGGCTGCAGCGTAAGAGACACAACATGGACAGCAGGACAATGGAACATTTTATCAGCATGACAGACGGTCAGGACCCAATTCAATTTATCGATGATATTCAACATCGCAAACCGGAAGATGCCAAAAAACGTCTGCTTGCCTATTCAGATATGTTCGAGATGCTTCAACAGAGCAGGGCAAACGGTGGCCGTCCTGTTGTTATATCCGATCAGGCGGATGAACTTTTAGAGCATAACCGCGGCTACGGAAACGGCAGAAAACCGGAAGATTATCTGGACGCCTTTGCATCCTATATCAAGACCCATCTAAACGAGATTGCGGCATTAAGTATTGTCTGCACCAGACCGAAAGAGCTGACTCGTGAAAGCCTGAAATCTTTGCGCCTGACGCTGGACCGGGAGGGATTTACGACAAAACAGCTCAATACGGCTGTTTCGCAGTTGACAAATGAGGAAATTGCTGCCGATATCATCAGCCTGATCCGCCGCTATGCGATTGGCTCTGCCCTGATTTCCCACGAGGCCAAAATCAGACGCTCGGTCGATAAACTGAAAAAAGCGCATTCCTTTTCAAAGCAGGAATTGAACTGGATTGCCAGAATGGAGAAATATCTCATGGAAGAATCTGTTTTGAATGTGACCGTTTTTGATGAGGACGGACGCTTCAAAGCACAGGGCGGATTTCACAAAATAGATAAAGTATTTGGAAATAAACTGGAAAGCATCATTCTGGAGCTCAATGAGTACCTGTATGATGATGGAGGAGAAACGGCATGACCACACAGGAAATCGTATCCAAGCTCTGGAACCTCTGCAACGTCCTTCGCGATGACGGTATCACATACCATCAATATGTCACGGAACTGACCTATATTCTGTTTCTGAAAATGGCAAAAGAAACCGACACGGAAAGTCTGATTCCCGAAGCATACCGATGGGATGCACTGACCGCCAAGAGCGGCATTGCATTAAAAAATTTCTATAAGGAACTGCTGAACCATTTAGGAGAGCACTGCGTTGGGCGTGTGCGCGAAATCTATCAAGGCGCCGCCACCAATATCGATGAACCGAAGAACCTCGAAAAAATCATCACGACGATTGACAGTCTGGACTGGTTTTCTGCCCGCGAAGAGGGACTTGGGAACTTATATGAAGGTCTGTTAGAAAAGAATGCGAGTGAGAAAAAATCCGGCGCCGGACAATATTTTACGCCCCGTGTGCTGATCGATGTCATGACCCGGCTGATCAGACCACAGGCCGGAGAATGCTGCAACGACCCGGCCTGTGGGACTTTTGGTTTTATGATCGCTGCCCATCAATATGTTGCCAGCCAGACCGATGATTTCTTTGAACTCGACGCGGACACCGCAGCGTTTGAGCGGGAAAAAGCCTTTACCGGCGTGGAACTTGTTCACGATACCCACCGCCTGGCCCTGATGAACGCCATGCTGCATGATATCGAAGGGGATATAACGCTGGGCGATACGCTTTCCAATATCGGCAAAAGCATGAAAGGCTACGATGTGGTTTTGACCAATCCGCCTTTTGGAACAAAGAAAGGCGGAGAACGTGCCACCCGTGACGATTTTACTTTCCCGACCAGCAACAAGCAGTTAAACTTTTTACAACATATTTACCGCAGTCTGAAGGCAGACGGGAAAGCCCGTGCCGCCGTTGTCCTGCCCGATAACGTTCTTTTTGCCGATGGTGAAGGCGAAAAGATTCGCGTAGACTTAATGGACAAATGCAATCTGCACACCGTTCTGCGGCTGCCGACGGGTATCTTTTATGCGCAGGGCGTTAAAACGAATGTCCTGTTCTTCACCCGCGGAAAAACCGACAGGGGCAATACAAAAGAAGTCTGGTTCTATGACCTGCGGACCAATATGCCCTCTTTTGGCAAGACCAATCCGCTGAAAACGGAACATTTCGCAGATTTTGAGGCCGCATATGAAGCCGCTGACCGCCGCGCCGTGCAGGATGAACGTTTCAGCGTATTCACCCGTGATCAGATTTCCGAAAAAGGCAACAGTCTCGACCTTGGCTTAATCCGCGATGATTCCATTGTGGATTATGAAGATTTACCGGACCCAATCGAAAGCGGCGAGGAGGCTATTGCACAGCTTGAGGAAGCGGTTGACTTGCTGATGAGCGTGGTAAAGGAGTTGAAAGCGTTGAAGGGGTCGGAGGTGTAGATTGATATGGCAAAAGAGAAAAAGACGACAAGAGAACTGACGCCGGAAGAAAAGCTGGCAAGGGCGCTCGTGCCGGTGGAAGAACAGCCGTATGGGGTGCCGGAGAATTGGTGCTGGACGACAGTTAGTAAAGTTTCAACAGTCATTACAGGTGGAACACCAAGTAAAAAATTTCCTGAATATTATGGTGGTGAATTTCCATTTTTTAAACCCGCAGATTTAGATACTGGGCGCCATGTATTTGAAGCATCGGAGTACCTTTCTAATAGAGGAAAAGAATCTGCCAGAATTATTCCAGCACACTCAACAGCAGTCTGCTGTATTGGCTCAATCGGAAAAAGTGGATATTTGGAGATAGAAGGAGCAACAAATCAACAAATCAACTCAGCTATACCACATTTCAATCCGCTTTACCAATATTATTTTATGAATACTGAATTTTTTGTAAATCAATTATGGGCAAAATCTTCTGCAACTACAATTTCTATTGTAAATAAAGCAAAAATGGAAGCCTGCTATTTTCCACTTCCTCCCCTTGCCGAACAACAGCGCATCGTTGACCGCATAGAGAACCTGTTCGCCAAGTTAGATGAAGCAAAAGAAAAAGCGCAGGCCGTCGTGGATGGTTTTGAACTGCGCAGGTCTGCTATTCTGCATAAGGCTTTTACTGGTGAGCTGACAGAAAAGTGGAGACAGACATACGGCAAAAAAAATTCTGACTGGCATATGGTTTGCTTTGATGAAGTTGCAGAAATAAAAAGCAATTTGGTCAATCCTGCGGACTATCAAGACTCTCCACATATAGCACCGGATAATATTGAGAAAAAAACGGGTATTCTTTTGGAATATCATACCATTGCTGAAGATGGCGTAAAAAGCGGAAATCATAGATTCTACGCAGGACAAATTTTATATTCCAAGATTCGGCCATATTTATCAAAAGTTATAACAGTAGACTTTGATGGTCTTTGTAGTGCAGATATGTATCCAATTAATGCAAAAGAATATACAAGATATTTGTGGTACTATATGCTGGCTGATGAATTTCTCGTTCAAGCCTCAAATGCAGGCTCGCGCTCCGTATTGCCTAAGATTAATCAAAAAGAGCTTTCTAAAATTATGGTTCATATGACCTCGCTTGAGGAACAACAAGAAATTGTTACGATTCTGGACAACATTTTTGAACAGGAGCAACAAGCCAAAGAAGCCGCCGAAGCCGTTCTCGCCCAAATCGACACCATGAAAAAAGCCATTTTAGCCCGCGCGTTTCGCGGCGAGCTTGGTACGAATGACCCTGAGGAAGAAAGCGCAGAGGTACTTCTTAGACAAATAATTTAATGTAATTTTTATTGTAAACACGAATGCTTTTCTATATAATTATAATGTAGCAGCATATTTTATCTTTGATCATAAATTTTGAAAAATCGAGGTGAAAGAGTGCAGGACGATATAAAACGGACCCAAGAGGTCATGGCAAAGCGCACTGCAAAAAACAGTGTATTTCTTGACCTTTTTCAAAACAAAAGTTATCTTTTAAGACTATATAAAACGCTCCATCCAGAGGACACCACAGCAACAGAAGATTCATTGACCGATGTTACAATAGAAAATGTGCTAACTGACAATCTGTATAATGACTTAGGCTTTATCGTCAACAATAAGTTAATGATACTCATAGAGGCACAATCTACATGGACAATGAACATTTTGATAAGAATTTTGTTGTATTTAGCACAAAGCTATCACGAATATTTTCAGCGTACCAGCCAAAACTATTATAAAAGTAAGAAAGTAAAAATGCCGAAGCCTGAACTTTATGTGATTTTTACAGGAAACAAAGGAGAAAAACCTGATAAAATATCTTTATCAAAAGAATTTTTTGAGGGTGCCAATATCGATATAGAAGTAAGAGCAAAAGTAATCTATGAGAGTGATAATGACGACATCATCAATCAATACATTATTTTCTGTAAAGTTTTTAACGAACAGACAAGACAGCACGGAATGACACGGACGGCTGTTACGGAAACAATTCGCATATGCAAAAACAGAAATGTTTTAAAGGAATATTTACTTAACAGAGAAAAGGAGGTCGTGACAATTATGATGAGTTTATTTGATGAAGAACAGATAATAAAATCTTTCATTAATAGTGAAAAGTATGACTTAGCAAGAGAAAAGGCCGCATTAATGTTGAGAGATGGAAAAATTACAATAGATGAAGTAAGTCTATATTTTCCAGAATTGCTCGAAAACGATATAAAAGAACTTGAAATAGAAGTAATGCAAATGGTATAAAATATCAATAATTATTGAATAATGCGAGCATACTTTTCGTGTGTGTTGGTAACGGCGCGAGACCATTTCAAGTTTTGTGTAAACTCAAAATCTGATATAAGATTTGTGAATAGTTACAAATGGGCAGAGCCGGATTTCTGGTCCTGCCCTTGTTTATATACAGCAGTATGTCTACGTTTCTGCACAGAAACCTTAAAACAACTCTGCCCGCCCAAGCAGAAAATCTATTAAATTGCAGTGAAAGATGCCTTTGTCGTCATAAAAATGATGCGGCACGTCCATACGAATAACTATTTTTTTGAAAAAATCCTTTGTGAGCATTAACGAAGCGAGTTCCGACGACTCTTTCTTTTCCGTGTCCATTTGGAATGCCGACTGGATGTAAATTTTTTTATCCGCATCATTGACAACAAAGTCAATCTCTTTCTGTGCATTGGCGCCGCCTGTTCGATCGGTTACAACTCCCACATCCACAGAATATCCCCGCCTTACCAGTTCATTATAAATGATGTTCTCCATAATATGACCGGAATCGTACTGTCTGTAATTTAATCTTGCATTACGCAAGCCAATGTCCGTGTAATAATACTTATTCGGATACTTAAAATAAGTTTTTCCTTTCACATCATATCGTCTGGCCTTCTCTATTAAAAAAGAATCCATCATATACTGAATATAATTTAATACTAAGGTTGGATTGACCTTTTCTTTTTTCATACTCGCTATAGCATTTGCGATATTGGTAGGATTTGTCAGCGAACTTATCTGAGAAGCAAGAAAATCCAGAATATCATTAAGGATATCCTCACGCTCTATGCCATTTCTCTCAACAATATCCTTCATGTACAGCTCACTGTATAAAGATGACAAGTAATCCTTTTTATCTTTTGCATCCTCTAAAGCAGGGACTCTTGGCATACCACCATAAAGCATATAACTGTCCAGATTCTTTCTTTCGTCTCCCCCAAGACAAAAATGATACTCTTCAAAAGAAAGGGGATACACACGAATCTGTGTTGCTCTTCCCCTGAACTCCGTCGCAATGCCCTTAGACAGCCCTTTAGAGTTACTGCCCGTAACATAGACGTCAAGATTTTCATATGCTTTGAGTTCGTTCAACATATCGTAAACCGTAACCTCTATACCGCCATTTACTTCATCAACAATCTTCGCGGTAAGCTGAACCTCATCAATAAAAAGATAAAAGCGTCTGTCTTTGTTATTTTGAACAATGGACTCCACATATTCACAGAGAATGATTGGATTTCTATATTTATAATATCTTCTTTGGTCAAGTTCGATTTTAATGATTTCTTCTTCCCGAACTCCCTGTTCGCGCAAATGATCATAAAACAGTTGAAAAAGCAGCACTGATTTTCCGCATCTGCGTATACCGGTTATTACCTTAATCTCGCCATTCCACATATGATGAATAAGCCTCTTTAAATAGAAATCTCTTCTGATCAAAACACTTCACCTCGTACTTGCGACGTTTTTGTCATTACTTCTATATATATTATGCTACTTTCTTAAAAAAAAATCAAGGAATCCGAAAATTCCCTGATTTTTAAAAACAATTCTTGCAAAATAATTTATTCCAGGAATCCAACTAACCCTATTCCTGATTCAAAATCCCCGCAATCTTCTCTATCATTTCATCTTCCTTCAAACGGAATTTAATCTCTACCCTCCTGGACGCTGTCATATCCACTTCCGCCGTTGGATTACCGAACCCATCCTTTTGATAGACAGGATTGCTCCAGGATTTTCCATTGACAGTGAGAATTTTCTGGAGCTGCTCGATTTCCTCCTCGCTGAGTCCATTTCTTTTATCCAGGCAGAACTCCGCCACAGCATTCGCGCGCGCATAGGACAGTTCCATATTGCTCTGGTAGCTTCCGTCCGTATCCGTGTGTCCTTCAATAATAATTTCTGCGATATAACCGCGGAATTCATCATCGAGCAGTACATCCAGATACATCGGAATAATGTCTTTTAAGGTCTCCTTACTGTCCGCAGTAAGAGCGGAACTGTTATAGCGGAAAAGCACATCAGAAGAAAATGTGATGGAGCCTGTCTGGGCATCCACTTTCATGCTGGAATTACTGAAAGCGGACTGCAGTGCTCCGATGATATCCGTACGGATTCCGACGATATCCTGCAATTCCTGCTTTGTCGTCGTCAACTCCAGTCTTGCGTTTTCTATCTCCAAATACGCATTGTTCAATTCCTCCTGTGTCAAAGCTGCCTGCTCGTATGCCTGCTGTAATTCCGCCAACGAAGACGCAAGTTCCCCGTTGGATTGCTCCAACTCTGCCTTGGATTGTTCCAAATCTTCTATCGTCGCATCCAGCTGACTCTGTGCTTCGCTAAGTTCCAGTCTTGTTTTATCCAAATCATTCGTTTTTTCCCTGTATATCGCAAGGGTGATCGCTATCATCAAAATAAAGATCAGCAAAAGCGCCGCCATCATATCCGAATAGGACTGCCAATAGCTGTGTTCCGCAAAAGCTTCTTTGTTCCTTCGTTTATTCATCATACAAATTCCTCATCTGTCCAAATGTGTATAACTGGCTGCTGATCTCATCGCTCATATTACTGCATGTATCTGCCAGCATTTTCTCCTGCTCCTCAAGCTGTCTTGCGAAAAGTTCCTGCCTTTCCATGACACTTGCAAGAGCCTCCTGCACATTACGGTTTACCTCCACTAACGCCGTAACCGCCTCCACCATCTCCGCAGCATTCGCTGCACTGACAGCCTGAGCTTCTCCGGCGTTCTTTAAGGTATTTCCGAGTTTCTTAAAGTCCGTATTCAAAGCAGTCTGCATCTGTTCGGTAAATTTATCTACAATACGCTCCACGCCTGCCGTCTGTTCCGTCGTATTGCCCTTCATCATTTCGAGCATCTGCTTTAGGGAATTCGCCATTCCAGCCTGATAAACAAGCATCGCCGCCGTGCTTTCTTCGTCCTTCGCCACAGGCGGCTGTGCAGTCTGACGAAACACACACAAAAACTCTTCCAATGTCTCATAAGCATCCGACATAATGCTCCGGTATACAAAATTAAACACCAGTGAAAAAAGGATACCATATACTGAAGTATGAAATGCCACTTTCATGCCCGAAAGCAGAGCTCCAACATTATCAGAAATCGTAAAAATATCGTCCCCGCTGAATGCCCCCAGTCCCATCGAAAGTCCCAGAAACGTTCCTAAAATTCCCAGACCCGTAAGCGTCCCGGATATCCCGGAATTAAAGAAATTCATGCTTACCCTGTCCAGAAGATCCTCATTGATATATTCCTCCAGATCACAGGAAGAAACTGCTCCCCGTTTCTTTTTGCTGCCTTTTACCCGCAGACGGTACTTGTTAAATGCGTCCTGCAGTTCTTCATCTTCAAAAACCTTGTCATTATCCCTGTAATTTCCCCAGAGATTCTTTCCGTTTGCCTCTTTATATTCCTTCTGCAGACGGAATGCTACATCTTCCAATTCGTAAGTGACTTGATTAAGCCTGCCGAAACTGATCGTAGATATCACAAAAAGAATTCCAATGATGATTAGGAACCCAATATTGATCGACAAGTTTACGACCGAGATTTCTTCCCCTGTAAATACCCCATTCAAATAAAAAACAAATGCCAAAACAATGGCATATAAAAAATATAGTACATAATACAGTTTACTCCTCATCCGTACTCCCCTTCCTTTTCTTCCGTTGATACAATTATTGTTACTATTGTCCGAAAAATTATTCTTGCGGTTTATATTTTAAAATTATCACATTTCTACTCTAAGCTCAATAATATTAAGAATATCTTAAACAATCTTAATAAATCGCTGCCCTGCGGAGAACAATCTTTCTCTTACTTTTTGCCTGCTTTCCAGTCTCCATCCATCGGCGGCAGTTCCTTTCCTTTGGTCAAATAAATCCTGTCGAAACGCAGTCCCGGAGATAAAGGACACAATAACAGCTCATGGAGCCCTGCCTCAATTTCTGCTTTTAATAAAGGAACCCATCTGTAAATCTGTTCCGATTCATACCGCCACAGACTTCCCTTTCTATAAAGAGCATCTCTGTCCCAAAATTCACCGTCCAGCGCCACGCCGAATCCTGCCCGCTCGCCAATATTGAACTTCGCCAGAAGCCACAAAACATAGCTGCCGCCGCTGCACCGAATCCTGTAATGCAGGGCCGGGGCCTCCTCCTGGCACCACTTCGTCTCCGGCTGTCTGACATACATGGCGAGTCCGCTCTCTGCATAAGATTCCGAAGCGCAATGTCTCCATCCTTTTCCGGATGTGTAATGAAATTCACTCTGTGCCAAAACGCAGGCTGCATCAATGCGGATAGCACCGTCTTCTTCCAGAAGAATACCTTTTCCCTGCCGTATATACTCTGCAGGCTCCGTTGTCTTACCGTAACTTTCTTCATAACATATTTTGTCCGTCAAGCCAAGATCATCTGTCTCCTTATCCGGGCAGGCATAAAGGACCGGTCTCGGCACAAGAGAAATATTTCCGTAAAAATCTCCAAGCCGCTTTTCCGTATCCCAAATCTTCGGAAGGTTCTGATTCCCTTTTATGCCAATATAGTTATTCGCCTTCCGCTCTTTCGTATAGACCACAAAACGGCTGAATGCAAAATAACGGTCTATCGAATAAAATGTGATCGTATGGCTTCCCGGTTTTAAGTCCGGAAGCTGCATATAAAGTCTATCCACGTTATCGAGCACATTCTTCTTCCAGTTTCCCCGCCACTCATCGGAAGCAGCGGATTCCATGACCTTCTTTTCTCCTCCATCTACAGATACCTCAATTCTGATACGCCCTGTAGAATCAAGGGAAGGGAAGCGATGAAGCTCCAACAGACAATCCCCGCCTGTCAGCAGATAAAAATGATAAGTCAGCGGCGTTTCGCCTTTTTCCCGCTCTTCCTGTCTCATGGCTTCTACGAGATTACCGGTTCCCCGTCCCAGTCTTTTCACAATGCCAAAACCGGTTCCATCCAGAGAAATAGACGCGGCTTCCACCGCCACCATTCCATCCTCTTCGATATTGGGACAGTCTGTATCCACGGCCAGCACTTCTATCGCTATAACAAATTCCGCATCATCCGTAAGATTTCGGACCCTGAGCGCTCCCTGGCGGTTCTCTGACATATCCTGTACACTTACCAGTATTCTTTCTTCTGTCTCCACCTCTCCCTGCCTCTTCGAAAGTTCCACCCAATCAGGCGCCTCGATGGCAAAGGCGAACTGTCCCACACCGCCATTCCCGATTTCTATCCATTTCGTACCCGGCTTTACAAAGGTAAGTTTGTCCCCTTCATTCCAGATACGCACCACCATGCTTCTCTTCCCTGTTTCCAAAGCCGGCGTACAAACCGGCAGCATAGCCGCCCTCGGCGGCGGAAAGCCTTCGGGATTCACGATTCCGTTCCATTTGCCGCCGGCCATGACCCTGTTATAATACCAGATGAGTTTTCTGCGGGCGTCGTCAAACTCCCTCGACTTTTTCGTATAGAAATCCGCCGCCTGCATCTGTCCTCTGTCATACATCAACGTACTCCTGTCACCATAGTAAAACTGCAGATTCGTAAAATACGCCGCATGGATACGGAACAGAACCAACTGGAAAAAGGCATCCCGCTCTTTTTCCGGAAGTATCTCATAAATGGAATTCCCTTTTTCAAACAGTCTTTCATATTCATGAATCCTTACCGCCGCTTCATCTCCATAAGCCGTCTGCGAAAAAACATCGCTGTCCATATTTTCAATTTTTCTTACATTGGTGAGCTGTGAAAAATCATTTAAGAGCTTTGCGCACTCCTTTCCGATATTTCCTGAAAAAGTACGGTTAATCCAATCCTCTACATACCCGTCCACATCGCCGCTGATCACATTCTCTTTCCCAATCTCCCATGCCAGTCTCAGGAAAAAAGCAATCTCCATTTCCAATGGCTTCATCGCTCCGACATTCAGGACCCATAGCTTCCGAACCCCTTCCTGATATGCTTTACGCAGTTCATTTCGCGTATGGGACAGCGGAATGGAACATAAAAATACATAGGACATACTCGGCGGCGCCCAATAGGAATTATGGTAGTAGATTCCGTTGCCGCCTTTTCTGTTTTTTTCTTTCTCGGAAGGATAGCGGCGGATATAGCCATAATTATCGTTCGCCCAGACAAGCGTCAGTTCCTCCGGCACATCCAGACCACAGTCATAAAGTTCGAGCACCTCCTTATAAGGAATGAATGTCATCATCGTATCATGCCCTAAAGTTTCCTTCAAAATTTCCTGCTGGTCATGAATCACGGTAGAGAGCAGTTCTACCTTGGCCGTTATCTTCTCTTCCTCGGTCTGCCCCTGCAAAGTGCTGGTCTCAAAACCGGAATCATGGATTCCCCGCATCCCGAGCGTATAGCACACTTCAAAATCCCTGTTCTGTTCTACGCTTTCCCGCCAGTATTCCTTCAAAATCTCCCGGTTTTTTCCCGAAATGGAATAATCATATTTTGCGTCCCTATATCCTTTCTTTTCAATCCACGGCTTCCATTCCCTGTTGTTCGAACGCATGAGCATATCACAATGAGAGGTACCGACTACAATTCCCATGCGTTCCGCAAGCGCCCCGTTTTCCGGCACCATATTAAAAGAATTAACGTGCATGGCGGGCCAGATATAATTTCCCTTCAAACGCAGCAACAGTTCAAATATTTTCTCATATGTTCTGATACCTATGGTTTCTTCGCCCATATTGTTTTTTACCCATGCTTCCAGTTCTTCCTCATCATTGATAAAAATACCCCGATACTCTATCGAGGGAAAATCCGCCTTTTCATAATCCGCTGCAAAAAGCAGTTCATCGCGCATTTTCACCGGCACATCAGCCCAAAAATAAAAAGGCGATACACCAAGCTGCTCACATAGCTCGTAGATTCCGTAAATCGTTCCCCGCCGGTCACTTCCGGCAATGACCAGACTGCCGTCTTTGATGCAATGCAAATATGCTTCTTTGCGTAGAATACCTTTTTCGTCCTGCATCTTCGTCTTGTCTATCATGCTGTCAAATGCTTCGGATACGCCCAAAGTACCAATGAATATTTTTACTCTGCCGCAGTCTGTCTCCTCTGACACGCCCATCGTTTTCCATAAGTCTGTTTTCAAATTCCTGACTGCAGTCTTTACGGCTTCCGATTCTTCATGATTCATATAAATCGAATACGTTTCTCCATGCTTTAGTGTAAAATCCATTGTATGCCTATTCCCTTTCTCATCATACGATTTGCCTGTGCCCTGATATCTTTTCAGTGGACTTTCTTTTTGTTTTACTCGGTCACTTTCTATGGGCTATCTTTTAAAAGATATACTATTTATGGTTTCTGAAACATCCTGCGGATTTCTTTTCATCCTTCCTCACGTCCTCGCCAATGCCTCAAACGTCCCGCTGATATTCAGTTTGCCGTAGCCCCACCTCTCATCCGGATAAGCAACATTGCTCTCTCTCACTGCGCCACGGATAAGAAGGCTTTTAATACTCTGGCTTCCGCCGAACGGTGCGTATTCCTCCACGATAGACCACTCCATAAACTGGGCAACGCAGCCTGCCGTAAGCGCCGCAGCCATACTTGCTCCGGTGCGGCTGCCCAAAATGGTCGATACTTGTACGCCGGGTGCTGCAAAATCCGGCTTTATCAGGCTGTCTGCCGTAAATCCTCTGCCAGATTCCGAAAACCAGCTTCCGGTGATGCCGTTATAAGTTGATACTGTAATTACATTTTGTGAATTGGATGGTTCCGTCAGCGTAACATTTGGGTCTGGCTCCAGAAAATATACACCGCCATCGATAAAATCTGTAATCGGCAGCCAGATATGAAAACGGCCGGAACCGCGGACACGCTCCGGCCCTGATGGATTCACGATAATCGTCCAGATACCCGGCGTCGGATTCTGAAATCGGAAGAATACCAGTTCATTGCCGGAGCGTTGCTCAATCAACGAAAGCCTTGTATATACCAGCGTTCTGTCAAAAAGAAAATCATAATTATTGCCAAGCCCATTACGGAAATCAATAACGGGAGTCGTTTCTCCCCCAGGCGCCCGAAGCGCTACGCTGTAAATATCAATTCGATTACCCCACAATTCCATACAAAAGCCTTTTGTATTTTCTTCCACGCGCATCTCGACTTCTTTCGGCATCATCGCACTGTAATGGTGCTCCTTATCTCCCTCGTTACCGCCGCAGACTATCACCGCTCTGCTTTTCTTCAAGGCAATTTTGCCGAGATAAGAAGCCAGCGGAGAACTTCCCATATGATCTCCCATATTGGTGCCGATTCCCAACACGATCACTACAGGTCTTTGAAATACATCTGCCATGCGCTCCAGATATTTCACTGCCTCCATTATATCATTTTCCTGATAGGCTGCCGCATTATCCGCAATCATATAATACTCCCGCAGATATTGCTTTGCACCTTTCAATTTCACCACAGCAATTTCCGACTCAGGCGCAGCCCCCCGGAAAGTCAGCCCCTGATTCAAAATACTCCCTGCTGCAGTCGATACCATTGCCGTTCCATGTCCGTTCTCATCGGTGGTCGGAACGATATCGAGAGGATTTTGACTCTGCAGTGCCCGGTCAATATCCTCTCGCGTATATTCCGTTCCATATAAAAAACCTTCCGGCGGTTCGCCGGTCTGTATCGTCTGATCCCAGATAGAAAGAATTCTGCTTCCTCCCGACTCATTTCTGAATACATCCAGTTGATAACGGATTCCGGTATCGATAAATCCAATAATGACCCCTCTTCCTTTCAGGGAAAGCGGCGGTCCCTGTATTTGCAGACTGCCGGTCTCTACCAGATTATCCACTTGAAAAGTCTGCATCAGCCCATACAGCTTCGGAACCGACGTATAAGTATATGCTCCCGTGGAAATAGACGGCAGCTCACGCCTCGCAAGAAATGCGACTCCAAATTCACCATCAATATTCGAAAAGCAATAATCATCCCCCAATTCTGTCAACGCACTTTCGGACAGGGCATAATCCAGAATAATGTCCGCATAATCATTCGACAGGATTCTCTCTTTACAATTCATATCATACCAGCACTTTCACTGTACTTTGCTTACTATATGATATGCCGTTTCCTCTCTTGTGACTCTTGTTTTTCTGTCAGTCCAGGCATCCATACCTATTCGGCTTCCGCGCTGACCACACGAAGTCCGTCAGGATTTTCGAGGCTTCCGCTCCTGATATCAATGATCGGTCCGCCGGTACCCTCCACATATTCCCGCGTGATCGTAATCCTTCCGATATTATCGTCTTTTGGAATCTCATACATAATATCCAGCATAAACTCTTCTATGATGGCGCGCAGCGCCCTTGCTCCGGTATCCTTTTCTATCGCTTTTTCCGCAATCGCTTCCAGTGCCCCGGTATCGAATTCCAGTTTTACTTCATCCAGCGCGAGCAGTTTCTGGTACTGCTTTAAAATGGCATTCCGCGGCTCGCTCAGAATCTTGACCATCATTTCTTTGCTCAGACCTTCCAGCGTGAAAATGATCGGCAGACGGCCGATAAATTCCGGAATCATTCCGAATTTCTTAATATCCTCCACCGTAACCCGGCTTAAAATATTCTTCTCCTTATCATATTTATCACGCAGTTCCGCATTATAGCCGATAGAAGTCTTTTTATTCAAACGCTGCTTAATGATATCATCCAGGTCCGGGAATGCACCACCGCAGATAAAAAGGATATTTCTGGTATTCACAGTAGCAAGGGGAACCATCGCGTTTTTGGAATTAGCTCCCACCGGCACTTCAACCTCTGCTCCCTCTAAAAGTTTCAGCATCCCCTGCTGCACGGATTCTCCGCTCACGTCTCTGGAATTCGTATTCTTTTTCTTGGCGATCTTGTCGATTTCGTCAATAAAAATAATGCCCTGCTCCGCTCGTTCCACATCATTATCGGCGGCTGCGAGCAGTTTGGAAACAACACTTTCAATATCGTCTCCGATATAACCGGCTTCTGTCAGAGATGTTGCATCCGTAATAGCAAGCGGCACATCCAGCAGACGCGCCAGCGTTTTGACAAGATAGGTCTTACCGCAGCCCGTCGGCCCGATCATCAGCATATTGGATTTCTCTATTTCGATTTCATCCATCGTTCCGGTAGCGACTCTTTTATAATGGTTATAAACGGCTACTGACATCACTTTCTTAGCGTGCTCCTGTCCGACTACATAATCATCCAGCTTCGCTTTGATCTGATGCGGCGGCATAATATTTTTAATATCAATGACCGGTACGTTTTCCTGCGCCTTTTTCTTTTTCTTGATCTTCTGTTTATTCGGAATGCCGCCGTCTCCCTGCAGGTCCGCCAGGTTAACGAAGCTGATATTCGGGAATCCCTTGCCGTTATTAAAATCGTTCATATTGCCATTCGGATTTCCCGGATAATTCAGCATTCCCTGATAGTCAAACTGACTAACGGTATCCATCGTCTTGTGCATACAATCATTGCAGACGCAGATATGATTGGGCAGCTTAAACATTTTACCCGCCTTACTCTCCGGCCTCCTGCAAATGAAGCAGACTTCCTCATAATCATCTTTCTGCTCGTCCTCCGAACTACCGCTTTCCTTCTTCTGGTCCAGCAGTTCTTTCTTCTGTTCTTCAACATCACTCAGCTCCCTGAAATCCCAGGAGCCTTCATCCTTTTTATTTTCATCGTTTCTTTCATTATCGCTCATATCTGCACCCATACCCTTCCTCTCCTCATCCGAAGAACTCACTTCTGGAAAATGCCTGACAGGGCACTCTTCCGGGAATAATTTAGATTTTCTTAGGCAGCGTCTTTTGGCCTTAGAAAAGCTTTATTCCCTTTTATCATAGTATAAATCCCCATTTCCCACAAGTGAACTTTTTCTAAAGAAAATCTCCCATAAAAAATCCCGTAAAGCCCTGAACCACTTCAAAACTTTACGGAATTCCTATTTTGCCTTACAACTCTGCATTTCTTTATTGCTCTACTTTATTTCCGAGCGTAATATCCACTGTTCTGCTGCGATAACCGCCGCTTCCAATGGTCATAACAGTGATTTCCACCGTATCGCCTTTGGCATAATATTCCAACTGCCTTTGTAATTCATCCATAGAAGTAATCTTAATGCCATCAAATTCGATAATGATATCGCCTTTTACCAGTCCAGCTGCCTCAGCTGCCGTATTCTCATATACCTGTGCAATGTAAACGCCTTCCGGCATACCATAAGTGGATGATACCTCATTTGTAACACTGATTCCGGAAATTCCGAGGAAACCTCTCTCTTCTTCCGCCACTTTACTCTTTGTCTCTCTTAACATCAAATCTGCAATGATCGGGCTGGCTGCTGAAATCGGAATTGCATATCCCATTCCTTCAATAACGCTTCCGCCGATTTTATTGGAATTAATGCCGATTACCTCTCCTTTCATATTCAAAAGAGCACCGCCGGAATTTCCCGGATTGATCGCTGCATCCGTCTGAATAAAAGTACCCGTACTGCCATCGGAAAGTTCCATATCCCTGTCGAGTGCACTGATAACGCCTGTTGTTACGGACTGCCCATAACCGAGTGAATTACCGATCGCAATTGCCGGCTCACCAACTTTCAGAGAATCCGAATCCCCCAGGGTAGCAACAGCAATCTGGTTCAATGTAGAAGTAAGAATATCTTCGAGCGGTACCGCAATCACCGCCAAATCCATATCCGCATCCGTTCCTTTTACAGAAGCTTCTGCTTCGCTGCCTTCCACGAACTGAATCATTAATTTATCCGCATCAGCGATAACGTGATAATTCGTTACAATCAGAAGCTCGGAATCATTTTCACCAACAATAATGCCGGAACCGCTCGCTTCTGCTTCATTCGTCATCGACTGGCCAAAATATGACAATGTTTCCGTATAAGTATTGCTGATGGATACGACTGATGGCATCACAGCGCTTACAACTCCCGAAACATCCTGCATGGCTGATATCTGCGGCGCTGCATCCAGCGTCATTTTAATATCGGTTTCCTGAGAGGAACCGGCCACAGAATCAGAAGTAACCGCTTCGGCTTCTTCCGCACCTGTTTCTTCGCCGATTGTCTGATCGATGACCGCTTCGGCTTCCACTTCCGTTTTATCCTTATCTAACATCCCTGTCGCAGCCTCTACCGCATACATCCCGATACCGGCACAGACTCCGAAGAACAATCCGAGCGAAACGCTTATAAGTGCTTTTTTGAGATAACTGCTTCCTGCGCCTTTCTCCTTTTTCTTCTCATTTCCGATATTTCCATAATCATTCGGATATGAGTTTCCATACTGATAACTTCCAGTATTCTGCCCGACATTCGGACTCTGGTAAGCCCCAGCTGTATTGTATCCGTATTGACTCCGGCCATCGCCATAATAGCTGTTCTCACGACCGCCGTGTCTATAAGTATCCTGTGAAGTCTGTGCGGACTGTGCCGTTTGTGAAGACTGGGCACTCTGTGTAGTTTGAGAACTGAAAATTCCGCCTGTGACCTTCAAATCCGTATTCTGTTCCGTGCTCAAGCCATTGTCATGATTTTCATTTGGAAAATTATTTTCATACATCTTAAAGACCCCTTTCATCCTTGCTAAAGTAACAGTCCAATCGCCAAGCGGAACGGAAAGCCTGCTGTTCCGGCACTCTCCGTTCCGTTTGGCGGCTGAACCGTTACTTCTTACTTGACTATGAACACAGTATAATCCGTAATTGTGTACAAATTGTGATAAAAATTTTTTAATTCTGTGTTTTTTAATATTATTCTACAGTGACCGATTTTGCCAGATTACGCGGTTTATCTACATCACAGCCTTTTCCGACCGCTACATAGTAGCCAAATAGCTGCAAGGGAATGATCGCAAGGGAATTGGCAAAATATGGATTGGTCTCCGGAATGTAGATTACATAGTCAGCAGCTTTTTCGATTTCCTTATTTTCCTCACATGTGACCGCCAGTACAAATGCGCCTCTCGCCTTGACTTCCACCATATTACTGATCGTTTTGGCATATAAATCTGGCTGTGTGGAGACAGCCGCCACCAGAGTTCCTTCCTCAATCAGGGAAATTGTTCCGTGTTTCAGTTCTCCGGCCGCATAGGCTTCGGAATGAATATAGGAAATCTCTTTCAGTTTCAGGGACCCTTCTAATGAAATCGCATAATCGATGCCGCGTCCGATGAAAAAGATATCTTTGGCACCGATATAACGATTGGCGAATTTCTGAATCCGCAGTTTATTATTCAACAAAAGTTCAATCTGATCCGGCAGACGGCGTAAGTCGGTCAGCATGGAGGCGAACAGTTTATCGGATATCTTCCCCCGCGCCTTTCCGAGCTTCATCGCCAACAGATACAATGCGATCAACTGTGCGCTGTATGCTTTTGTCGTCGCCACCGCGATTTCCGGTCCGGCCCATGTATACATGACATTGTCCGCTTCTCTTGCGATAGAACTGCCTACAACATTGACAATGCCAAGCACCCGGAACCCCCTTGACTTTGCTTCCCTAAGTGCCGCCAGCGTATCGGCGGTCTCACCGGACTGACTGATTACAATGACCATAGCGCCCTCTTCCAGAATCGGGTCACGGTAGCGAAACTCCGAAGCCAGGTCTACCTCCACCGGAATTCTTGCCAGCCCTTCCAGCACATATTTTCCTGTCATGCCTGCATGATAGGCGGAACCGCAGGCCACAATATGAAGCTTTTTGATTTCCCGCAGTTCATCATCCGTCATATTCAGCTCTTCAATCACAACATCCTTCCCTTTGACTCTGGGAGTCAATGTGTCAGAAATCGTCTTGGGCTGTTCATACATCTCCTTTAACATGAAATGCTCATAACCGGCCTTTTCCGCTGCATTGGCATCCCAGTCAATGGTAACAGCTTCTTTCTCGATTTCTTCTTCATCCACCGTATAAAAGTGCATATGGTCGGCGCGGAGTCTGACCACTTCATGATTATCCACATAATATACTTTTCTTGTATATTTCAGAATCGCCGGAACATCGGAAGCGATAAAGCACCCGTCTTCATTTTCTCCAACGATCAACGGACTGTCTTTTCTTGCTGCAAAAATCTGATCCGGGCAGTCTGCAAACATAATACCGAGCGCGTAAGAACCTTCTACACGGTGGAGTACCTTCGTTACCGTCTCCAACGGATTTCCTCTGTAATAATAATCCAGCAGATGTGCCAGGACTTCCGTATCCGTCTCGGAAACAAATTGATAACCTTTCCCGGTCAGTTTTTTGCGAAGCTGCAGATAATTCTCGATAATACCGTTATGTACGACCGCGATTGTCTCCGCTTTATTAAAATGAGGATGCGCATTGGCATCGCTGGGTGCGCCGTGGGTCGCCCATCTCGTATGTCCAATACCGCATACACCCGGCATACTTTCACCGCCGCGTGTCAAATTCTCTAAAATTTTCAGACGTCCCGCTGACTTCCGGATATCGATCTTCTTTCCGTCAAAAACTGCCATTCCGGCAGAATCATATCCCCTGTATTCCAACCTTGACAAGCCGTCCAGAATAATCGGCGCAGCCTGCTTCGTTCCAATATACCCTACAATTCCGCACATATGCAATCCTCCATTTATATTCACCACATCATAACTCTTCTTTTTATGCGTTGGAAGAATGGCGAATGCCATTCTTCCGGGAATGACTTAGATTTTCTTAGGCGGCGTCCTCAGACTCCTTAGAAAATCTTTATTTCGGGAATAACATAGATTTTCTTAGGCGTCGTCCCATGACTCCTTAGAAAATCTTTATTTCGGGAATAACATAGATTTTCTTAGGCGGCGTCCCATGACGCCTTAGAAAATCTTTATTTCGGGAATAACATAGATTTTCTTAGGCGGCGTCCTCAGACGCCTTAGAAAATCTTTATTCCCTATCCTTTATTCCAGTATTCCCTGTTCGATTTCGCCGAGCACTTCACGACGAACTTTCTAGGCAATTTTTTATAATTCTTACCGAGCAGATATCCCATATACTTACAACCGCTTTTTACGATAAATCCTGGAATCTGCAGCCACAATTTCTGTTCCTTCAAATGCGCGAGCGTCAGTTTCACAAGCCTGATGCCTTCCGACTCGGAAGAGACAGCCGCAAAAATTTCCGGATGGTCCGCCTGCGAAACACCCATATCGAAATTCCTGTGGAACTGCTCACTGCCGCTGTAATCATGGGAATGGTATACTTTAGCCCCCGGCTGATAGGCGATGCCATATCCTGCCTGAACGGCACCTGCCGCATAAATCATGTCTTCATTAAATATAGTATGTCTGATAAATCCTCCCAATGCGTCAAACAGTTCCCTTTTATAAGCTGCACACACATTGGAACAGAAAAAAGTCTTAATACCGAGCCGTTCAATATCTTCTTTCGTTTTAACGGCTCCTTCCTCCGGATAGTTAAACTGCCGCGTGAACTTCTCCGTTTCCGAACAGTCGTCCTCTGCAAGCTGCCTTCCATAGGCTGCAGCCACATTTTCCTGCTGTAAACCGCGTAACAGTTCTTCAATCAGAAATTCATCCGCCGGAACGGCATCCTGCGTCATCATGACAAAGACCGGGGCATCCGAACATCGAACACCGCTGTTCCTCGTACGCCCATGGTCAAATTCCCGTTTGGACAAATGCTTTACCACTACATTCTTATATTTCTTGGAAAAAGACGTACCGTAGGTTAAACGGTCAAAATACTTCTGCTCCGTATTCATTATAATAACCTTCTGAACCGGAACCGTCTGATGCGCCAGTTTTTCCATTAAATCCAGAAACTTCTGATCCGGCTTATAAGTCGGGATGATAACATCCACTTTCTCCACAAATATCTTCCCCCATATAGCATGAAAGGGCCTGAAATCGGCCCCTTTGCTTTTTCCGTTAATTTACAGTTTTGCCTGTATCAGCTTCAATTTGTCTGCTGCATTCCTGAACCATATCGGACGGCGTATATTCATAATCGTTAAACAGGAACTGATGCAGCCATTTTACATTTTCTTCCAGATTTACCGGAATGACACAGTCACCTTTTGTACCGAGTTTTCCGGTCGTTCTGTTCTCTTCCCGCGGGAATCCTGCTGTTTCCGTAATCGTATAATTACCAACATCAGCCAAAAGTTCAACAATTTCCGCCAGGTCAAGCGAAGTATAAACTTCACTGAATACATTATTCGCAACCTCTGCAAGCGCTGCCGGAGATGCCTGTTTCGCCTGATCCGCTACTGCGCTCAGAACGTTTCTCTGATGTTCCGCACGCGTAAAGTCGCCGCCGGCGATATAACGGACACGACAGTATCCGGTAGCCTGCAGACCATCCAGAAGCTGCCTTCCGGAAGATGTGACCGGCGTATAAGAACGCTTTAAGTCATCTGCAATACATAACTGATAATTATTCAAATGGCTGATTTCATTGTCTTTTACATCAATGTAGACACCGCCGAGTGCGTCAATCGTATCCGTCAGTCCTGCAAAGCCTACCGTTACAAAATCAGTGATATTCAAATCAAGATTCAGGTTCAGCATACTGATTGCCATTTCCGGCCCGCCCTTTGCATAAGCCGAGTTACATTTATTATAGGTATCATTACTCAAATTCAAATAAGTATCGCGGTATACGGAGACCAGTTTACACTCTCCGGTATCCTGATTGATAGAAGCAATCATGATCGTATCGCTTCGGGTACCCTTTGACAAAGAGCCCGTCGTGGAATCTACGCCGAACAGCGCAATATTCCGATACCCTTTCATAGTCGTTTCTTCTTGCTCTTTTACAACCTCATTGACAATGATTTTGTCCTCATTCAATTCCATCTTGCCGGATTTTGAACCCTGTTGAACAACCCAGAGCGCGCCTACAAGGAGCACCAGTGCAAATATCTCCACGATGAAAAGAACAATCCTTCTCCGTTTCTTTTTGGCCTGCTCTTTCTTTTTCTTCGCGGATGACTTCTTCTTTTTAGGTGCGGAATACCGCTCTTCGTCATCATATCTGCTGCCCGATGATCTGTGAGAAGAACCTGAAGATTTTTTCACAGGTCTTCTTTCTTCGTCATAAATATCTCTGCTGCTTTTCTTTGCCATATCATATACTCCCTCAATTCCCTTTTTTTGTACTAAAAATCCGTATCACAAAAATGACAGACTTCTATCACAAAATAACACAACTTTCTTAGAAGATTATACTACATCTTGTAATAATTGCAAGAATCTTGTTCCATCTTCAGGAATTATTTAGAAATCTTTAAGAATTACAATCTCCTAGTAGTATGACTTTAATAGGCGTTTTTATTTATAAAACCTTTAAATATTGTCAAAAGTATGATTTTGATATCAAAGGAAAGCGTCCAGTTTTCAATATAAAAAATGTCATATTCGACTCTGCGCTTAATCGAGGTATCACCGCGATAGCCATTGATCTGAGCCCAGCCGGTAAGTCCCGGCCTGACCTGATGCTTCACCATATACCGCGGAATTTCCTCCTTGAATTTTTCTACGAACTGCGGCCTTTCAGGCCTCGGCCCCACAACACTCATATCCCCTTTCAGAATATTGAAAAGCTGCGGAAGCTCATCCATGCTCGTCCGCCTGAGCAGCTTTCCTACTTTGGTAACACGGGGATCGTCTTTCACCGTCCAGCCTTTTTTCTCTGCTCCCGGTTTCTGTACCTCCATTGTTCGGAACTTATACATCAAAAATGGCTTATTGTGCAGGCCGATGCGCTCCTGCTTGAAAATGACCGGTCCTTTGCTGCTGCATTTGATTGCAATGGCAGAGGCAAGCATGATCGGAGAAAAGACTACCGCGCCAAACAGAGCAACGATAATATCAATAATCCGCTTCATCACCCAGTTCAGCGTATTCGTGAGCGGCACATAACGAATGTTGACAACTGCCAGTCCCATCAGGTCTTCCGTATACGGCCTGCTCGGAAAAAGGCTGTTGTAATCGGGAATGAACTTCGTGTGCACACCTGATTTTTCGCATAAATCGACAATATATTCCAGCCTGTCATAATCATTTAACGACAGGGTGATTGCAATTTCATCCAGTTTATTCTCCGGCAGGATATAGAGAAGATTATCAATCGTTCCTACGACCTTGACGCCCTTATACAGCGTCCCTCTCGGAACGGAGTCATCCAGAATGCCGCGGACAACATATCCCCACTGGGGATTGGCATTGATCCTGTTGATGTATTCTTCCGTCGCACGAGAATAACCGACAAGCAGAATATACTTCAGATTATAGCCTTTTTCACGAAAATACTGGAGCAGGGAACGGATAAGGGAACGGCTTATCGTTGCGAGAACAATGTTGATCACATAGAACATTCCCATCATAACACGGGAAAAGTGAATCTGCTTAATGGCATACCAGCCCGCCATCAGGATAATAATACCGACCGTATTCGCCTGAAAAATATTAAAAATTTCATATTTATGAACTGTTGCCCGCTTGGGCGTATACATATTGAAGTAATAATACAGGATCAGATAGCCGGGCACGATAAAGTAAAGCAGTTCAAAATATGTCTGCCATTGCAGTGCGCCTATCTGCGGGTCATTATCCGAAAAGGGACCAACGAATTTCAAATACCAGGCCAGCGCATAAGAAAGAATGATAACAAGCGCATCGATCAGCACATGCACCCTGTTGAAATATTTTTGGTTGTCTTTTATCATATGGACCTCCCATGTCCGCCCACTCCGCGAATTTGGGGTTTATCTTTTCTATTTTTTCCTGACTTCCTGTGTTTTATAGTACAATATTCGAGAAATAATTGCAACCGCATACTGCTCTGCGGAAGCGGTACCGAAATCACAACTGCTTACTGTTCTGCAGAAGCGGTACCGAAATCACGGCTCTTATCCGCGGAACCGCCTTATCATATTCCACCACAGCATCCCCTGAATGCGGCAATAAGCCAGAAAGTGACAATGCTTATAAGGCACCTTGTGCCGGGCAGCTTCAGGCCTCGTACAAAAACGAAGTCCTTTCGCCAAACCGCACAGGTAAGTCTTTCCAAGTCCCTTTTGCAGGAAAAAGAGCGTCTTGATCCCAAAACCGAGCAACAGAAACGGAAGATTTAGTAACACCTGTAACACCGGCATATTCTTATAAATCAAATAAACGCTGTTAATGGAGGAAAGGTCCGTTTTGAACGCATTATAGCGCGAACCGGAGGAGGCGCTTCCCGCATGATATACCCTCGCTCTCGGTGCAAATACATTGCGATAGCCGTATATCAGCGCCCGGTATCCCAGATCGATATCTTCCAAATAGGCAAAATGATTCTCATCCAGCAGTCCGATCTGCTCAAAAACATGTCTGCGGTAAATGGAAGCCGCGCCACAGGAGGCAAAAATCGGATAGCTCTTCTGATAGTCCCTCTCCGGCCTGCCCTTTCCGATCGCAAAGGCCCATCCGAGCGCGCAGTATAAATCTCCGGCATCATCAATCACATGCTTCTCCTGCATGGAGATTACTTTCGCGGAAGCGGAAAAAATCCTTTTATCCTGTTCCATGACCCGTTCCAGTTCTTCCACAAAGCCGGGTTCCACCACCGTATCGTTATTCAGAAAAATAACATATTTCGTTTCCGCCGCTACAATGCCTGCGTTTACCGCTCTGCAAAACCCCGTATTGACTGAAAAAGAAATAACTTCCACTTCCGGAAATTTCTCGCTTATTATATCAAAGGTGCCGTCCGTAGAGCCATTATCGATCACAACGATATGGGCATTCTCTTTTTTCAGAGATTTCAAGCAGTCCTCCAGATAATGAATGCCGTTGTAGCTTGGTATGACAATTGTCGATTTCATGTTTTTATTAAATCTCCATTTATTTTTTCTTATTATTTTTTTTCATTTTCAAAGTCATCTGTGGTGTCCAGACGACCAGAAATCCCCTCTCGCGCGCTGCCTTGCCAAGCTCCATGCTCAGTTTCCGAAAGCCCTCTTCATCGCAGGCAATACCGCTCACATCCGCCAGTTCCTGCTTTCCTGTTTCCCTGTACAAAACACCTGTTATTTCTTCGAATACGGGACGAAGTTCGCTGCAAAGCCGCATACAACGGATATCCACTGCAGCACAATCCTGCATGAGAACGGCCAGATGTGTGCTGCCTCCGCTGTACTCTTTGTGCAGCCCCTGATAAAGCCGTTTTCCTTCTTCATTATAAATTCCCGATGCGATTCTATTATATCCGTCCAGAATCCGGCCGCCGATGATACCGACATCATGCCGCACCGCCAAAATATCCGGCACATATCGAATCTGGTAAAAGCCAAGATGCAGGGAATGGGACACCTGTACATTCCAGCCCTGCTCCCGGCAAAAATCTTCCAACGCAGCTTTCCCCGCCTCATAGGCATACCGCTTGCTCGCCGTATTATCCGCCGTAGACTGTTCGTGGCAGCGCCAGTGATATAATACTCTTGGAATATGAAGGATATGCCGTTCGAGGTCCGGTCCTTTTACGGAAGCCAGCAGACCGCTGACCGCTCTGAGCACCAGGTCATAATCCTGTGCTCCGTCATATTCCTTCCTCAATTTCAAATTTTTCATCACGTCGGCACGCATCACCATGAAGTGACAGACATAATTATTGGATAAAATTAAATCCATATTGAATTTTTTCTTCCTGTTAGGGATTCTATAACCTATGTTATCCTCATATTTATCTTCATCGGAGTATAACAAAACGGGTGTTTCGTTTTTTTGTTCCGCACGATGAAGGGCCAGCGCCATTTCGTAGAGTGCATCCGGCGCAAGAAAATCATCGTGATCCAACAGTCCGATATAATCGCCCGCCGCCGCCTCGATGCCGGCATTGGTATTCTCCGAAATCCCTCCGTTTTCCGGCAGACGGATATAACGAAGCCGCCCTTCCTGCTCTTTTTCCCTGTATTCCGCCGCAATTTCTTCCACCCGGCAGCCCTTGCTGGCATCCGCGATGACCAGTTCCCACCTTCCATAACTCTGCCGCCTGACGGAATCGATCATTTCCCGCAGGTAAGTTTCCTTCGTCTCGTAAGCCGGTACGACAATACTGAAACGGTATGGAAAGCGCTCCCACTCCGTCCTTTGGACCGCAAGAAGCGCCTCATCCGGTTCCTGAAAAACATATTCCGCCTTCTTTTCCTCTTCGATACGCTCTTTTGCCGCATAGAAAGTGTGCCTGACCCCGTTCTTCTGCAGATAATGTATTGTTTTTTTTACATTGCCGATTTTTAAAATACGATTGCCCATTTTTCCCCGATAGTATAGAATCGCCCTGAAATCCCAGGACGATTCTATCTTTCCCATTATCTTACAAATATGCCTTTAAGTCTTCTGTCAGTTTTTCCAGTTTCGCCTGTGCGTCATCCAGGCTGGTTCCCTTGACACCCATATAGAATTTAATCTTTGGTTCCGTTCCGGACGGACGTGCACAGCACCAGGAATCGTTCGTCAGGTCGAAATAGAGCACGTTCGACTTCGGCAGCCCAGTCTCGCCTTCCGTTCCGGTTTCCAGATTCAACGTCTTGCCTGTCGTATAGTCTCTGAACTCTTTTACTTTCAACTCACCGAAGTTCTTCGGCGGATTGCTTCTTAATTTATTCATGAGTTCTTCAATTTCTTTTGCGCCATCAATGCCCTTCATGGTGATGGAATACTGGCTTTCTTTGAAATAACCGTATTTTTCATACAACGTGATCATCTGATCCCATACGGTCTTACCGTTCTTCTTGCACCACGCTGCCATTTCACACAGGCACATAACTGCAACGATCGCATCCTTATCTCTCGCATGTGTACCGGCAAGGCAGCCATAGCTTTCTTCCAGGCCGAATACATAATTATTGGAACCTGTCTGCTCGAACAGCTTAATCTGCTCGCCTATGTATTTAAATCCTGTCAGAACTTCGATACATTTTACGTTATAATCTTCCGTGATCGCTTTGGTCATATTAGTCGTAACGATTGTGGTAACAAGCGCCGGATTCTCAGGCATCTTTCCGGTTGCCGCTCTTTCTCTCAAAATATATTCCGCGATCAGCATACCGGACATATTTCCGGTAAAGGGAACATATTCCCCGCTCTTTGTATCCAGCGCATATATGCCGAGTCTGTCCGCATCCGGGTCGGTCGCCAGTACGATATCCGCATTCTTCTCTTTGGCAAGTTCAAGCGCCAGCGTAAATGCCTTCGGATCTTCCGGATTCGGGTAAGCAAGCGTCGTAAAATTCGGATCCGGCATTTCCTGCTCCGGTACGACATAGACATTCTTGAAACCGATCTCATCCAGAATTCTTCTGACAGGCAGATTTCCTGTTCCGTTAAAAGGAGAGTATACAATCTTCATATCATCCGCAACTTCCGCAATGATTTCGGGATGAATGATCTGCTTTTTCAGTTCTGCCATGTATTTGTCGTCGATTTCCCGGCCGATCACCTGATAAAGTCCCGATTTTACAGCTTCTGCCTTCTCCATCGTCTTCACGTCATGATAATCCGTTACGTTATTGACTTCTGCAATGATCTCCTGATCCTTCGGAGCCGTTACCTGCGCGCCGTCCTCCCAGTAGCATTTATAACCGTTATACTCCGGCGGATTGTGACTCGCCGTGATCACGATACCGGAAATACAGCCGAGTTCACGAAGCGCAAAAGATAATTCCGGTGTCGGCCGGAGCGATTCGAATACATAAGCCTTGATGCCGTTCGCCGCCAGACAAAGTGCCGCTTCATCCGCGAACTCCGGAGACATTCTTCTGGAATCAAAAGCAATCGCCACGCCTTTTGCTTCTCCGCCCTGTTTTTTAATATAATTGGCAAGACCCTGTGTCGCTTTACGAACAGTATAAATATTCATGCGGTTCGTGCCCGCGCCGATAACCCCTCTCAGTCCGCCTGTACCAAAAGCCAGTTCTTTGTAAAAACGGTCTTCAATTTCTTTCTCGTCATCCTTGATTGCTTCAAGTTCCTTCTTCGTCTGTGCGTCGAAATAAGAATCTTCCAGCCAGAACTCATATTGCTCTTTGTAACCCATTCCTTTTTTACCTCCATATCTTTCTTATTTTCCACCCCAGCCTTCATGATTTCGTTCGAAAAATGCCGCGTTTCAGACATTTTCCCGGGTGCAAAAGATTTGCTTCGCAAATCGTGGAAGTTCTTTACGAAACACCCTCTGAGGTGAGCATTCGAACTTCTTTTCATCCTAGTATATCATACTATGCCTGAATTTTCAAAGCAAAGTCACTTCTGTCCAGTGAAAAGTTCGGATTATAGTACGGGTCGCCGGATTCCAGCATTTTCCGCCATTTTTCGCGAAAACGTTCCGACTCTTCATTGTAACGTTCTGCCCTTTCTCCTTCGGTATCCGAACCTCTGGATGCAGACTCGTAATGATACAGTTCCGCAAATGGAGTGAATACATTCAGATACCCCGCTTCCCTGATTCTTAAACAGAAATCCACATCATTCAAAGACACTGCAAAAGATTCATCCAGACCGCCAAGTTCATCATAAATCTTCTTTTTTATCATCAGGCAGGCACCTGTCACCGCTGTCATATTCTGTACATAGCACAGCCTTCCCATATAGCCGAGATTATTGCTGCTCACCCGGTAATGCGTGTGTCCTGCTGTCCGATGCGCACCAAGTCCGATGACAACACCTGCATGCTGAATCGTCTTATCGGGATAATACAGCTTGGCGCCGACCGCCCCGACGTCCTCCCGCTGCGCATACATCAACAGCTCTTCCATCCAGTCAAGGGTAATGACTTCTGTATCATTATTCAATAACAGCAGATATTCCCCTCTTGCTTTCGACACACCGAAATTATTGATGCGGGAATAATTAAAGTCTCCTTCATAAGTCACGATACGAACCTGCGAATTTTTGCGCAGCTCTTCATAATAGCGGAAAATCTCATCATCCGTGCTGTTGTTCTCCACAACGATGATCTCATAGTTATCGTAACTGCTTTTTTCTATAATAGAAGTAATGCAGCGTTTTAAATCCTCATAGTGGTCTTTGTTCGGAATCACGATAGAGATAAGCGGATTCCCCTGAACCTCATACCGAATCCGATAGATGGTGTCAAAAGCCTTCGTCGAAGTAATTTCGAAATTTTCATAACCGAGGCTCTGCAAGTGATCGGCAACTGCCCCTTTTCCTGCCGCAATACAATATGCCTTGGCATTTAAGTCTGCGGCCACGCTTCCCTTATGGGAACGCCAATAATATAGAAGCTTCGGAATGTGCACGATATGCTTTGCCTGCGCCGTCAGACGCAGGATCATGTCATGGTCCTGACTGCCGTTGAACTGTGGCCTGAAAAGCTCCGTCCCCTCCAACAGTTTCCTGTCAAACACGCTGAAATGACAGATATAATTGTTGGCGCGCAGGTTATCGATTGCAAAATCCGGCTTAAAATGCAGCGTGATCATATGGTCGATGCTGTTCCCGTGAAAAGTCGCTTCATCACAGTAAATATAATCCGCATCCTGCTCACAGATCGCCTTCATATATTCATACAATGCCGAGGGATGCAGCACATCGTCATGGTCAAAAAGCCCGATGTACTCTCCGGTCGCCAGCGAAAGACAGAAATTCGTATTTCCGGCGATGCCCCCGCTCCTTTCATGCCGCTTGTAGCGGATACGGTCGTCCTTCGCCGCATACTCTCTGCACATCAGTTCCACATAAGCGTGTTCCGCATCGGAATCATCCGTCAGGCAGAGTTCCCAGTTCTCATAGGTCTGCGCCAGTACGGAATCGATCGCATCGGTCAGGAATTTTTTCGGCGTATTATAGAGCGGCACCAGAATGCTGATCTTAATCTTCTTCGGAAAAACCGTCTCACGCTGCCGCTTTGCTTCTTCCGGCCCCGGAAAACTTGCCGTGCCGTGGGACGCCCGCACCTTTTTCTCGATACGTTTGGCATCCAGCTTCCGAAGAACACCCTTTATGCTTCCGTAATATCCGAGACGTTCCTTTGTTCTCTGCACCCAATGGACTGCTGAACGGAGAGGTTTCGACAGCCGCCAGAAGATGCTCCCCTTGATACGGCCAAGCTTCTGCTCCAAATCTGCCGCACGGCCTTCCGCATCCGCCAGTTTGGCTGCCAGCACACGACTTTTTTGACGTTCGCGCTCATATGCCTCCTTATAATAACGCATATTTTCTTTTGAATCACTATCCAT
Organism: uncultured Lachnospiraceae bacterium; assembly: GCA_910579395.1. Lineage (GTDB taxonomy): Bacteria > Bacillota > Clostridia > Lachnospirales > Lachnospiraceae > UBA3282. The sequence goes on along the minus strand of CAJTUC010000001.1, from coordinate 76,774 downwards.
GAGTTTTTCTTCTTTCTGTTTTTCTTCCATATAGAGTTCTTTCCTCCATGCTGCCATTTTACACTCTTGACCGGCCTCTTTTTGTATTGTCTGTTATTTTATTTTTTCAATGTGTTTTAAAATATTAAATGCAGTTTTAATTTATCGTGACGCCAAATTGTTTAAAATTAGTTTAATAATCATCGTCCGGCTTTTCGTAACATCCGCAATTCAATTCTCCCTGTTTTGTGCCTGTTTTACGGTCATTTTTTTGTCGGACCATGTCAAAAACTGTTGGCCGGTATTTTCATCCGTTGCCAGCATTCCAATGCGCCAGACTCCGGATTGCAAGTTTTCCTTCTTTATGCGTAATGTAAAACCGGACAGGGAAATGTTGACTTGTCCGGACAAAACAGCTTCCACATCCTCTCTGTACCAGGGGTTGGGTACTGCCTGGAAAAAACTTCCATCTTCCCGCTGAAATACAAGGTTTCTCGTATATTTTGCATTATCCTCTCCGGGGAGATAACTCCATCCCATCAGAAGCATGATATCCGGTTCGTCCAAATGAATCTTACGTTGTTCTTCAGCCCGGTCGATGGTCAGCTGAAGCGCTCCACCCCTAGCCTTTGCAAGATTTCCTGCATCTGCAGAAATAAGTTTTGTCGTTTTTAAGTTGTCTTCATACTCAAATTTAAAATTACATGCGTAACGCGAAGCATTGTCAATCAGACTCTTATGATAGAAACCATCCCATTCCTGCATCCCCGGATGTCTGGCATACAGGTTTTCTTTTTCATGCAGCAGCCTTTTCCACTTCCCGTCATCCTCTTCATCCAGTCCCCTGCTCAGAGACTCATCGTGATACAGAACGGCATCGTTACGAAGCACATTACAGTATCCCGCTTCAACCAGTTTGAAACAAAAATCCACATCATTATAGGCGACTTTCATAGATTCATCAAAACCACCCACCTCATGATACTTCCGCCGCTCAATCAGCAGACATGCCGCAGTAACGCCGATGACATCATAAGTTACCTGATTGCGCCCATAATAATAACACCTGTCATCAGGGAATGTGATCAGTTTATGCGAAGGTCCGATTGCCAAATTCGTAATCCCGGCATGTTGAATGGCATCGCTCCCCGCATACCAAAGCTTCGCACCGACAGCGCCCGTATAAGGCTGTCCTGCCTGTCCTGCCATAATGCGCAGCCAGTCTTTTTGAATGATCTCAATATCATCATTTAAGAACAGCAGATACTCTCCCTGCGCCCTGGATGCTCCGAGATTACACATCGCGGAAAAATTAAATTCCATCGGCTCATATAGATAAAGAAATCCGTATTTCTCCTGCAATGCCTCCATGCGGCTTTTATTTTCCGGTACGCTTCCATTATCAACGACGATCCACTCATAGTTATCATATTCTGTTCTTTCACAAAACGAAGAAAGACATTTTTCCAGCACCTCAGGGTGGTCTTTTGAGGGAATGACCACCGATACCATCCCACTCTTCCCAAACTCCAACGAGCGTTCCCTTTTTGGAACATCATAGACCACATGGTAAATATCCGGCTCCGCGCCGGCTTCCAGTTCCGCCCGGATACCTCTTCTTTGCAATGCCGCTTTCCGGACAACATGAAAGGATGCACCGCAGCCTTCCATATCCCTTCCCTGCTCCAATTCCGATTTCAACAGATTCTCGACCGTTTCCAATACGTCTCTTCCCTGTTTCTCCGCTTCTTCAATCCTTCTCTGCCCCGCCTCATCCGGCTCATAGCAGTTATGAAAAAGCACCTCCTCTATATGGGAAATACTATACTGCCTTGCGCATGCCCATTCTTCCAGACGAAGACACAAATCATAGAAATCCGCATGAGAATCCAGCCCGCTGTGCATCTCTTCCAGAAGCTCCCGGCACAGCGTTTTTCTGATGATGATCATATGGCCCATATAACAGAAAGAAAGCATCGTATCCGGCGACCAGCACGGCTTATACCAGGGGTGCATCCGATTCGCCAAATCCTGCCAGTAATAATCTTCGTCCGTATAAGCGAACAGGCAATTCTCCCGTTCACCAAACCAGGCCGCGGCCTTCTCTACCGCTCCTGCAGCCAACATTCCACAACCGCTCACAACAATACATAAATCCATCCCCTCCGGCTCTATCAATCGACAGCCCCGGATGAACTGTGTGCCGTCTTTTGACCCGTTTCCTTCCGTTTTCGCAATCCATTGCAGATATGGATGCTTCTGTCGGAACACTTCCCGCTCATAGGCACGGACGATTTCCATAAATCCTGCTTCACCACCGGCGGCCGTCCTGCCCGAATCGGCATGGGAATGCCCTTCTGAGCGGAGCAAAGCCGTCCGTCCGCTCTTCAACGCATGATAACACTTCCGTGCGGGCGCAGATACCTTCCAGAACATATTATTCTGAATCCGTTCGAGCTTAAAGGCCAAATCCGCCTCTTTCGCTTCCGCATCCGCTATTTTCCCCGCAAGAACAGTATTTTTCTTTTTTTCCTTCTCAAAAGCCTTTCGGTAATAGGCCTCCCAGTCATATTTTTCCCCCATAGATCAAAACAATCCTCTCTTCTGCATGTGCGCCACTGTCTTCTCGGGCGCTTTCGTAACCTGCATAGTAACCTGCAGCACATTCTCCTGTTTCTGCTCCCCTTCCGCCAACTGTAAGGTAATATTCGGGTCCTGTGTGGAAAAAGCATAAACGCTCTCGCCTATCCTGATTCCATTCGTCGAGATACTCCTGCCCTTCAACGGCACAGGTTTATCGTTCCAGCGTATCTCCTCCAGGTATACAATACAGAAATCGCTGCATGGGTCGATGCGGAGCGCCTTTCGCTCTCCCTCGAACACGAGCCGGAATTTCCGTTCCGTTCCGGAGTACTCCACATTGGAAGACTCTTCCAGGAAGAAAGACTGCTCTTCGGAAAAGCCTTCTCCCTTATCTTCATAAATCTGCACTTTCTCCCTCTGCTTCTCGGCGGGAGAAAGCATCTGGAGCTCCGACAGGGCATAGATGGGCTGATTAATAACATCCCTTATTTCTTCCATTGACATCCTTTTTCCCGTCACATACTTCTGGAATTTCATCTCCTGCCGTCTAAAACTTTCTGCCTCGACTTCGGTCACGCCAAGCCTTTCCAATATATAATCAAGATTTAATTTATTTCGTTTTTCATTCTCCAATAAATAACAATAGATTGCTCTGAAAGCAATTTCTTTCGCTTCGACGGCCTTTTCAAAAGTCCATTCATAGTCAATGATGTGCCACTGCCCATCCTCCGCTATTAAAATATTGGAAAAAATCAAGTCATAATCAGTGATTGCCGTCTCTTCTCGATAGGATATCCTTTCCAGATATTCATTGAATAACGTTTGAAATTTTCCCATATCATCCCGTTCCAAGCACTCATCCAGAAGCTCTTCCAATGTTATTCCTTCCAGATACTCAAAAATGACAGACGTGTCGCCATTTTTACAAGTTAAGTCTTCTTTTAATTTACATTCATTTACACGAAGTTTTCCGCCCGAAAAACGCTCCAAAAGTTGTTCGTACGCATGACAAATCTGCCGGATATGTCCTCTGGCTTCATTTGACAACGGATGTTTTTCTATTTGTCTGACCGTCCCGCCTTCACTCCCCCATTCTGTAAGAAGCGTTTTTATTTTAAATGCGTCAGCTCTGTCATTGGAATATTTCGCATACTTTATCTTTGGCATTTCTCCCAAGATCATCAAATAGGAATTTGAAAAAAGAGGAAACTGCTCCTCTTTGATCAAAGTATCGAACACCAGCTTTTCATCGAACAACTGCAGTCTTTCCCTGTCAAAATTCCGCAGATTGGAAGAAAGCTCTCCCGGCTTTGGCAGGCGGCTGTCCGAATAAAGGCTTGTCATGAATTTATAGTCCGGATAAGGGTAATAAACAGATACATCCGAAAAGCCGCATTTCTTCGCCACCTTTACAAGACCTTCCCTTGTAAAAGTTCTGACAACACCACCCTCCGGATAGTCTTCCAGACTGCTGAACCATGTTCCTAAATGGTCTTCCTTACAGCCTGCCCAATATTTTAATCCCAGTTTATTTTCGATCGCAATTACAATACGACCGTTATTTTTCCTGTGTTTTCCAATAATATGCAGAAAATCTTCATAAGGCGTCTCAGAATCGATATAAGCCTGCCCGTACTCGAAGACGCCGATCAGGCAGATATAGTCATAATCGCACGGCAGGTCCGGCTCAATATCCTGAAAATTACCGACATGAATCGTAACATTCTCACAATCCATATGCCGGTACGCATTGATCAGACTTCTTTTTCTGGATAGATCCACACAGGTCACTTCCCCGGCCTTCCGCGCAAGCGCTCCCGTAATGGCGCCGCAGCCGGATCCTACCTCCAACACCTTCATATCTTTATCAATCGGAAGCCATTCCACGATGTTTTCCCGCAATGCCGATAAATGATAGAGAACCGGCCAGCTTTTCCGTTCTTCAATGATACGGGGATACTCAACTTCAGCATAATTTTTCGTAATATCGAGCAGTTCGTCCTCAATCTCTCCATCACAATAATAGTCTTCACCCGGATAATGTTTCAAGTCAAGCCTGACTTTTCCGATTTCTTCTATCTTTTCCTTCATAATTCCTCCATACACACATTATAAAATCTGAATCCGTGAATTCATATCATAAAATCCGACCGTATCTTTATCCGAAATGACTGTGAGGTTCAAGACATCATACAAACGATGATAGACTGTAAAATCATCTCCCTCATAGCCTGTCACGCCAAGTGAAAGCAGATATTCTCCCCCTTGTAGATTCATCTCCTGTGTGAATACAATTTCCTTTACATCCCCCGCCTTTACAGATTCCAGAAAAGCCCTCTCAAACATCGTGTTGGTTCCCGTAATTTCCGTTCCTTTGATATTTTTAATCGTAAACGCAAAAACAGGCGCCATGATATCCTCCATCATGTTCACCTTCATATGAATCCGAAAACTGCTCCCTTTAAGAATCGCCGAAGTTTTTGTCCCCTTTTCATCCGTTATGAAATATTCCGTGATCACAGCTTTTTTGGAACCATACTCCAACAAGTCCGGATTCACGTTTCCCGCACCGGCCGCCACGCTCTTCTTTCCTCCGGCCGCCAGCGCACGAAGCTGCTCATCCTCCAGCAGCCTTTCCTCACCGGATTCCTCTATTGTATACTGCCCAACCAACACCTGTTTATAGGCATCTATCATTTCCTTAGGCCTTCCTTCGCCCAGCTTAACGCCCTGATTGAGCAGAACGACTCTGTCACAATATTTGCTGATACTGCTCAGATCATGGCTGACGAAAACGATCGTCTTTCCCATTTTCTTAAATTCTTCAAATTTATGGTAACACTTCGCCTGAAAAAAAACATCCCCTACGGAAAGCGCTTCGTCTACAATCAGTATTTCCGGCTCGATATTGATCGCCACCGCAAAGGCAAGCCTGACAAACATACCGCTGGAATAGGTCTTGACCGGCTGGTGGACATACTCCCCGATATCGGCAAATTCCAGAATATCATTCATCTTGGCATCAATTTCTTTCTCGGAAAAACCTATCATCGTACCGTTCAGATAAATATTTTCAATTCCGTTATATTCCATGTTAAAACCGGCGCCGAGCTCCAGCAGAGCAGAAATACGCCCGTTTACAGAAACTTCTCCTCTGGTCGGATTCAAAACCCCGGTAATGATCTTCAAAATAGTAGATTTTCCGGAGCCGTTCGTACCGATGATACCAACGGTCTCCCCCTGATGAATCGTCAGGTTGATCCCTTTCAGGGCGTGATGCTCCGTATGCCTTTTCCCCCGGCCGATACCGAGCGTTTCCTTCAGTCTGTCGGAGGGCTTATCATATAATTTATAGACTTTTTCCAGGTCTTTTACCTGAATTGCAATGTTCTTTTCTTCCATACAGGCCTCTTTCTCAACAGATTGTTCTAGGCAGAAAGAATGCAGTCCTTTCAGCCTAGAGTACGTCCGCAAAATGTACTCTCAATTTCTTAAAGATCAATGTTGCGATACAGAACAGGCTGATCGTAAATATCCAAAAATAAGTAGAAGAATAAAAGTGTTCCCAGAACCATGTTTCTTCGTAAAGGGCGCTTCGGTATCCGTTGACAATATAGACTAACGGATTCAGCTTGAAGATGGTCTTCATATTGTCCGACAACATGGAGATATCCCACAAAATCGGAGTCGCCCACATCCCGATCTGCAAGGCGATTGCAATGATCTGCTGCAGGTCTTTGATAAAAACGACGATCGCACAAGTCAGATAACTCATTCCAAGGACAAGAAAAAACGTGCAAAAGCTGTAATAAATAATCTGTAATGTATACAAATTCGGATAATAGCCATAGCCAATGGCCACGACTAACAGAATACATACGAAGAACAAATGAATAAATGTTGCTGCAATCGCTTTGATGATCGGCAGAATGCTGATATTGAAAACAACTTTTTTGACCAGATAATTGTATTCGATCAACGCCATCGTACCCTGCGTGATCGCCTCAGAAAAATAGAACCACGGAACCAGACCGGCCATCAGATACAGTACATATGGCACTTCAATGCCGCCCGCCACAAGCTGGCTTCTCGTATCAAATACTTTATCAAATACGAGCCAGTACATCACGACAGTGACAACTGGCTGTGCCATCGCCCAGATAATGCCCAGATAGGAACCCGCATAGCGCTTTTTGAAATCATTTTTGGCAAGCTTCCAGATCAGTTTTCTGCTCTGAAAAAGTTCGATTGGAATCGTTGTCAGACCATCATAAAAAATCGTAAAAATAATACAGGTAAACAGAATCAATACACAACCGCTTACCTTTTTCATATTTTCAGTCACCTGATCCGCTAGTGGATTATGATGTAAGACCAGCACGAGTGCCAAAACTGAACCAAGCCCCCAGAAAATTGCGATTGCTGCGGGCTTTGGAAACACATATTTTTTCTCTTTTTTCTTCTTTGTCGTTACCGTATCGTTTGCGCTCATTTTCTTACGAAATCTCCGCTCCTATTTCCGATATTGCTCGGTAAATTCTTTGATACCGCCCCATTTAGTATCCTTTTCCGACTGAATCAGCTTCATACCTTCTTCAATGGGCCAGTCTATGCCGATATCCGGGTCATTCCATGCAATACCGCCTTCGTCGTTCGGATGGTAAAAATCCGTACATTTATAAGCAAATTCTGCGACATCCGAAAGCACAAGGAAACCATGTGCAAAATCTTTCGGAACAAAGAACTGCTTCTTATTTTCTTCTGAAAGCAATACGCCGTAATACTTTCCATAGGTCTTTGAACCCGGCCGCAGATCGACCGCCACATCATAAACTTCTCCTTTTAACACGCGGACAAGCTTCGCCTGCGGATACTGAATCTGGAAATGAAGCCCCCTCAGAACACCTTTGACAGAAGCAGACTGGTTATCCTGCACGAATACCTGGTCAATGCCTGCTGCCTTGAAATCTTCATAATGATAAGTCTCTATGAAATATCCCCTTGCATCCTCATGCACTGTGGGCGTAATGACCTTTAACCCTTCTATTTCGCATGTCTCCACCGTTATTTTTCCCATTTCATTTCCTCCATATTTTCATGAAAATTTCTAGTTTTCAACCTGGCCGTCAGTCGGCACATTGCCGGTGTCTCCGTTCACAATTCCCGAATAGCCGCCGGCGTCTACAGAATGATCGATCGAAGTATCAATATTCATATAGCAGAGATTCAAATCGACATTCGTCGATATACCGTCGATGGAACCTTTGGAAGTATACTGCCACATGTGATAATATCCATCATAAGAAGGAATGTCCGCATATTCCGCCAGCCATGTGTGATAGCCGGACAATTCTTTCATCTCCACTTTACCATCGAGCCAGTTGGCGGAACCGTAAATGCCGGTTGCATATCCCGCGGCCGCGATTGTCTCCAGAAATGCCTTATGAATCCTCGTCCGTTCCTCTGCTTCCAGCTTATCGGCTCTCCCGTTTCCGCCAGCGCTCTCACTGTCGAGGAACACCGGATAGTCCACATCATACCGTCTGATCAGATTAATGACCATGCTGGCCTCTTCCACTGCTTCCACTTCATTGACCGCCTGTGTAAAAAAATATACGCCGACCGGAATATCCGCTGCGATCGCCCCGCGTATGTTTTCTTCATAAGTCGGGTCGATAATCAAAGAACCGCTCAAAGAACCGCGGTAGCCGCATCGGATAATGGCAAACTCCACGCCATCCTCCTTAACAGCTTCCCAATCAATTGTTTCATTCCACTTGGAAACGTCAATTCCCTTTTTCACATTCTCGCCTGATGCAGTAAAGTCCGTATTTTCCGTTCCATCAGCATCCTGCCGTGCTTCTTTTACTTCCGTATCTTCTTTGGACGCATCGACATCGTTCTCCGTCAGTATCAGATATTCGATATCGTCCAATACCCGGTATTCGATTTCCTGCTTTACCTTAATTGTCGTTACCGTATTCGGTACCCTGTAACCTTCCGCCTCATTCAGGGAAACGCCGTACTCCCCGGCACGCAGGCTGTCGATATAGATAATACCGTCCCTGTCCGTATCCGTATACTCGCCGACGCCCTGAATCGTCACAACAAAAGGAAAACCTGACTCAAGCTTCCCACTGCTGTTCACAACCATGATACGCAGATCTTTCGCAACGGAACTTATGACAAGAGATACTACCTTGCCGGAATAAGTCTCGATACTCTTATAATGTGTCTCCGAGTCAAAAAATGTCTCATCCCGCATAAAGGCCTGTAAGTCATTGCCTATCTGCTTATCCTCCGCCATCGTCTCCACCACTTCGGTATTGACCTGCGCCAGCTTATTGTCTATACCCAGCCGTTCTTCTATCAGCTCCCAGTTGGTCATTATTATAACGCATGTTATCATCAGAAAAATCATAACGACCAGAAACAGGGTTCTTCGTAGTTTCCTAGAGTCCATTTGCAACCTCTACAAGATATTGTCCATAATTTGTTTTTAAAAGGGGTTCCGACAGCTTCAGAAGCTGTTCCTTATTGATAAAGCCCCTTCTATACGCGATTTCCTCGATGCAGGAAATATAAAGCCCCTGACGTTTCTGAAAAGCTGCTACAAAATCCGCCGCATCTAACAGGGAATCGTGATTTCCCGTATCCAGCCATGCAAAACCACGGCCAAGCGTCTCCACTTTTAAGGTTCCTCTGCGTAAATACTCATTATTGATACTGGTAATTTCAATTTCACCGCGCGCCGAAGGTTTCACATTCGCCGCGATCTCTACAACATCATTATCATAAAAATACAATCCCGGCACCGCATAATTGCTCTTCGGATTCTCCGGTTTTTCTTCAATAGATAAAGCAACTCCATTCTCATCAAATTCCACAACGCCATACTCTCTTGGATTTCTGACATAATAACCGAAGATTGTCGCGCCATTTTCTCTGGCCGCTACCTCTTTGAGCACTCTGGAAAAGCTCTGTCCATAGAAAATATTGTCGCCGAGTATCAGCGCCACACGGTCGCCGCCGATAAAATCCGCTCCGATGATAAAAGCATCTGCAAGGCCTCTCGGCTCCTCCTGTACGGCATATTCCATTTTCAGTCCGAGCTGTTCTCCGCTTCCGAACAGTTCCTTAAAGACCGGTAGGTCTCTTGGCGTGGAGATAATGAGGATCTCCTGGATTCCTGCCAGCATCAAAATAGAAAGCGGATAGTAGATCATCGGCTTATCATAGACCGGCATGATCTGCTTGGAAATCGCCTTCGTCAACGGATATAACCGTGTCCCCGAACCCCCCGCCAATATAATTCCTTTCATGCACATTCTCCTTTTTTCAAATATGATATCGCAACATACTTGCAGAATGGCTCGAAAGAGACATTCTGCAGGGAAATGACTTGGATTTTCTTAGGCGGCGTCTTCCGACGCCTTAGAAAATCTTCATTTCCTTTTCATTCCCTATACATTTCCTGATAGTATTTCTGATAATCGCCGCTCGTCGCATTTTTCATCCAGTCTTCATGCTCGAAGTACCACTGAATCGTCCGCCTGATTCCTTCTTTGAACATCGTTTCCGGCTCCCAACCTATTTCTTCCCGAATCTTGTCCGGCGCGATGGCATATCTTCTGTCATGCCCTTTTCTGTCCTCGACATAGGTGATCAGATCTTCGCTGACAAGCGCTTTTCTCGGATCGTCATCCGCCAGCATCTCCTGCAAGGTTTCCAGAATGATATGGAGGATCTCGATATTCTGCTTTTCATTGTGGCCGCCCACGTTATAAGTCTCGAACAGTCTTCCTTTTTCCTGCACCATGTCGATTGCCTTTGCATGATCTTCCACATACAGCCAGTCGCGGACATTCTTACCGTCACCGTAGACCGGCAGCTTGATTCCCTGTAACGCATTATTGATGATCAGCGGAATGAATTTCTCCGGGAATTGATAAGGACCGTAATTATTGGAACAGTTCGTAATATTAGCCGGAAAATGGTAAGTATCCATATAAGCCTTTACGAGCATATCCGAACCCGCCTTGCTTGCCGAATACGGGCTGTGCGGCGCGTAAGGAGTCGTCTCATAAAAATAGCCCCCGTCTTCCTCCAGCGAACCGTATACCTCATCCGTGGAAACATGAAGAAATTTTTTATCCGCTTTATAGGTGCCGTCCGGCAGTTCCCACGCCGCTTTAGCACAATTCAGCATGACCGCCGTGCCCAGCACATTCGTCTGAACGAACACTTCCGGGGTCATAATGCTTCTGTCAACATGGCTCTCCGCCGCAAAATGTACAACCCTGTCAATATCATTTTCCGCAAAAATCCGGCTGATTGCTTCTTTATCGCAGATATCCGCTTTTATAAACGTATAATTATCCCTGTTCTCAATACTCCTCAAATTCTCAAGGTTTCCCGCATAAGTCAGAGCGTCCACATTGATAATCCTTATTTCGTTGTCATATTTCCGAAACATATAATGGATATAATTGGAACCGATAAAACCGGCGCCCCCTGTCACAAGGTAAGTTCTCATTTTTCTATAGTCTCCTTTCAATCACCTGTAAAGAATGGCTCGTCAGAGACATTCTTTGGGGAATGACTTAGATTTTCCTGGGCGGCATCCGTTGACGTCTTTGAAAGTCTTCATTCCCTTCACACTTATTATGCTGTAAACACACATCATTTGCAAGAAATTTTCTTTTTTAATAATTCAAATAACTGATATTCATATCCACGCTGCCGCTGATGCCGTTTACGCTGCCTTTGGATGTATACTGCCACATATCATACTTCGTTGCGGTATAAGTCGGCGCACTTGCATACTGGGCAAGCCAGATTTTATAGCCCGTCAGGCTTCCCGCGTTTATTTTGGTGGTAAACCATGTTGTATTGGCATAAACGCCAGCCTTATAACCCGAATTCTGTATTGTCGCACAGAATGCCTTGCAGACCGCAGTTCTCGTTCCTACATCGATTGCATCCCCTCGTCCGTTGCTCGCCTCTACATCCAGGAAAATCGGATAATCCAGTCCGTAACCGCTCACCAGATTCAGCGCCATCGAAGCCTCTTCGACCGCCTCCACCTCATTGACCGCCTGGCTGAAGAAATAAACACCAACTTTCAATCCCGCAGCCTTTGCACCTTTGATATTGCTGGCGAACTTCGGATCCTCGATCAGCGCCCCCGTGGAGGAACCGCGGTAGCCGCAGCGAATGATCACATAAGACACACCTGAATTTTTGACCGCATTCCAGTCAATAGAACCATTCCACTTCGATACATCGATGCCAAGCGTGCCGGAATTACTGGACATTCTCCCCTGACTGTCAAAGGAATACTTTGCGCCCTGAATGACCTGTTCTCCTGTCACATATTTTCCATTTTTATCGTAGAAATAAGTATAGCCGTCAATGGTCTGCCATCCGGTATAGAAACACTCCGCATTTGCCCTGCGCAGATACAGCATCTGGTCTTTGTAGTAATCGGCATAGACCGCTTCCACATACTTTCCATCGCTGTTCTTCACATAGACCTGATTACCGTCTTTATCTTTCAATTTTGTGACCGTATCTCCGATATAATTTTTCGTAACTTTGACCTGCCATACAGCTTTAGCATCTCCACAAGTTCCGGTAATGGCAGCAGTCCCTTCTGACACTCCTGTCATAACGCCGTTCCCGTCTATCGTAACTATTCCGGTATTATCGCTTGTCCATGTAATAACACCACCTTCCGGAGTCGTGGTTCCTTTCAGCGAACTCGTGCTTCCCATCTGAATGACAGCGCTTCCTTCTATTTTAACCGCTGTATACTGTACTGCCGTCTCCGTAACCGTAACGGTGCAATTCAACGGTACTGCTGCGTTCCCTACGCGAACTGTCGCCGTGACCACTGCCGTTCCTGTTCCTGCTCCCGTAACGACACCATTGCTTACGCTTGCAACAGGAGAACTGCTGCTCCACTCAACCGAATATGGCTCACTACCCGTAACGGCTACAGAGAGCGTCGCGCTTCCGCCTTTTGTAAGAGCCAGAGACTTCGTGTTCAAAACCGGATTCAATGCGGTCAGTTTCTCCGCATCCGTCGGTGCGGCCGGCGTTGTTGGTACTGTCGGCACAGCCGGCTGCTCCGGGCTGGTGATGCCTCCGCCCGGCGGCGGCGTTTCTGTCGTTCCCGCACTCGTTGGCGGCGTTTCCGTCGTTCCCGTGCTCGTCGGCGGCGTTTCCGTCGTTCCCGTGCTTGTTGACGGCGTTTCCGTCGTTCCCGTGCTCGATGGTACGGATGGCTGTTCCGGACTGACAATGGATTTCACATTGTCTCCCGGAGAATTACTGTTAACAAGCTTCACAAAAGTTCCTGCTCGTGCAAGCGTCACCGGGTCAGGCACGCTCTCCCGCTTGATTTCTTCATAATTATTATCCGCATTCTCTTCTGTTTTGGTAGATTCCACCCATTCCACAGTATCCTGCAGCGTAGATTCGACCGCCGTATTCTGCTGTGCCGTATCCTCCGCCGCTGCGTTGACTTCTGCCTCCGTCTTTATTTCATCAGCTACTTCGACCTTTTTATAAGAAATCGTATCCGTAACCTTGATTATCTCTTCCTGTGCCGGAAGACGGTATTTCTCGTAACCTTCCCCTGAAAAAGCCATTATCTTCACCGCATAAGTGCCTGCACTGATACCGGTCTGGTAGATAATGCCGTCCTTATCATCATCCTTCAGGGAAAATGTTTTACCGCCTCCGGTGATTTCCACCTCAAAAGGCACACTGCCGATCAGCTTATTCGTTTCTTTATTGACAAATTTAATTTTAATGTCAGATTGAATGGAAGTCAAATTGATGCCCACTTCTATCTGGTCCCCATTCGGCTTCACTTCACTCTGCCCTTCTGCCGTCATTTCCGGTTCGAGCCCTATCATCTGTGACATTCTGGCAGATTCCGCATCGGCAACGGCAATCAATCCGCTCTCACCGATTATGCCGATATCCTGTATTTCCGTTCCTACTTCCGCAAAAGCTTCCACCTGTTCGGATACGCCTCTCGCATTGAAAAAAATCGCCCCGGTAGCCGCAGCCGCTACCAGAATAACAAAGCCAAATGCTGCCACAACGCAGTCAATTGCGCTCATGTTCGTAATAAAATGACCAAAACGTGCGAAGATATTCTCTTCGTAATACTCGTCTTCATCATCTTCATCATCTATCCCGTAATATTCGTCATCTTCCTCATCCATTTCATAATACAGGTCATCGTCTTCCTCATCGTCCCCATAATACCGGTCATCGTCTTCATAGTACAGATCATCTTCCTCATAGTACAGATCGTCTTCCTCATAGTACCGGTCATCTTCGTCGTCCTCTATCGCATAGTATCTGTCATCCTCCGATTCGCAATACCGCTCATCTTCCTCATCGTCCATCTCATAATATCCGTCGTCTGTTCCATCATATACTTCGTCATAATTTTCTTCTTCGATGTCATCGAGTTCTTCTATTTCATCGTCGATATCATCCTCATATATTTCCTTTTTCCGCACACTTTTACCAGATTTTTGAAGCGGAGTGCTTTTCTTTTCACGGACAGGCTGCGGCTTTCTTTCACCGGCCGTAATCATTTCATCATCCAGGCTCAGAAATTCCAACGTATCGTCACTGACATTATGCGTTTTCCTGACAGGTGCATGACCATGCACCTTTCTTTTCTGCTCTCTTTTCATGCGTTTATGTAAACCTTTCGTGTTTTAGCAATTTGGCGATATTATAACACAATATCCTCTTTTCAGCAAGGAAATACGTTTTTTTATCATAACTCTTTTTACTTTTACGCGGTAAGTAACACCGCTTTTCTGCCATTTTCTGCCGGAATTCGCTTGACTTTGCTATCCAGAACTGACACAATATAAGTGCAACATTACAATTTCAACATTATCAACTGAGAAAAGGGGAATTTTTCATGATGTACATGCACTATTGTAAGCGTTGCCATCATGTCCATATGCTCAATGGACATAGACGTGAATGCCCGAACTGTAATGAAAGCATTACAGAGCTTAAAATCCCGTATATGGATTATGTTTCCATGGACAGGGATGCAAGGGAACTTTTTCTTGTACGCCTCGAAGACGATGTACAGCTTAAATGTCTGAGCACCACCTATCGTATGTTCAAATACAGCAAGTGGTACAAGAAACAGCTCAATGAGCAGCATAAAGAGCAGCTCGGTGAACAGCATAAGCTGGTTTCTCAGACTGCGCTCATTCCTTACTTAGCGGGTGAACCCATGATGGACAATGCGGTTTCAGCTATCTGACAGCGGAATTTTTCCTACGCGGAACTTCTGCCAGAGCTTAACAGCACACGAAAAAGGTACTGCCAATGAAGCAGGTCATTGGCAGTACCTTTTTTGCATACAGACCTTGACAAAAAAATGAAATGGGATGAAAATCTTATAGAAAAATAATACCGAATCGAGGAAACTATGATACAAAACAAAGCAATAAAAATTCTTTTTATAATAGCCGCCGTTATCCCCATTCTGCTTCTGGCAATCTATATAAACCATAAAATACATTTGCAAAAAGAATCCTCTCTTTTGACTCCTGTCGGACATCTCGTCGAAGTCGACGGACATAACATGAGTGTCTATATCGAGGGAAGCGGAGATATAACGCTCGTTTTTCTTTCGGGCGGGGGAACCAGTTCGCCAATCCTGGACTTCAAATCGCTCTATTCTCTTCTAAGCGATGCGTATCAGATTGCAGTTGTCGAAAAATTCGGTTACGGATTCAGCGATATTGTCGATAAGAGCAGAGATATCGACTCGATACTCGAAGATACAAGGGCCGCCCTGACGGCGGCCGGACTGCAGGCGCCATATGTTCTGTGTCCTCACTCCATGTCCGGATTGGAAGCATTATATTGGGCACAAAAATACCCAAATGAAGTATCCGCAATCATTGGACTCGACATGGCCGTGCCACAATACTATGACAACATGGACATTAATATTCCGCTCATGCACCTTTCGAGCCTTGCGGCAAACATCGGCATCACACGGCTGATACCCGGAATTGCCGAAAGCGACGCAATACGGCATGGTACTTTATCCGATGAAGAAAAAGAGATCTATAAAGCCGTTTTTTATAACCGTACCGCAACGGTAACGATGATCAACGAAGCCGCCGCCGCTAAAGAAAACGCCCAAAAAGTGGAAGCAATGGGCGTTCCACAGCTTCCTATGCTGCTTTTTATTTCGGACGGTTCAGGAGGCACCGGATTCGACAAAGAAACCTGGCGCGGGATACCCGTGGAATACCTTTCTCAGGTAAACGGCGGAAGCTATATAGAATTGGATTGTCCTCATTATGTCCACAACTATGAATATCAAACGATAGCCGAACATATATCGGATTTTTTGTCCCGCCTTTTTTGAGTGAATTTCTTAAAATTTTGTGAATACATGGATTTTTATTTCCGTTCATAGTAAAATAAATCCAGCAGCAGATACTAATCAAATATAATGGCTGTAACATTCAATGGAGGAGCATTATGAATCAAGATACGGAAAAGGATATAGAGATTCTGGATATGAACGAACAGGACACCCCTGTTGAAGAACAACAGACATCATCCGGCGAAACTGTCAAAGCAATAAAGAACCCCTCGGAAATGCCCGCTAAAAAAAAGCATATTCCGCTCAACCTGCACATTATATTTCTATCGTTGATCGTCATCATCATTGGCACCATTGCCTTCAAACTCTACAAATGGGATAAAGGCGTTCCGCTTGAAGATGACCCGGATTTTCAGGAGTCGGATTTCGATATCGAAGTTCTGGACAGCATTATCCCGCTGGCGCCGGACAAGTTGGAAGGGCATGAAGACGACGGCGTGACAACGATTCTCTGTCTCGGAAACGACCCTTTTTCACTGGGCAGGGATGAAGATTACGGGCTTGCCAATCAGATTGCGGAAAAGTCCGGCGCGACTGTATATAACGGTTCTTTTACAGGCTCTACCGTAAGCGCCGCTTACGCAGCTTATAACGACGGTTACTGGATGGATGCCCTCAGCCTGTCTTATCTGGCGGAAGGAATCTGCACAAGAAACTTCGAGAGAATTCTGGCCGCAGCATACTACAGCTACGACCCTGCTTTTGTTCCGACAGTAGAAATGCTGCAGGAACTCGATATGAACAGTGTTGACATTATCTGCATCATGTATGACGGCATCGATTATATCGAGAAAAGACCGAGCGACGACCCGAATGACCCATATTCCATCGTTGCCTACACCGGCGCTCTGCGCACCGCCATCGAGCAGTTCCAGGAGACCTATCCTTTCATCAGAATTGTGGTGATGTCCCATACCTTCTGTCACAGTATCAACGAGGAGGGGAATTTCCAGAACGGCGACCGTACCGATTTGGGAAACGGCACGTTGAGCCACTATCTGCAGAAGGAGCTGGATGTCACGAGCGACTGCGGCGTTTCGTGGATTGATAATTTTTACGGTTCCGTTAACGAGGACAACTATCTGGAATATATGACAGATTACATCCACTTCAACGAAGCGGGTCTGGAACGGCTTGCAGAACGTTTCGTAAACTGCATCCTGCCACAGAACACTGCAGCAGAATAATCAGGCCAGAGCAGACATTTTAATAGTCCACGGAAAACAATTCCTCAAAATCGAATTTTTCAATGAGCAGGCGCATTTCATCAAGCGCCTGCTTCATTTCTTCTTCGGACATTATCTCACAGTTCCCGTCCGCAAAGCACTCTGTCATATAATAATTGATATCCCGATGATAATGGCTGTAATCCGCATAGTTATTCAAATCCGTCACAATCCATTCCTGATTCGGAAAAAAGAAGAGCCGCACGTTCTCATAAGCGAGCATCCTGTCCGCAATATACTGATATTCCGCCATCGTTGCTTCAAGATGGTTTTCACAGATGACATCATTCCAGTACAAAATGCTGTACGGCGGAAAAAAAAGATAGAAAACCGTATCGGGATTCTGCTCTATATAAGGACAAATATTTGCCGCAAGATTTTGCTCCACGCTTTCCAGATACGCATCCGCCGGCGTTTCTACCGCTACTCTTTCCGGCTGTTCATAGTTGTGCATCACCCACTGCTTATTGTAATACTCATCCGTCCACCAGCTTTGGTAGACCGTTGCAAGGTCTGTCTTATCCGGGTCCGCGACCTGCCGGAAAATATAATTCAACACCACGTCTTTGTTGAAAATATATTGAATATCATTTATGACATTATTGTCATAAAGATATTCCGGAATCGGATACTTCGTCTCTTCCACGCCCCCTGTGTAGGTCATTACATCAATACCGAGAAATACCGCTTCCACCTGATTACCGCTTTCAAAAATGAGCTTCATGATATTGGACTGATCCTTCGGATAAGCGCCGCTGTAATTCAGTTTGATCGTGTGAAGCCCAAGCTGTTCCTCAAACCAGTTCGTATTGAAATTCACCGTCATAGAAGAGCCTAATATAACACTGTCATACTGCATATTCTTTGCCATGCCCGGATTCTGGCTCAGCTGATTGTCCACGAGATATGGAAAATTTTCAAGCGGTGCATGGTAATGGAAAAAAGGATCCACATAAACGACCAGCGCCATAATGCCGAGAAGAAACAGGCAAACGGCCGCTGCTGTGACGCACATAAATTTTTTAAAAGGACTCCCCTGACTGCCCAGGTCTTTCTTTTCCTCCATAAGCCTCCCCCTCTCCTATCAGAAATTGAAATACAGGAACGTGCTGACCTGTGAAAAGGACAGAATGCACCATACAAAGACCGCCCCGAACAACACGGCCTGATACGTTTTCCCTTTTATCCTGTCCGCAATCTGCGCCGCGTTCCGGCCAAACATCGCAAACCCCAGACCAACCGCCAGCATAAAGAACATCAGCACATATCTGCTATAAGAAAAATTATCCAGCCGAAGCACTTTCAGCACATACCACAGCTCGTCCAGCTGAAAGCACTCCGCCAGATCGAAGGAAATCGTCTGTGCCTTTCCTTTTAATGCAAGGAGCAGAAGCCGGTTCGCCTGCGCCACGTCCGCCGCCCGAAAATAGACCCATGCGATGCTCACATATAGGAACAGGATTATTCTTGACACAAGTGTCACAATCCATTCCCACATGGAAAATGCCGTTCCCCGCCGTTCCGGCGACTGCTTTTTTGAAAAAACTTTCTTTCCATAAAGCTTCTTTTTCTCCTGATACCATCTCGTGAGCACATACAGCGCGCCATGCAGCATACCCCACACAATGAAATTCCATCCAGCGCCATGCCATACACCGCTCAGGAAAAAGACGACCAGAAAATTCAGATACATCCGTCCTCTGCCCCTACGGTTCCCGCCGAGTGGTATATAAACATAAGAGGTAAAGAAACGGTTCAGCGTAATATGCCACCGCTTCCAGAAATCCACGATATTGACAGCCTGATAAGGAGAATTGAAGTTAACGGCGATTTCAATACCGAGCATCCGCCCGATTCCCCGTGCCATATCGCAGTAACCGCTGAAATCAAAATAGAGTTGGAGCGAATAAGCGAAGATGACCACAAGTGCATCCGCCTGTCCGAGAAGCGCCATGTTCGCATAACCATAATCCACGCCTGCGCCGAGCGTATCCGCCAGAATCACCTTTTTGAACAACCCCAGCACGAACAGCACATAGCCTCCGGAAAATTTTTCCCAGTCGAATTTCTGCTCCGTCATTCCTGCAAACTGTGGAAGCATCTCGCCCTGCGTCACAATAGGGCCTGCGATCAGCTGCGGAAAGAACGCGACAAACAGTGCATACGGCAGCAGCCCACAATCTTTTACCTCTCCCCTGTATGTATCCACGAGAAAGCCAATCTGCTGAAAAGTGAAAAAACTGATGCCGAGTGGCAGCAATACGTGACGCAGTAAAAAAGAAGAGCCGAATACCGCATTGATATTTGACACAAAAAAATCATAATATTTAAAATAAAAAAGGATGCCCAGATTCACCGTTATGGCAAAAAACAGCAGTTTCCCGGAAGGCGCCTTCGATAAAAGCCTGTGAAAGCAGTAATTAACGGCAATGCTGAACAACATGATCAGAAGATAATTCACCTGAAAATAACCATAGAACCAAAAGGACATGGCAAGCAGGAAAAACTGCGCCGCCTCCTTTTTCTGTAAATGGAGAAGGCCGTAGTATCCGAGCAGACATATGGGGAAAAATAAAAAGATAAAAATATAGGAATTAAACAGCATGGAATGTCCTGACCCCTCCCGTCGTTCAATCTTCGATGACCGTATTCATGCCCATGTTCGTTTTCATGTTTCTGTCAATATAGATCAGATAAGTGTCCGTCTGTGCGTACAGTTCAAATCCATAATCCGTAAGCGGTGCTTGCAATTCTCTGTCCTTTTTCAAGACAACATAATTGCAGCCGTACTCCCGCGTCAGTTCCACGAAAGAATCCGTTTGAATGACTTCCGCCTCTTCCATCGCCTCATACATATCATTATAATAATCCCATCTGGCAATCAGCATTTCCCGGCCATAGGGCATATTGATCTTCGTCGAATACTGCCTGATATAATAGACCAGATCGGCCGGGACGAGCGCCATGACACGGCCTTCCGCCGGGTCTATCAATTGGGCGACCTCTACCGCTTCCGCCGGAAGATGATACCAGTTCTGTGCTTTGGATATATGCTCGCTCCGATAGACCAGACTGCCGCACGCCACGATTGCAGCACACATTACAACAAGCCCTGCTTTCCGGTATTTTCCGCACAGCTTCATCGCTCCGTAAGCGCTGACCAGACTCATCTGCAGCAGCCAGAGCAGACGGTAATATGTCTCCGCATCATTCAACAGTCTCACAAATACTTTGCGAAAAAGCGGGCAGAAAAAACAAAACAGCAGAATTATCGGCGTATAGACAAAAACTGCACGAATGCTTTTGTTCTTCTCCGTCAGCAGTAAATACAGCAGGAAGAAAAGATAAATACCGAACAAATATTTATTTTGATGAAATCCGACGTAGTTCTGGAAAATGACTACGCTTTCCAAAAAGATACCCCACATAGCTTTGCGCCGCTCCTATCATTTCAGCATAAGATACAACAGAACATAAACCACATTCGGAATACAGGTAAGCCCCAGCTTCACCGGTATTTTGATATCCTGCTCCACAAACATCAGACACAAGGCCATAATCCCCAGCAGAATTGCAAGCAGAAAGACCGCAATGGAACTGCATACACCAGCCGTCATATTCAGGCAGACAAGCATCATCCACACCCCCGCGTTCTGCCTGTACTTTTCTTTTTCACCGTTATAGAGCCAGAGCAGAATCAGAAAAAGCATCGGTATGACAAAATTGCCCACGACGGCCTTCCCCTGCCATGTCCTCATCAGGAAAAAGGTCTCATTCGTATAAATCGATACACTGCCGAACATTTGGAACATTCCCATCATGATCATAAAGACCGGAACTTTCTCTTTTTTCTCCGGAAAAAGCGCCTTGGCAATTTCATAGTAAACGAGATAGCTGAGCGGTATCAGAACAAGCGGCATCACAACATGCGATACGATCGTCGCGTGAATATCCGCCTTTACCGATACGAATGCAATCCACATCGGAAAGACTGCCAGCGCGTGTCTGACATCGAGCGGTGAAGATCTTCCGGTATAGGGAAGATTTTTATACATCCCGCCGTTTTGCTGCGCCATCAGAGACTGCACCACATAATAGGCATCATCACCGTCAAAAGACGCTCTTGTCACCGCCATATACAGTTGGAAGCCTGCGAGCGCCAAAAAGACCGCCCACTCTATTTTGTATTCCAGGCTCTTTTTATGCGATACAGGGTCCGAAAGCAGGATTGGCCTGACTTCTTCCCGCTTCCGCTTCACCCGCAGATACAAGAGCAGAATCCCTGCAATCGAGAGCAAAATAGCAGCCACCATGAACCATCTTAAAACAAACTGAAAATTATTATACCGGATCAAGACCACTGCTGGAATAGTGATCACTTCAAATACCGACCACATCAGCATGTAACCCGCAAGCAGCGTCACACCCGGATTTCTTCCCGTTCCCGATGTGTCCCGGCTGTCCGGCATAAAATAAGCCGGCACCTGACCGATACAAAACGGAACCGCTATAAGCCAGAATATCAAACTGATCATTTGCGTCATGAAAATCCTGCCTTTCCTATCTTTCTTATTCTCATTCTTTCCCAAATTCTCCCTGATATTTTAGTTTACCGCAAATTTAAAAAGATGTCTACCCGAAGCGGCGGTTCATTCTGCGTTCGGCCTGCGCCCTGTCGCTGCCGACAAGAATCTGTTGAAAAATATGCAAAATGCGGCTATACTTCTAATAGGCTGTCTATTGGCGCCGCTGCCGGACAGTAAATTTGTAAAGACAATGAATGGAGCGGGCCTGCGAATATGATAATAGATAACAGGAAACTGAAAAAAATAAGATGGCTGTTCGTTATCCTGGCAGCAGTTCTCCCCCTGCTTTTTCTTCCGAAGCTGTTTAAGGATATGAAAATCTATAATCTGCTCAGGAAGAACATAATTGACACCAGTGTCACATTCACATATACAGGGAATCGGCAGATAAAATGTTACAATGATAATCCTGACAATCAGGAAAGTATAAGTTATGTCTTCCTCCCCTCTTATGCAGATATGGCACAGATCGGCGTAGAAACGCTCGCTGAGCGGGTGGACTTCACCGGTGGACCGGAAACCATAACGGTAAGGAGCGGAGAATATGCGACCTGCGGCTTTGAAACCGGGGTTCTCTACCGGATGCACTTCTATAACGCTTCCGGAACGGAAATCGGAGCAAGAGACGTTACGTTTTTAAAATCTGACGGTCTCCCAGTCATGTATGTCAACACGAGGACCGGAAGCATGGAACGGCTCGATGCCGACAAAACCTATAAGGAAAAGGCATCCATTGAATTTCTGGATAACGAAGGTGAACTCGTCTTCACAGATGAAATCAGAAGCATTTCCGCCAGAGGCAACCAGACCTTTACCTATGACAAAAAATCCTACCAGCTGAATTTAAGCGTTCCGGTAGATTTTATGAACATGGGGATGTCCGATACCTGGATACTGCTCTGCAATGTATATGATCCGGCCTATATCCGCAATAAACTGACTTATGAGATGGCCCTGCAGGCCGGCATGCCCGGGAGCGCCAGATCAGAATATATTGATGTTTATTTCAACGGCGTTTATGCCGGAATGTACCAGTTATGCGAAAAAGTCGAGATCGGAGAAAACCGGCTGGAAATCGCGGATCTTGAAATGCAGAACCGAGCCCTGAACGGAGAAGTCCTGGACTATGCCGACACGTTCGTCACAGAAGACGGAAGTGGAAAAGGCATCCGACTTGCTCGAAATCCAGAAGATATTACGGGCGGTTATCTGATCGAACACGATTACGGAGAAAAATTCAGCGAGGTAACGAGCGGTTTCATAACCGATACGGGAGAGCATTTTGCGCTGAAAAATCCAGGACACGCTTCCGAAGCAGAGATTGCCTATATCAGCGGCAGGATGCAGGAAATCGAAGACGCCATCAAGGCGGAAGACGGCTATAACCCGGTCACCGGAAAATACTACGCAGAATATATCGATCTGGAATCCTGGGCCGATAAATATCTGGTAGAAGAGATCACCCGCAACAACGGCGGCGGCAGTACCAGTTCCTATTTTTATAAGCCGCAGGACTCTCTCAGCACGAAAATATACGGCGGGCCGGTCTGGGACTATGACAAAGGCTACGGCAATGCCAGCGGCTATAATAAGAACACACGAGATCTGGCCTTTCTGACCCTCCATATGGACTATACAAGCTGGTTCTATTACCTGTATCAGCATGAAGATTTTGTGGAAATGGTCAAAAAGGAATATCGGGAGAAATTTTCCGACTATCTTACGGTAATGGCGATGGAAAAAGCGGACGAGTATCTGGCACAGATAGAGGCTTCCGCAGTACTCGACCAGGCGCGTTTCGGTTATGTATATCGGACGCTGGATGAAAACCTGGAAATTCCCTTTTCACCGGATAATTATAAACTGCACGCACAGTCCGTCAAACAATTTATTCTGGAGCGAAAAGCCTTTCTGGATGAAGTGTGGCTGGAGGACGCTCCAATCTGCATGGTGCATTTCAAAGATGCTGACGGAAACGGGAACCGATGTGTCGGTGTTATTTCCGGAGAATGTATCGAAACCCTTCCGACGGAATCACGGGATGGTATGCAGTTTCTCGGCTGGCAGATTGAAGACAGCGGAGCTTTTCTGACGACACAGACGCCGATAACGAGCGAAATCACGGTATATCCTGCATGGGATGCGGCACCCCCGCAGGAGTGAACATTCGGTAATTGCGAAACGCATCCTTTCAGGAAAGCAGTTGTACAGAATAGACAAATCACAAGCAGGGTGCTATGTCGCCGCCGGTGTTTAGGCGCCGTGTTTTGGCGTCTTATGCACCGCTGCGAGCGACAGTGCGGCGAAAGCGTGCCCTGCGGTGATTGTCTATTTTGTACAACGGAAGTCTTCGAAAACATCGTTTCGCAATTACCTAAGTGAACATACCGGAAAGGAGCATAAATTTTAAGTGGAAATTTTCAAAAAAGAAAAAAACGAAAGCTGCGAAGCCGAAAAATACCGGCATGAATTCAAGTATCTGTGTACGGATGCACAGCTTACCATGCTGGAAGTACGTCTGATGGGTATTATGTCAAAAGATATACATGCAGGCCCGAACGGCAGATACCTGATCAAAAGCCTGTATTTCGACGACATCAACAACCGATGCTTTATGGAAAACGAAGAAGGAACCGGGCCTAGAGAAAAATACCGCATCCGCATTTATAACAATGACCCGGAGCGAATCAGCCTGGAATGTAAACGCAAGGAAAATGACAAGATCAACAAAAAAAGCTGTCTTCTGACAAGAGAACAATATGACTGGCTTGTCTATGACAGAGCCTCCGGCAGGATGGAAGAACTGCCTGCGCTGGCTCAAAAACTCCTCGTTCTGAAAATGTGCAATAAAATGGGACCGAAAGTCATCGTCAGCTATGAAAGGATTCCCTATGTCTATCGAAACGGCAATGTCAGAATTACTTTTGACCGCAATATAGCATCTTCTTCCAGAATCGAAGATTTTTTCCGGACAGATACCGGGCAACGGCAGATTCTGCCATCCGGCCAGCAGCTATTGGAAGTTAAATATGACGAATATCTCCCAGATCATATATACCACGCACTTTCTCTGGCAAATATGCAGAGAATTGCTTTTTCCAAATATTATCTTTGCAGAAAATATCACCTATAAGAAATTTTCGCCCGGCGGCGAAAATTCGGAGAATGCCCTGCATTCTCCTTGAAATGATTTATTCTGTTGCAATTTCTTATCACCTATAAGAAATTTTCGCCCGGCGGCGAAAATTCGGAGAATGCCCTGCATTCTCCTTGAAATGATTTATTCTGTTGCAATTTCTTATCACCTACAAAAACAAAGGAGAAAAAATTTATGAATTTCAAAAGTATCTTTAAAAACTCATTTCTGGAAGCCTTTGCACAGAATGAGGTATCCGCGGGTGAAGTCACCGTCATCCTGTTATCCACCTGCGTCATCGCCCTTTACATTTTTCTGGTATACCGGATGATCACGCGTAAGACCTTTTACTCCAAGAATTTCAACATCTCGCTGGCAGCGCTGTCACTCATTACCGCTATCGTCATTCTGACTGTGCAGTCCAATATCGTTCTATCCCTCGGTATGGTCGGCGCCCTCTCCATCGTGCGTTTCCGAACCGCTATCAAAGACCCGATGGACCTGGTTTTCCTGTTCTGGGCGATCAGCGTGGGAATCGCCTGCGGTGCGGGAATGCTGGAGATCGCAGTCATCGGCTCCCTTGTCCTGACGGCACTCATTTTCGTACTGGACAGGCTTCCGATGGCAAAAGCCGCGATGATACTGGTCATCAGCGCACAGGCTGGAAAAGAACGCACGGAGCAGATTACGGAATTAGTTAAAAAACACAGTAAATACTATAAAGTAAAATCGAGAAACATCACCGGAGAACAGCTCGACATGGTCATGGAACTCTGGTCTTCCAAAGAAGAAGAACTGACGGAAGAACTGGCTGCACTGCCCGGCATCCACAGCGTTTCCCTGTTGTCCCATGACGGAGAAGTGACCTTCTAAGAGAAATGCACAAAATCTGCATGAAATCTTTGCAGTAACACGAAACTCTTTACATGAACGGCAATTTAATCTTTTAACCGATATCAAAAAGTGGTATGATAAATAGAAGCCGCATCTAACGCAGACTGGAACGTCAAGGATTAAGAAAGGTAACATTATTTTCATGAAAAATTCTTCTACAAAAAAAGCATATATTATAGGCGCCGGCCCTGCCGGACTGACTGCAGCCTATGAACTTTTAAAACAGAGCAGGGAATACGAAGTCACCGTTCTCGAAGAAAGCCGCGATATGGGGGGTATCTCCAAAACAGTCAACTACAAGGGAAACCGAATGGATATGGGCGGTCACCGCTTCTTTTCCAAAGTGCCCGAGGTCAACGACTGGTGGAACCGGATGCTTCCTCTTCAGGGTGCTCCCACCTATGATGATATTGTTCTTGGACGCAAAATGCCGCTCAAAAAAGGCGGCCCCGATCCCGAAAAAGAAGACAGGGTCATGCTGCGCCGCCATCGGGTATCCCGCATTTACTTTAATAAAAAGTTTTTTGACTATCCGATTTCCTTTAAGTTCGAAACGTTTAAAAATATGGGACTGATCACCACATTACAGGCCGGTTTCAGTTATCTGGCCGCACTGCTCCACAGGCGGAAAGAAAACTCCTTAGAGGATCTTTACATCAATCGTTTTGGACGAAAACTGTATTCCATGTTCTTTGAATATTATACGGAAAATCTCTGGGGACGGCATCCCAGCGATATTGCTCCTGACTGGGGCGCACAGCGCATGAAAGGCCTTTCCATTACCGCGATCATCAAAGATATATTCGGCAAAATGCTGCCGGGTAAAAAGAACCGTAAAGTAGAGACCTCGCTTATCGAAGAATTCAGCTATCCGAAACTCGGCCCCGGTCAGTTGTGGGATGTGACAGCAGAAGAGATTCAGAAAATGGGCGGCACGATTCTGCGGAACAGCCGCGTAATCGGTCTTCACAAAGATGACAAAAATCACATTACATCTCTGACCTATGAAGCAGACGGAAAACAGATTACCGTGGAAGGCGATATTTTTATTTCCTCCATGCCTGTCAAAGACCTTGTCGCAGGTATGAACGACGTTCCAAAGGAGCCTGCCCGTATCGCTGCAGGCCTTCCTTACCGCGATTATATGACCGTCGGCCTTTTGCTGCCGAAACTGAATTTAAAAAATAAGACCAAAATAAAGACCATCAGCAATATCGTGCCTGACTGCTGGGTCTATGTACAGGACCGCTCCGTGCAGCTCGGCCGCTTCCAGATTTATAATAACTGGTCGCCCTATATGGTCAAAGATCTGGAACATACCGTATGGATTGGGCTGGAATACTTTGTTACAGAAGGCGATAAGTACTGGACTATGTCAGATAAAGATTTCGCCAAATTTGCGATAAAGGAAATTCTCAGTATGGGATTGATCGACCGTCCGAAGGACGTCATGGATTTCCATGTGGAGAGGGTCAAAAAAGCATATCCGGCCTATTTCGATACTTACAGAGAAATCGATACGCTGGTGGATTACCTGAAATCTATCGACAACCTTTACTGCGTCGGCCGGAACGGCCAACACCGCTACAACAATATAGACCACTCCATGATGACATCCTTTGAAGCGGTCAAAAATATCGTCGGCGGTATTCAGAATAAAGATAATGTCTGGAACGTCAACACGGAACAGGAATACCATGAATCCTGATTTGGAAATGAGCATAAAAACCGAGAGGCTGCCTATAAGGCAGCCTCTACTGCATCCCTGATCAACTTCATGCCTTCCGAATTCATATGAATGCCGTCCGTTACATATTCTGCCATATTGTCAATCGTAATACCGCAATTCTGCAGATCGACGATCTTACATCCCTTCGCTGCGGCAATCACTTCAATCTGCTTCCCGTAGTCTTCCGCTGTCAGCTCCAGACTGTTCATGAATGTTACAAATACCGGCCCCGACTCAGGCCCCCAGGTTCCCATCGGCGGCAGGTTACAGCAGAGTATCTCCGCATTCGGATAATAAGCGATCAGCTTATCCAGTATCATACAGTAAGCATCGCTGAAAGTCTCTATCATGCCTTCTTCCACCGCCTTTGTACCGTCATTATCACCGAGCGGCACGGCTTTCATGAAGTCATTCGTTCCCATATAAACGATGATGACATCCGGAAAAGCTCCGTTGCTTCCTATCAAATCCCAAATCCTGCATTCGCTGCACCCGTATTGAAAATTATCAGCACTGAAAGAATCGCCGATACAGGTGCTCCCGGAACTGGAACCGTTAACGCACAGCTCCATTTCTGTATCCTTCAGGACCATCTTCCACCATGTCTGCTCTACATCCGGCACCTCGCCATCCATCGGGAAGTAACAGGCATAGCCTTCCGGAATCCAGCCATCGAAAGTCGAAATACTGTCTCCAAGAATCGAAAGCTTTCTGGCCGCCGTCCCGCCATCATCTGCAGCATCCTCTCTCCTGGCGCCTTCCACCATTTTTTCATCGGGACTCTCTCCCTCAGCCGCAGTAGAGGTTTCCTCTGTTTCACCATTCGCATCTGCGTTATTCTCTGCAATTGCTGCCGCATCCGCTTGCTCCTCTGTCTCCGCTGTTGCATCCGTCTGCTTTTCCGTATCCGCCGCGTTCCCATCGTTCCCGCTCCGGCCGCCGCACCCGGCACAAATAAATAACATGAAGACAAGCATCCACGCCAGAACGCTTCTCTTTTTTCGAATAACACGATTGCCTTTCTTCACACCCAATATCATACCTTCTCCCACCCCATTCTCTTTTGTTTGTTACATTTTTTGCTTTTTCTCTTCCTGTTTTCCTTCTCTCCTGCCGTTTTCGATCACCGCTTCTTAAAAACGGACTGCCTCGCACCGTGCATCTTTTCATGATGCTTCATAACATCGTCTGCTGCATCCATCCGAAGACCGGCATCGATAAAATCGCAATTTTTGCAGAAAGAATAGTTCTGCCGCCCATCCTTTACTGCATCGCGCAATTTTTGATACTTTTCGCTGTTCCAGCCATCTTTTAACGGCACTTTGTTCAGGTCCGCCAAATCCGTCACCTCAAAATTATCACAGCAGCAGATTCCGAGTTTCCCGTTCGGCATGATCCACATATCCGTAAAAGGCATCAGGCAGGTCTCCTTGATAATTTTTCCCTTTGACTGTTTATTCGGCGCACTTCCCGCACGATTGGTCAGCACCTCTTTCAGATAACGAATCTGTATCAGGATATCCACATCCTTAAATTCCTCGGGGTGCTCCTTTACATACGCATGAATCACCTGAATATTCTCGTGCATCTTCATATCCAGACAATAATTATTGATGATCAACTGGTCCACATAGGGAACGATTGATTTCACTTTGTCGATATTCAGAAGCAGTCCGTTCGTTGACATGAAAATAAAAGCATCAGGAAGCTGCTCCCGTGCATATTTGTGAAATTCTACAATACGCTTGTCCAGCCAGGGTTCATTGTTCCCATATAATGTCAGATGCCCCTTATAGCCCCATTCCTTTAACTGGTCGATAATGGAATAATAGAGTTCGTCCGACATCTTCATATAGGGCCTTTTCTCCGCATGGATATTGGCCGTACAGAACTCACAGGTGCTGTTGCAGCGATTCACTGTCTCCAGATTGACGACGACCGGATGCGGCGCCGCCCCTGTCTTCTGCATCCGTCCGTAAAAATACTCTATATAGTTTTTCTGCTGTTTTCTTCTCGTCAGAAACTGTAGTTTCAAATAACTTTCACTCGACAATTTAGGCAGATACTTTCTTGCATTCCACCCAAGCACTCCCGCAAAATTGTGTACTCTGATCGGCATAATCTGTCCCTCTTTCCGAACGCAGATCTCTCTGCATTCATCTTACCTGATATAAATAAATTGTATAGCTTTCATCCTCGGAAGTATAGCTTCCTTCCAACAAAAGTCCCGCTTCCTCCGCATTTGCGAGCTCGATTCTGGAAAAAATCCAGGTCCCGCCGAGCTCCTTAATGCTTTCAGTATCGATATAGATATCATAGTCCGTCGCCTGAATGCTCTTCGTCGCACGCACGATACTCAAATCGGTTCCCGAGTATAAATAAGCGCGGGCTCCCCATTCATCATAATAAATTCTGGTCGCTTCCACCCGCTCCAGAGCCGGTGCGATAATTTTCCGAAAATCCTCTTTATATTGCTGCGCATAAAAACCAAGATAACCGTCCAACGTAGCAATACCGTTATATTCCAGAATGGCCGGATGCAGTCCGTATGCTAAAGACCACTCCCCGTCATAGGCAATCTCTTCTTTTATCCTCTCAAATAAATCTACCGCATAAAACTGTTCATAGTCAAGCTCATCCACTTCTGTTCCGTGAAAATATTCATAAGCCCGGTAATAACATGTGTAATATAAATCGTTATACCGCCCCGGCGACAGAATGACCGCCAGACCCGCCAGACAGATTATGATATTGGCAAGCCACATTTGTATGACACCCATGTCATAAATTCTGATCAGAATCAGAAATAATGCACAATACCACAAAAACGGATTAAAAAATACCGTTCTGTTGAACTGCCAGCCTTCAAGCGGCGGCACGAGCATTTCCACCAGCCTTCTGACCGGTCCGCAGTCATACAGGCCATAGATAACGCTGTTGAACACCAGAAACAACATCACAAAATTGAAACGGTCCCGAAAGATATCATACGTTCTTTTTTTATATAAATAATATGCGTTATTCAAAACAAAGTATACAATACAGAGTGGAAAAACCACCTTCGTATGCACGCCATCAGCATGAAAAATACCATCCTTCCACACGGTAAAAATTTCCTGTACCACTTCCTGTGCCGACAGATCTACATTCACAATCGTGGAGCGAATCGTCACTCCATCGCCAAGGAGCATCTGCCCGAATAAACGATATTCGCATACAATATAACCGAGCGCCAGAACAATAACGCCTATTATTAAATGCCATGCAGGTTTTCTGTCCCGAATCGAAAGCCATATCGCCGCAATCACCACATATCCCAGCAGAAAAATCCCCATATAGGAAAAATAGGATACGAGCGGATACAGAAACAAACACAGATACAGGACCTTCGATGGTTTCCGGTAAATCCGAATCAACAGATAGGCTGCGAGGGGCATGGATGCAAACGCAAAACCAAAAGCCGGAAAAACGCTCAAAATGCCATAAACGAATCCCGTCATATAGATGATGGGACGATAGTGCATATACTTCTCAGGATACAACTCCTTTGCCAGCAGCCGGAAGGATACGATTGCAAGTACAGCCTTCAATAAAAGCCCCAGCACATATGCCGTAAAGGTCGGGAAGATCATATAGAGCACACTGTAAAGCGACAGCTCCGAAGGCAGATTGTCTCTGCTGATTCCGCCCAGAAACGGTATATCCACGCCATGCTTCCAAAAAGAATCCGTATTTTTCAGCATCTGGAACTGTGCCAGAAACAGATCCATATTATCGTGTACCGCAATATAGCTTTTTTCTCCAAAATACAGAAAAACGCCGCCTTCCAAAAGCAGGAAGCCCGCTATCGGAAAAAGGAACCAGTATTTCGTCAGCCATAGAAACCATGCCTGTTTTTCCAGTTTTTTCAAACCAACCTCCATTTATCCGCTTCGCCTTTCTCTTTCTTACGACTTGACATCTCCGCCGTTTTGTCCAGCTTTTTTCGTCTTACGGAACACCAGGAGCTTCTGCCCGAAGAAATTCATGATGATAAAAAGTCCCATTCCCAATATGATCGCCACATTATCCACGATGACCTCCGGCTGTGATGACAGCACATAACGGGCCGCCGGCTGCGCCACGCCGAACGCAGTCAGATAACAGACAATGATATTAATTGCGAACCGCCAGGGCAGCCACTTATCTTTGTTTTCCACTTTAAAAGTCACTTTGCTGTTGGCATGATAGGAAAAAACGCTGCCGATAAAATAAGAAATACCGCTGGAAATCCAGTAACTCATGTGAAGCAGATTATAAAGAACCGCTATGATCACCCAGCCCAACACCGTATTCATAACGCCTACCATGCCGAAATGGATGACTTCCATAATAAAATCTTTGTTCTTCTCATATAACGCTTTTATCTTCTTCATAAAACTCCTCTTCTTTACTCAGTCTGCCCTTCCCCGTACAATTCCATCCACAAAGGGCGTTCTATCGCAGCTACACTGTTCTTTCCGTAAAACTGCGCCGTTACCGTATTGGTCCATTTCGTTTTATCGGATGTGACCGGCATGTGCATTAACGGTCCCTGTATATCGTTAATAAATGGCACAATAACATCCGCCGTATTTTCGTCTTCCATCAATCTTGTCTGTAACGCCATTTGTTCCTTATAATCCGCCGCTTCTCCGTTCACGATATAAAGGAGGGAAACGTAGGATGTGCTGATCTTCACACTGCTTCTGCACAGAATCAACAGGAACAGGCAGACAATAGTGCCGGGAATTATTATCCACCGAAAGACTTTCCGGTCCGCCTCTTCCTTCCACTGTTCTCTGATTCTTTTGGCTGCCTTCTGCGCAAGAATCAGCAAAATTCCCGATGCCGTAAGCAGGAACACCTGAAAATTGGTATTCAGCACACCTCTTGAAACACTTACATCCGCATAAATCGCGGGCGCCTGCATTGCACTGTAAAGACAGAACAACATCGCCGAAAGCCATACCGGATGTCTAAAACAGTAAACTTCCTCAAAGACACAGAATACTGTTAAAAAAAACAGAAACAAAAACAACAGACCTGCAAAAATCAACGGCCTCTCATGCAGATAAGTTCCAATATCTTTCATCCCGTACAGGAAAGAACATCCTATCGTTTTAATGCCATCCACTGCAGAAAAACCAAAATCTGCACCTGCCCGCACTTTATTTCCCGGCGCCTTCATGCTGACGATCAGCCCGACCGCTTCTACAATTACGGGAACGGCCAGAAGCAGGATTTTTTTCTCCTTTTTCAAAAAAAATACCGAAATTCCAACATAGCAGGCCGTAATCAAGATAAACAGCGCCGCCTGATAATTTGAGCCGCCAAGCAAAGCCATAAAAACAGTGCATCCGAAAAGATACCGTTTCCGATATGTCTGCCCATATTGCAGAAGCCATGCCGCCGCCATCTGGCACATTGTAAAAGGCAGCATATAATGTGCACATCCGTTAAACCAGAAAACAGAAGACTTGGGACTTGGCACAAATTCTATACTGATGATCAGAAAACAGATCGTGACAAACAGATAACACCATTTCGGAAATTTCATATGACGGCACAAAATCTGATGGAACAGATAAAAAGTGCTCCCAATCCATAAGAACAACATCATAAATGCCACCACAACATAAGCTCCGTCATGAAAAACTTCCGGCTGCAGCGAAAAAACAAAAATGCTGAACCAGGTTCCCTGCCAGGCCGCATAGTAATCCCTGACAGTCTGCCATGCTGCACGCACGACCGGTATGAGCGAATGCGTTTCCATCCATGCCGCTCTTGTCAATGCACCATACCCGTAATCGTCTCCCGAGGCTCTATTCACAAAAGAAAGATAAAGAACCGGCAGCAACAGCACACAAAAAAGCAAGAGGCTCATCCAAGCGGCTGTCCTTGTCATTTTGAGGATTTTCTCTTTTCCTGTCTTTTCTTCCAAAATACGGCTCCCTCTGCTTTCATAATAGCTAATTACCCTTGCACAAAAAAAATTCTTCCAATATAATAATGTGATAAGAGTTTTTATCACTGCATTCTAACTATACACAATTTTTATACATTTATCAATAAGGGAAAACATATATGCCGACTTTAAGAGTACATCACATTGGATATCTGGTAAAAAAAATAGAATCTGCTATCCGCGCTTTTCAAAATCTTGGATATGAAACCGTACAGGACACGATATATGACGAAATCCGAAAAGTCAATATCTGTTTTCTGGAAAAAGACGGCTACTGCATCGAGCTGGTCTCTCCTGTTTCCGAAGATTCCGTCGTTTCCGGTCTGCTCAAGAAATTTAAGAACAGTCCCTATCATATCTGTTATGAAACGGCGCATTTCGAAGAAGACTATCAAAGGCTGACCAATGAGGGATTCCTTTCCATTGATACGCCAACCCCTGCTCCTGCCTTACAGAACCGCAGAGTGGTCTTTTTGACAAACCGTGCTATGGGAATGATAGAATTATTGGAATGCCCGTCTGCCTGAATATTTCCGGGGCTCCCCCAGGAGTTCGAAGCAAGACATTCCTGTCATACCACAAAAAACGCAGACCTTCCGGCCTGCGTCCTGTTCCTATTGAAATTTCAGATTCCGCCTATGATATCTGACTCAAAATGATATCCGCCATTTCTCCTACATTCTTCATGGATACGACCTGCCCCATATTGAACTTCATGCCGAACTCCTGTTCAACAGCCGCAAGCAGATTAATATGCTCCAAAGAATCCCAGTCTTCGATATCATCTGCGGTAGTTGTATCTGTTACAGTAATTTCATCATCATCAAAAACATCGCGGAAAACTTCATTCAACTTTTCAAATACTTCTTCTCTGCTCATAATAACATTCTGTCCTTTCCTGCCAAATCGGCCTGTTTCTTTCACTATAACCGATTTTTCCGCCTTATGCAATAAAATATACTATAATGAAAGCTGCGGTAATCACTTATTCCTCCGGATAAAAATCCTTCAAAATCTTCCGCGACAGATCTTCCGCATATTTACGCCTTCCCTGTGAAGTAAGGTGTACGCCGTCTTCCAGATAATCATCCGCCGTATACGCATCAATACCGCTTACCTCAAAAGCATTGTATAACATAACATTTTCATCCCTGTGCTGATCATACACATAGCCGCACGCCCTCGCATATTCTACCAGCGTACCATACCCATAATCCAGAGAATAACCATCTCCGATAAAGGTCTCACCGCTAAAAAACTGGCAATAATGCGGCGCTATCAGCAAAATCTTCGCATCCGGAAAATTATCCTGTAATTTGCTCACAGCCTGCTCCAAAGCGCCTCCATAGGTGTGCTCCTCATTTTCTTCCCTCGTTTCACCGTCCGCAAGATATCTGCTGGTCGGAATCTGAGAAAGGAAATCATTGATGCCGTATTCGATCACAAAATAATCCGTTTTGGAAAAGTCGCACTCCTTCAATATTGCTCCGGCCTTATAGTCATCAAAAATTCCCGGATCGATGTATCCTACGATCGCATTTACAACGCCCAGCAGGCACCGCGAATCCCAATTCGCATAATCACCGGTCTCACCGTCACCAAGCGCCGCTGTCGTTCCGCCCATAGACATGTTATAAACCTTTGCATTACAGCTTTTGGAGATCAGATAAGCTATGCCGTCATATTCACGGGTACTATCGAGAATACTGTCTCCCATAAATACAATCTGCATATCGTATTTATCTTCCTCTTCCTGTGCTGCATCTGCTGCCGCTTGGTCGTTTCCTGCGGCTTCCGGCTGTGCAGCCGTGCTGCTTTCGTCCGTTCCTTCCGAAGCCGCCGCTTCATTCGTTTTCCCGGTATCGACCGCTGTGAGATTGGTAATCTCCGGCTGGGTCACAGAGGTATCTTCTGTTCCCGCCTGTGCGGTATTCACGCTGTGTCCGTCTTCCTGTTCTTTCTCCAGCGCCTCAAGCGTTTTGGCATTCTGCTCTTCCAACGCAATCCGTTCCTGTTCCAACCGCAGTTTCTCCTGCCCATATATGATTTCTATCAAGGCAAGTACGCAAAAACCGATCATGATGCAGAGCAGTATAACTTTCCCATAATAGCGGTTCCTTCTCCGCCTGTTTTTGTCCCCTCTTTCGGGACGGTCTGTCGTATTCATTCTGTAATCCATCTATATCACACTCCTTTATATGAAAGAACTCTTTCCTTTTCCATGCTTACTATAACACATTTTTCCAATAAAAAGCATTTTTATCTTAATTATTAATGAAACCTTTCGTTTTTCTTAATATTTCCCCGGCACGATTTTCGCTCTTGTAACACCACCTTTTTATAGTATATAATAAATAAATTACTAATATGTAAAAAAAGAAAGGATAGCATAAATGTTCTATGGTCAAAAAAAATCTCAACTGAAACATTTATCTTTTTCAGCAAAAACGCCGTCTGCACCGTTTGACCGCTATATGGACAAGCTGCTTTTCTTTCTTTTTCTCGGTGCATTTTATCTCTTTCTTCTGCTTTATATCAGGCCGGTAGATGGCATCAATGATGACTGGGGCATGTACAGTACGCTTTCGGGCGCCTATCTCGGCTATCCGGATGCCCATGTCTTATTTTTTCTCTATCCCCTGTCATGGCTGCTTTGCGAACTTTATAAGCTGAACAGCAGCATTCCCTGGTTCGGTCTTTTTCAGCATGGCGTCCATATCTGCTGCATTGGACTCATTTACCATAGAGTCCTCCAGTTATGGAAGAAAAAGCATTCCGAATCGGGAAATATTCTGCTCCCTGCAATTTCCATTCTGGGCATTCTTTTTTTCATTGTAGACCTGAACGTCTTAAGCGAGGCACAGTACACAACAACCGCCGGATTCGCCGCTTCAACGGCATTATTTTATTTTATTACGACTAAATCCGATGAAAGTACCGCCTCCTTCTTAAGAGGAAATATTCCGACCTTCCTGCTCGCCTGGCTCACCTTTAGCATGCGGCAGAATGTCCTGTATATGATGCTGCCGATTGCCGGTATGCTGTGGCTTGCCAAATGGCTTTTGTCTAACCAGCGCTCTTACGGCGATTATATTTTAAAACTCTTTTCTTTCGTACTGATCCTCGCCGCCGGCATGGGAATCCTTTACTGCCTCCACATGGCTGCCTATTCCGAAAAAGAGTGGTCGGATTTTATTAAGATCAATCATTACAGGGAACGGGTCGGCGATTTCTATACCTGGCCGGAATATGAAGAATGTGCCGCAGAACTGACAGCACTCGGCCTCGATGAAGAGTCCTACGGCTATATCAGGAGCGGTGCTCCTTATATCGGTTACCAGATGAGCCTGGAAGACTGGGAGCAAATGCACCGGATTGCAAAGAACTGTTATCAGAAACGTGTTTCCATACAGTCACGCCTCCGAAATATTCTGACCGGTTCCTTGAATGTATTCCTGTACCAGAACGGAATGCAGCCTTTGAGTCTGTGCGTTGCCTTTCTGCTTCTGATGACCATTCTGCTCATCCTGTACCGGCGCAGCACAGTTGCGCTTGCCGCCTATTTATTCTATTTTGTGGGCCGCTCGGTCACATGGGGCTATGTATTATTTGAAGGGCGTTTCCCCAAACGGATCATCCAGCCTCTTTTAACCGCCGACTTTATGGTCCTGTCAGGGCTTCTGCTCGCTTTTAATCTGATCAGGATCAACCGGAAAAAAACTTATGCGTTCTGTATATCCTGCATTGCCCTTTTATCCGCGGTCTCTGTTTATTGCACCAAAACAGATATCGATGCTTCCTATCATGCCAATCAGGACGTATGGGAAGGCCTGAAGGCTTATTGTTACAGCCATCCGGACTCTTTCTATATCTGGAGCAATGGTACAAATACACTGGACAACTACTGCGAATCACCGTTCAGTACAACGCTGGACACTTACCAGAATTTCTTCTATACAAATTGGGGCGTCGTCTGCAATCCAAACAGCCGCACAAAACTGGCAAAACATGGAATCGGGGAGTTTGGTGCAGACCTTGTGGCGAATAAAAATGTCTATTTTATTTTTGAGGAGGGACTTTATCACAGAGAACACCCAGTAATCATGTATTTCCGCCATACTTATCATGTTGACTGCGAAGTGATGGACAGCTTTATGGCGGGAACACGGCGCTATGAAGTATACCAGTTACGGTAAGATAAAATAATAAATCGAAAAATTATGAACCCCCAGATGTTGTCATCTGGGGGCCTTTATATTTTCAGAATTATTCTTTTAACGCTCCGGCCGTTAATATCAGTTATTAATATTACGCATGACAAGAGCATAGCGGTATTCAAAGTCGCGGCGGTTCTTGAGAGCCATGTTGGAAAGAATCAGGCCCGCGAAAAAGGATTGTACGGCTGCAAGGCCGATAAAACCGCAGCAGAACAGCGTCGGGAAACGCAGAACGAGTCCCGTCTCCAGATAGGAGAGCAATATCGGAACGAACAGGAGAATCGCGATCAAAGCCAACACTGCGGCACAGCTGCCA
Organism: uncultured Lachnospiraceae bacterium; assembly: GCA_910579395.1. Lineage (GTDB taxonomy): Bacteria > Bacillota > Clostridia > Lachnospirales > Lachnospiraceae > UBA3282. Next base: position 38,663 of record CAJTUC010000001.1, on the reverse strand, counting down.
AAGAAACCGAACGGCTTATAATCCCGGTAAAGCTTTACGATCGTGCGTATGACTTTAAAACCATCGGAAAAAGTATTTAATTTGGACTCGCTGCCTTCCGGTCTGTCTCTGTAATCCACAATGACATTTTCAATCTGCAGATTATTATAGACCGCATGTATCGTCATTTCCGTCTCTATTTCAAACCCCGTGGAGAGCACCGGAAATGTCTTCACAAATCCATAGCTGAATGCCCGGTATCCGGTCATAATATCTTTAATATTACAGCAAAATAGTTTGTTGATACTGCTGCGGACAATGCTGTTTCCGAAGTTGTGGAAGGGGCGCTTGTTTTCTGTAAAATAGGTAGAAGAAAGCCTGTCACCCACTACCATGTCCGCATTATGATGCAGCACTTTATCCACCATCTCTCTTGCATATTCCATCGGATAGGTATCATCTCCATCCACCATAATATAGCATTCGGCTTCTATTTCGCGGAACATGCGGCGAATCACATTTCCTTTTCCCTGCATATGCTCATACCGAATCTGTGCACCGGCCTCTCTGGCAAGTTCTACGGTACGGTCCCTGGAATTGTTGTCATATACATAAATAACTGCCTCCGGCAATGCTTCTCTGGCATCTTTAACAACTTTGGCAATGGTCTTCTCTTCATTATAACAAGGAATCAGAACTGCAATTTTATCCATTCTGCCCAATATACCCCTTTCGATTGTGCTGGTCTTTTAGACCTTCTCTTCACACTATCTTACCATAAAAGACGGACATTCTCCACCCCTGAATTGCTACAATTTTCCGATGAGAAACTTTTCACCGGGAAATTTTGCACGTTAACGCTAAAATCCCTGATAAATAAATTCAGCCGCGCTGTACTCCGGTCCATAGCAGCCAAAAAGAATCACATAAAACAGCAGCGCATACCAGATCAGCCATCGGATGGGCAGAACTTTTCCGGCAATCCGTTCCCTCACAGAGCCCTTCTGCTGCAAAACGGAAACGATAAGGAGCAGCAGCAGGGAAAATGCCGCAATGCCGGTTTCTATGGCATCCAGACCGAGGCTGAACACTGCGCCGTTCCACAGAATTTCGGGATTCCATACCTTTACCGCGCTTTTTAGCATCGCAAACGCAGCCGCAACAGATTCCGCACGAAAAAACAGATCTCCGATACAGACAAGTAAAAAGGTCCGTGCCATCCGAACTGCCGCGACCGCTCTGCCGCCCGCATTGATGTGCAGCTTCTGCATTGCCCGCGCGCAGGGTTCCTCCAGTAATTCCTCCATCACAATATAAAACCAGTGCAATAGACCGGAACCGATAACATACTTCCAGTCGCCGCCATGCCAGACGCCGACGGTGAACCACAGCAGAAACATCGCCGCAAAAGTCGCGTACTGCTTTCCTTTTTTCTTTCCAAATTTCTTCTTCCATGATTTATTCAGATTCGTGAAAAAGCGGGAACGAAGCAGCGGATAAAATACATAGTCTTTCATCCACACACCCAGCGTAATATGCCAGCGCCGCCAATATTCCGCAACACTCTTTGCAAAGAACGGTGTACGGAAATTTTCGGGCAGTGTAATTCCCAGACTTTCCGACATACCGAGCACGATATCCATACAGCCGGAAAAATCCGTATACAGCTGAAAAGCATAACAAGCGGTCGCGAGCCAGATAAATGCGCCCTGATAATCATGATAACCGCCATATACCGTATCTACGAGCACCCGCAGTCTCTCTGCGATCACCAGCTTTTTGAAAAGCCCCCAGAGCATTCTCTGCATACCTCTCGTGACTTTTCCATAATCAAAGGAATGCTGCTCAAAAAACTGCTCACCGCATTCCCGGTATTGCAGGATCGGCCCGGAGATCATCGCCGGGAAATACATTCCATACAGCGCCACCTTCCCAAAATTACGTTGTGGAGCTGCAATTCCATAATAAACATCGATGACATAGCCAAGCAGCGAAAACGTATAAAAAGAAACGCCGAGCGGAACGAGCAGATTCAGTCCCTGCAGAAGCATTCCCTGACGGCCGGACAAGCCGGCAATGCCATTCACCGTATAAACAACAAAGTTAATATATTTTAACAAAAACAGGATTCCGATATTCACTGTCACAACTGCTGCCAGTGCGAACTTTCTTCTTTTCACATCCTCTGTTCCCGCCAGCACCCTGATTCCGCCATAACAAACGGCCACCGACGCAAGCGGATACAAGATCAGGATACCGTTGTCGGTAAGCAGATAATACGCGATGCTGCAAAGCAGTAAAAAAGGCCACTGACACTTTTTCAGGACACTGTAATACAGCACCAGAATACAGGCAAAAAAACATAAAAACCAGAAAGAGGTAATACCCATTTAAATTTTTTCCTCTCATATTTATTCACGAATCTAATATATTCTATCGTATACACCGAATTTCTTCAAGTGGCTGGCGTTTTACGGAGACGGATTTTCTTAATTCTTTCTTAAACAAGTAAATTGTATGTCTTACTTTTTCCAATTTGTGGTAAACTCTAATAGAAATACAGACACTGTGCTGTATATTTTTCCGAATAAAGAACAGGAGCCAGACATATGCTTTTCAATTCCATATCCTTCGGGATATTCCTGATAATTGTATTTCTTTTATATTATTTCATTCCGCATAAATACAGATGGGGATTTCTTTTGTCTGCCAGCTATGTATTTTATGTGAATCTTCATCTATGGTACGGCATTCTGCTTTTTTTGACGACGCTTCTGACCTATACGCTCGCGCTCTCTCTGGAAAAAGCGCAGACTGCCGGACAGAAAAAGAAAGCGCTGCTGCTCGGCGTCCTGCCGCTTGTGCTGATCCTCGTCTTCTTTAAGACGGCAAATCCCGTCATCCAGCATTTAAATAATATGATTTCCGAAGGCAGACTTTCACTGCAGCCACTTACAATGACGATTCTGCTCCCGGCGGGTATTTCTTTCTATTTTTTCCAGTCGATGGGCTATCTGATCGATGTTTACAGAGGAAAAATTGAAGCCGAGAAGCATTTCGGTTATTATGCACTGTTCGTTTCTTTCTTTCCACAGCTGCTTTCCGGCCCCATCGGAAGGGCTGATTCGCTGCTTCCGCAGTACAGGAAGAAGCGCTCCTTCTCGTACGATAACGTGACTTACGGCCTGAAGCTGATGGCCTGGGGATATTTCAAGAAGCTGGTCATTGCCGATACCTTCGCGATCACTGTAAACAAGCTTTTCAACAATGTTCACAGTTACGTCGGACTAGCCTTTATTATTGCTACTGTGATGTTCGCAATCGAAATCTACTGCGATTTTTCCGGCTATTCCGATATTGCTATCGGCTGTGCCAGACTGTTCGGCATCCGCCTGATGACCAATTTCAAAAGTCCGTACTTTTCGTTTTCCATCAAAGAATTCTGGAGCCGCTGGCATATTTCGCTTTCTACCTGGTTCCGGGATTATGTGTATATTCCTCTCGGCGGCAACAGAGTTCCTAAATGGCGCCATCTGTTGAATCTGCTGCTCACGTTTCTGGTCAGCGGATTCTGGCACGGAGCTTCCCTGACCTATGTTCTGTGGGGCGGCATTCACGGCCTGCTGCAGATTGTAGAAACACTCCTTTATCCCAAGAATAAGCCGCATAAGAAACATTTCTGGCAGCTGCCTCTGACTTTTATCCTGCTCTGCTTTACCTGGATTTTTTTCCGGGCAAACAGCATCGATGATGCCCTTTGGGTCATTTCCCGTCTGTTCTGGGATGCCTCGCGGCCGATCAATTATCTAAAAACAGCCGTTATCTGCCTGGATATGTCCTATGTTCAGCTCGTGGCGATGTGGCTGCCTGTGCTTCTGCTCGGCATCTATGACTATCTGTCTTTAAAATATGATGTGATCAGGGAATTTTCCAAGCTGAAATTCTTTATCCGATGGCCCGCCTATGTGCTGCTGCTTATCGCGATTATTCTTTTCTCCCCAAAGGGAATCGCGACGGAATTTATTTATTTCCAGTTCTGACATAAATATGGCAGACGGAAGGAAAGGCATGGTTTTTGAAATGAAGAAAAAAAAGAAAAATACAAAAAAATACGACATTCTGCGATTTGTCCTGAAATGTATCTGCATTCCTGCGGCAGCTCTGCTGATCATCTATTTTTTAAATGATTCATACCAGAAAATTGACGAAAACAAGTATCTCGACATTGCTAAATTTACGACGTTCGGAATCCAAGTACAGGAAGTCCAGATCGGGAATCTGGGCAGTTCCCACGGACTCTATGATTTCAATTATGATGCACTGACGCAGCGCGGCTGCCAATGCTTTAATTTTGCCAATACGAGCCAGTCCTATAATTACGATTATGCTCTCCTGAAAGAATATGGCAGCTACCTGACAAAGGACAGCATTCTGTTTATTCCGGTATCTTATTTTTCCTTTAATGATGAAGTCGTAAATGATACCGAGAGGGAAGCGATGAGCATCCGCTACTACCATTGCCTTTCTCCCGAAAACATTCCAGACTATGATCTCTATACAGATATCGTTGCAAACAAATTTCCTATTTTATCCGCGGGAGAAGATATCCTGAAGCTTTTTCCGAAGCTGAATCTGTCTCTTATCGCGTTTGCCGCCGAGGACGCCATTGATGAGGCGGCATTTGCGAACAGGGCAAAGGAACGGTATAGCAGACATTTTGACAATAAAGAAGAATATTTTATGCCGGAAAGAATTGAAAATCTTTATGAGATCATCGCCTATTGCAAAGAGCACGAAATAACGCCCGTCCTGATCACGACACCTTTTTCCAAATACTACCGCGACCTGGTGTCCGAAGAATTTCTGCGGGAATTTGAAGACGTTATAACGGGAATTGCTAATGACACAGGTGTCAATTATTACGATTATTCCTATGATGCCCGTTTCCGCGACAATCTTGCTTATTTTATGGATGCCGACCACCTGAACGACGAAGGAGCAGCCTACTTTATGGAAATACTGATGGAAGAAGTTCCGGAGCTACAGCGTTTTCTCTCGTAACTGCGAAAGACGCATGACCGCATCTTTCTCTATCTGTCTGTTCGAATGCAGATAGAAATCCTCGGCGGCGCACCGTTCGACTTCTTCCGTCACTTCTTCGGCCAGCATTTGGCCGGGATGAATACAAAACTCCAGTTTTCGATGTCCTTTTTCTGCCTTTTTCTCAATCGCGGGACACAATCTGACAATCCTGTCATAATCCATATGACCACTCATGACGAGTCCCCACAAATACATCTGCTGCATGGAATGTTTTTCCATATAACGGTCTACCTTGAAGGAAAACAAATACAACAGCCTATTTTTAACAAAATTAATCGGACGATAAGTTTTCCACAGAGATAAATCCGCCAGAAAAACACCCAGTAATTCCTTCGAATTCCGAATGTATTCTACGGTATAATCTTCTTCCGCAATGACCTCCGTCAATGCTTCCCATACAACAGGAATCATATGTGCATGCTGATGAGCGTCAATTCTCATTCCCTTCTGCGCACAGGGAACATGATGCTTTTGGGCTTCTTCCATGCAGCGTCTGATTTCACGCTGTCCTACTGAAAGCTGTGCTCTGATTTCCTTTTTTAACTGCTCTTTGGCTGCTTTACGTTTGCCAGGGTGACAGGACAGGGCAAAAAGATTTCCCCAGGAAAGGCCGGTAAGATCGCTTCCATTTTTTGCCAGCAGGGGAACTTCACTCCCTCCTGCAAGACATTTTCCCTCCACAAAATCGAGATGTATAGACATTTTCGGCAAAAACGGCAGTTCTGGTATTGCTTTTATGAGCATATCGATACATCTTCCGGAACAGGACATATTTACCATAACGCTGATGCTATCCAGTTTTCCCTTTTTCATACATTCAAGTATATCCTGCGATGTATGAGCCGTCAGCGCATAATCATCCGCATGAACATCCAACTCAATCATTTTTACTCTGCTCCTCGCTCTTTTTCCAGACAATCGTATCAATAATATAGCGCGGCCGTTTCTTTGTCTCCATATAAATCTTCCCGATATATTCGCCGATAATACCAAGCGACAGCAAAGTAATGCCGCCCATGATCAACGATACGATCAGACTGGTCGTATAACCGGGTACATTATTTCCCCAAATCCAGTCTAACAGACTGATAATACACATCACAACACTGAAAATGCAGACACCAAAACCGAGAACTGCAATCAGTCTGAGCGGCGTAACGCTCATGGAAGTAATACCATCCATAGCAAGCGTCATCATCTTAGCCAATGTATATTTAGAATGCCCTGCTTCCCGCTTCTTTACATCGAAATAGACGACATCCGAAGCAAACCCCATCGTTGGAATCAATCCCCGCAGGAACAGATTCGTTTCCTGATATTCCGAAAGAGCTTCCAGCGCCTTTCTGGACATCAGGCGATAATCCGCATGATTGGCAATGACCTTACTTCCGAGCAGGTGCATCAGTTTATAATAAAGTGTAGCGCTGCTTTTCTTAAAGGTGCCGTCGGAATGCCTGTCATTCCGCACACCGTATACGACTTCGCATCCTGCCATATAGCATGCGAGAAATTTATCCAGTGCTTCAATATCCTGCTGTAGATCGGCATCAATCGTTACGACCGCATCCGCGTGCTCTTTTGCCGTCATCATTCCGGCAAGGATTGCACTCTGATGTCCGTAATTACCTGCAAGGCTGACAACGGAATACATCGTATCGCCTGCCGCTATCTCGTGCAGCAGGCGCAGTGTATTATCCTTGCTGCCATCATTCACGAACATAATTTTGCTGCCGCTTTTTATCTTTCCTTCCTGCATCAGTCTGCGTAGTTTATCGCCCATGACCTGTGCAGACTTTTCTACGACTTCTTCCTCATTATAACAAGGTACGACCAGATACAGGACCGGTATTTTTCTTTCTTCGTTTTCCATACTAATGACCATGCCTTTCTACCTGCTGTTTATTCTTTATAGTATTCCCGGTACCATGCTACAAACTGGCGCAGACCGTCCTCAATCGACGTGTCTGGTTTAAAGTCATAATCCCGCATCAGACCACTGACATCCGCATACGTCTGGTATACGTCTCCAGGCTGCATCGGCAGAAACTCTTTGCACGCCGTTCTGCCCAGACACTTCTCCAGTGTTTCGATAAATTCCATCAGCTTCACAGGCTGATGATTTCCGATGTTATACAGCCTGCTTGCCGCTCCTTTTTCATCCTTCTCCGGCGGATTGCACAGAATATTCTCCACGCCGCTTACAATATCATCTATATAAGTAAAATCGCGATACATATCGCCTTTATTATATATCTGAATCGGCTCGCCGCTCAAAATTTTTTTCGTAAACTTAAAATATGCCATATCCGGCCTTCCAAAGGGACCATATACCGTAAAAAAGCGAAGCCCTGTCACCGGAATCCGGTAAAGCTTACTGTAAGCATAGGCCATCAGTTCATTCGATTTCTTCGTAGCCGCATAGAGACTGACCGGCTCGTCCACCTTATCGTGCGTGGAAAAAGGGACCTTGTCATTTCCACCATATACGGAACTGGAAGAAGCATACACAAGATGCTCTACCGGAAAATACCGGCATCCCTCCAGAATATGAAAAAATCCCATGACATTAGACTGCATATAAGCATCCGGATTATCAATGCTGTAACGAACGCCGGCCTGTGCGCCCAGATTGACAACGACCTGCGGATGATATTCCTGAAAAAGCCGGAATACATCGCTTTTTTCGGCCAGGTCGCCTTTAATAAAAGTATAATGCGCGTATTTCTTTAAAATCGCCAGTCTGTCCTTTTTCAGAGAAACATCATAGTAATCATTCAGATTGTCAAAGCCGATGACCTCCGCCCCTTTTTCCAGAAGGCTTTTTGACAAATGAAAACCGATAAAGCCTGCTCCTCCCGTAATCAAATATGTCTTTCTAATATCAAGCCGGTTCATATACCCTCCTGTAATACTCTTCGCATTATGTTATCTCCCAATGCTGTAATACTCGATTCCTGCATCCTTCATTGTTTTGACATCGAAAATATTCCTTCCGTCATAGACGAGTGGAATGCGCATCAGATCATGGAACACCTGTGCCGGAATCTCCCGGATCTCCTTCCATTCCGTAAAAACAAAGCAGATATGCGCATCTTTCAACGCCTCCTGTGCAGAATCTACATAATGAATCGTACCCTTTCCACAGCTTCCCTCCGGGAAATGTTTCTTAAAATTTCCCGCCGCGATCGGATCATAGGCATAGATATCTGCTCCGCTCTCCAAAAGCAGTTTGATGTTATCGAGCGACGGTGCCTCCCGTAAATCGTCAGTTCCCGGCTTAAAAGCAAGTCCAAGAACAGCGGTCCGCAGATTCTGGAACGTGATCATACGGTTGCTCGCCTTCTGATAGAGCTTTGTCTTCTGTTCCGCATTCACATCAACTGCCGCCTCCACGGTCCGAAGCGTATAGCCATGCTGGTGTGCAATATATCTCAATGCTTTTGTATCTTTCGGGAAACAGCTTCCTCCATATCCGATACCGGCATTTAAGAAACGAGCGCCGATTCTGGCATCATAACTCATGCCCTCCGCCACCGCGTCGATATCCGCACCAACCAGCTCGCACAGATTGGCGATATCATTCATATAGGAAATCTTCAATGCCAGAAAATCATTGCAGGCATATTTGATCATTTCGGCCGAACGCCTGTTGACCGAAACAATAGGGAGCTCAAAAGGCTCATAAATCTTTCGCAGAACCGCTTCTGCCTCCGCGCTCTCCGTACCGATGATGATTCTTGCTGCATGAAGAGTGTCATGCACCGCAGAGCCCTGTGCCAGAAATTCTGGATTCGAGGCAACCTCCACTTTAACATCCCTGACAAGAAAATCCCGGATGAATTGTTCTACTTTATCGTTCGTCCCAACCGGCACTGTAGATTTTACGACGACCAGACAGTCCTGCTCGACAGATTCCGCAATCTGTCTCGAAACCGTGGCAATGTAGCTGAGATTGGCGGAACCATCCGGCTGTTCCGGCGTTCCCACTCCGATAAAGATTGCTTCGGCATCTTTATAAGCATCCTGATAATTTGTTGTATAATGAAGCCTGCCCGCGGCATTGTTTTTCCGCATCAGTTCTTCCAGCCCTTCTTCATAAATCGGCGTGATACCGGCCTCCATCATTTTTACTTTATCCGCATCCACATCCACGCAGGTCACATCATGTCCTTTTTCCGCAAAACAGACACCTGCCACCAGTCCCACATATCCTGTTCCCGCCACCGCTATTTTCATTGTTAGTCTCCTTTATCCTTATGCTGTTCTAAACCCCTATGTATATTTCTTTTTCCATATTCCGTACAAAATACGAGATGGCAGATAACAGATGAACCAAAGCCCCTTCTGTTCCGTTTTTTCTAAAAGTTCTCTCGACTTATATCCGGCAAACCATCCATAAATCTGATACAGAAACATCATCTTAATTTTAACCTTACCGCAAGTCTTCTCCGCATTCAAATAGATTTCAGAACGAAGCATCATCCCCCTTGGAGAATGTATCTTCATCCTGCGCCCGGTCCGCGTCAGACCGCCTTCCAAATAATCGCAGATATAAATGCTCTTATTTACATGGAGCATTCGATAAGGCCCCGACATCCGCATCCATACAACATCCTCCGGCATATACTTCTCGCCCTCGAATACCGGAAACGGATATTTCCGCAAAATGTCCGTATAAAAAACTTCTGCTTTGTCTCCGCCAATATTGCCATTAATTCTGACTTCCAGATAAGTATCCAGTTTTTCATCTTCCGGAAAATATGCAGTATTGACGCGTCCGTCCCGATGGCATCTTAAGAAACTATATCCGCATAACGCATCGGTATTCCGCCATTTTCTATGATAAGAAAGAATGATTTTCACCGCATCAGGCGTCAGATAATCATCACTATCCACAATGAATGTCAGTTCCGACTTTATCTTCGCAATTCCACGATTGAGCGCCGTATGCTTCCCGGCATTTCGCTGTTTTTCATAAATGACAGGAATCACATTTTCATGGAGATACTGCTGTATCAGTGTTTCCGTCTCATCCTGGCTGCCGTCATCAATGACCATCCACTCAAAATCCATACAGCTTTGTCCACATAAACTCTCATACAGTCTTGGGAGTAAACCAGCCCTATTATAAGTTGGCGTAATAATCGTTATACTGCTCATCTTCCACTTTCCATCATTCTTTCTGCGCCCATGCCGTTTTCTGTTCCAAGCGCGCCATACCCGTCAGCTGCCTTTTATGCCGGCAGCCTTTAAAAACTGTTCCGCAATGCTTCTAACAGAATATTTATCTCTGACTCCAACGGCATTTTTCGACAACTGCTCTGCAAATGCATCGTTGGATGCAATTTTTACCATCGCATTCACTAAAGCATCTTTATCTCCTACCGGTATCAAAAGTCCGTTCTTTTCATGTTCAATATAACTTCTGGCCCCACCTATCGGACAGTCCGTACATATGGACGGGATTCCCATAGCAAGCGCTTCCAGCATAGAATTTGAAATTCCTTCATAATTAGACGTAGAAATGAACATTGCGGCATCTTTTATTTCTTCTGTCACATTTTTACAAAATCCGTGCCAAATCACTTTTTCGCTGATTCCAAGCTTCCCGGCATATTCTTTTAATTCTGTTTCCAGTTCTCCCTGCCCGTATATATGCAGCTCATAATCCGGAAAATCCGAAGAAAAATCCGCATAAGCCTCAAACAACAGTTTATGATTTTTTACCGCATGAAGGCGTCCTACCGATACGATTCTGTGTGTTCTCCGCCCAGTATGGGGAAGCGCTATCGCGGCATCGATCGGATTGGGTATCACGACCGCTTTAGACTTTATCCAATTCGGAAAATAAGTCATTCCTTCCTGTGTCTGAAACGTAATTCTATCAGTGCGTTTATACGCCCAGTTCCGCAGCTTTGTTTGTTTACAGCTGTCCGGACTGCTCCGCTCCGCAACCAGAATACGCCTTTTCATGCCGAATGTCGAAATAACAGAAAAAATCGCTCCATTCACACAAAACGAAAAAATGCAGCAATCCGGATTCTGTTTGAAATACCTGCGCATGCGAATCAATCTTCTTATAAAAATAAACGGATTTCCATTCGATCTCCTGGCAACGCTGAAATCCTCAATACGCTCGTTCAGCTCATACGCATGTTCATAACCAGCAAACTGCATAATGGCAACTTTATAACCCATTCGGATATATTCTTCCGAAAGAAGCGAAATGACGCGTTCCGTGCCCCCACCCGTCATATTAGGGATAATAAATATGATCTTCATGTCTACTAAATCGCACTTTCTTTGTCCTGTTACATAAAAAGAAATAAGGTAAAACCTCTTTAAAATTTTACCTTATTTCATAATAAGATGCAATAGCTTCTTCACCAGGGTTTCCATCCGCTCTGAACGGGTAGGATCATTTTTATCCGAAATCTTCCGTCCTCTTTTGCTTCATCTATCATCCCGCCGTATTTTTTCACGATTTTACGAACGCTTCTCATGCCGATTCCATGTTTTGCCCCGATGCGTCCTGCTTCGGCGCTTTTACCCTGATTTTCGCTGTTCTTTTCACTATAACTGTTTTCCACCTGAATAATGATATGATGCCCTTCTCTTGACATCCTCATACTGAATAAAATCCCTTCCGGTTCCGCGGCCTGTTCCTCTGCCTCTATCGCATTATCCAGAACATTTCCAACAAGTGTGCACAAGTCCATATCTTCAATGTCCTGAAGATACAGCGGCTCCGTTATATCAAACTCCAGCATGATCTCTTTTTCATCGGCATAGCTCTTTCTTTCTGTAAAAAGAGCATTCAATATCTTATGGCTGCATATAACATTCTTTTCAATTCTACTGAGTGACACTCTCAGTCCATCAATCAGGTTGATGATCTCGTCATTTGCTCCTTCTCCGGCCAGTGCGGCAATCGCTCTCATTGTATGTTTTACATCGTGCAAAAACGTATCGTACTGTTCATGCAGTTCTTCCAACTCCTGATAATACTTTTCCTTCATTTTGGCGCTCTCATCTTGAGATAAAGATTTCGCGTTTTCCATCATTATGTAATCTTCTCCTTCGTAATCATAAACTCTTCCAACCGGACATGGACATACTATCCGCCAGTTTACTTTTATCTTCACGCAAAATCTGTCGATAATGATTTTATTTTCCTAAATTGTACAATTTTAATATCAAATCTTTTGCTTTTTAAATGGAAAGGAAAAATTTGTAAGATTTTTGGCATTAAATGCAGAATTTTGTTAATTAAAGCGTCAAATTAACAACTTTAGTATTTTTTGCTTACAATAAATTCATATTTCACACAATAGATTCGTAAAGGTTGGGGATACAAATGCAATACATTTTAGATAAGATACAGGAAGAATACGGATTCTCGGATTATCAGATTAAATTGCTGCGTTTTTCTTTCACAGGAATTTTATATGATCTGAGCAAAACCTTGATTTTTGGAATTTATTTCTGCATCATTGGGAGATTTCCGGAATTTCTGTTCGCCCTGATTCCGCTCGTGCTGTTAAGAATACGGAGCGGAGGAATCCATTTCCGAAAGTACTGGACATGCTTTTTCTTTTCTTTTCTCTATTTTTGTCTGGCCATTCATATACTTCCTGTATTGGTTCCGATGCACCCGCTGGCGGTCTATCCGGTTCTGCTTGTATGCGCGGTCACAGATTATCTGGTCGGACCGAATACGCTAAAGGAAAAGATCGTCGTACGGGATGCTGTTATGAAGGATGCGCAGAGTTCCAGAATTAAGAAGGCGAAGATTGAATGTTTTCAGGTAGTGCTTATTGTTGCAATTTTGTGCTTTCTGTTTCCGGAGAACCGGTATTTGATCGTTAGCTTTTGGACTGTGGTAATCCATGCGGTTCAATTAGTTATAACTAAGGTTATGAGGGAGGTGAAGTTTCATGAAGAGTTGGCTTAGGAAAAATTTGTTTGCGATTTGTAGTTCTTGTATTGCATATTCGTTTATAGTTTATTTTGGTTCAAGCAGTTTGTTCTTATTAGGGGAACCAGAATTTCCAGTTGAATAGCAGTCAAAAAGGCAGACTTCCTATAACGGATTCCTGCCTTTTTTATTTATATTTTGTTCTTCTCTTCGAACTTCGTAAAGAACTCCGACCCATACCAAGGCTTTAGCAAATAGACAGATAAAAAGTTTCCGCTTCAAAACTTGCTTCCACTTCGCTAAATGCGTAACGATATAAAAATTTTACATCGCAAAATCCAAGATTGGTGCCTTATAAAGGCTCTTTCACACATAGCTTTTTCGCCTGTCTGTTTTTTTATCCTATACGCCGAAGTTCTATGAACGATTACCTATCGCCTTTATTTTAATAATTTGATTTCAAATGTCAGATAATTCATTCCATTACGAAATTCATTATATACCATGATATTACCTTTTCTATCTTTTACGAGGCGTTTCAACTTTGATAATCCAATACCTCTGTTCTGACCTTTACTGCTATATCCTGACTCAAAGAAATGCTTGGTCATATCCTCCTCGTAAACCGGACTTGTATTGGCTACGATAAGTGCTATGCCGTCCTCTGTGCCTTTGATGGAAAAATATATTTTTCTGATAAATTCTTCATCGCTTATATTATTTAAAGCTTCCATCGCATTGTCTAACAAAACACCCGCCATTTCTACTAACTCATATTCTGGAATAGCTATTTCGGTCTCTTCGATTCCAATTATATAATCTATTGCGATATTATATATATCCGCTTCTCTCATTTTGCTATACAAGAAACCAGCAATCAACGGATTCCCTGACGATAACACCAGCTTTGTTTTCTCATTTTGTTCTATAACATAACCGCAGTATTCTGTCTGTTTTGCTTTCAGTTCATCGAAATCTTCCGTTGTATAAATCATACTTAGAATAGCATTAATATGATTTTTCATATCATGCTGTCTTTCTCTAACGAGCATAATCAACTGGTCATAAGCATCAGAATATAACCTGTTCATTTCCAACTGTGCTTTCTTTCTCTCCACATCCATTCTGGATTTTTGCCATTCATATATAATAAATAAACCAAACAGAACAAAATACACCATCTGAAAATATGTATCACCGGTCAATATACGTTTATCCACTATCTGATAAAGTTCAAATCCTAATCCACATAAAATTAATACCGTAGCTATAAAAATCAACTTGCTTCTATTAGTACAAAAATCAGATAAATATTTCAATTTTATCTTATGCCGGCAAAAAATAATCAATAAAAAACCGCATATATCAGCCAACAAACCATATAAATCTGCATATTCATATCGAGGATAAAATATATAATATAAAGGTAAATATAAAAAGAACGGTAAAAGAAACACTATTACAGCCGCCAAGAAACAGTTTACCAAAGTAAGCTTAATGCTTTCCCCATAATACAATAATCCATACAGAAACATTGCAATATAGCATAATGAGCGAAAATATTGTGGAAATCTCAAATCATTAATACCTGCTATTATAAACAAATTTATGATTATAAGTACTGTTGCATAAATGCCAACTTTCAATTTCCTTCCAAAAAATTCCGCTAAACAATACATATACAAAAATAACTCTACAACTACTTTTAAATTATTAATCAGCCCATTACTCATCCATAACCTCTCCCAAAAACTTCTTTTTATATGAATTCCCAATCTCAATCTGCGTTCTCAGGCCCTTTAAGCGGATATAACGGTTCACGGTATCGATTCTGTCGATATAATCCCGATTGATGATATGGTAGCGGCTGCATTGGATAAACCTGTCTGAAGCAAGTTCTTCGAGGATTTTTCTGTTTGGTTTATAGGGCAGCTTCAGGTTGCCGTTCGTACAGTAGACTGTCTGTCCGGCTCTGCTGTTTTCGATATAAAGAATTTCGGAGATTTCCTTTTTGTAGAGTATTCCGTCTTTACGAAAGAATATGTTCTGCGGTTCGCTATGGACCACCGGAAACTCCAGCGCTTCTAAAATAACGTTAGAAACCTTCTCCACATCATAGGGCTTTTCTACATAGCAATAACAATGAATATCACTGTATGCGTGCAGTTCAGGGTCTTCCAACGCTGTAATGAAAATAATCGGCGTATATTTATATTTTGGTAAACTACGAATCTGCTCAGCGAGTTTCATCCCTGACACATCACCGGGATTAGAAGAATTCAGAATGATATCTAACATAAATAAATCGATATTGTACTTCATTGCCAGAACGGCGGCCTCTTCCAGACTGGAAGCGGTCTTAACTTCTACATCAGTTCTAAGATTTTTTATAATTTTGACAAGCATCTCCATGCTTCTAACATTATCTTCTACAATCAGAACTGTTTTCATCGTTGTGCTTCTCTTTCGTAAATCAGTATTAAAATTGACGCAGGACCTTCCATGTCCTTCTCAATGTGATCATAAGCGGATATTTGACACCGTTTTTCCGCAACGCCATATAACCCTCTTTAAAAGAAAGAAGGTAATTACGAAGACCTGCATTACTCGTCCCGCCGTAAAACATAAGAATCAATACTCTTGGTATATACACAAGCCGGTTTTCTCTGTCTTTTAAAAAGCGCACCATAAATTCGTAGTCCGCCGCGAGGCGATAGGAAATGTCATATTGACCATATTTTTCGTATATTTCCCGCTTCAGATATAAAGCAGGATGACCAGGCATCCATCCCTGCCGGATATTGCCCTGCCCCATATGCCAACTTCGAATCTGCTTATCACCTTCCAAATACACCAGATCGGAATGTGCACCGACACAGTCCTCTCCGGCAGACTCAATTGCTTCTACAAAAATGGCGACAGCATCCTTTTCACTCAACCGGTCATTGCAAACGGCAATAATATCTCCCGTGCTCATGCGATATGCTTTATTCATGGCATCATAAAGGCCTTTATCCGGTTCAGATATCCACTTCACTTCCAGACCGCTGTTCTCTGCAAACTGCTGGATGAGTGTAAGTGTTCCGTCTGTCGAACATCCGTCAACAATGATAACTTCTATCGATGGATAGGTCTGAATCTGTATACTTTTCAATGTGATTGGCAAATTCACCATACAATTATAAGTTGTAAGCAATAAAGATACCTTGTACATCATGAAACCTCTCATTATCAGATTTTCTTTTCAAGACTCAATTTTACCTTATTTGAATACAACTTACAATTCCCTGTTCGCTATTTTATACAATGTACTTCATAGCCGCTTCCGCGAACTTCTTTTCCCTGGCTCTGCTGACGCTCAGGCACTTTCCATTCACCAGTTCCAGTTCACGGCTGTTCCATTTATGCAGATAATGGCAGTTGACCAGATAACTGTTATGCGCAAACTCGAATCCATAAGCGAATAAATACGGATACAACTCTCTGGGCTTTTCTTTCACTTTGACGGTACACAGTTCACCAGATTTCTTATAATAGTAAATATAGCTTCCGCTCTTCGCGATTTCCAAATAAAGAATATCTTCTATCTGAAGCATAATGGTCGTTTTGCCTTCCGTCACTTTCAAACGGGATTTGATTCTCCGTCTATACATTTCTTCTACTGTTTCCAGCAAATCTCTCCGCAATCTCCGCGGGTATTCTTTTCTCATAAAGCGATAAGGACCAAGACAGAAATCTTCCGGAATCGGCGATGCTTTTCCTGTACAGAATACGAATATGCCATCTTTATTTTTGTTTCTGTATTCATAAGCAATCTCTCTGCCGTTCTCTCCCGGAAATACCATATCTAATATAAGCAGATCATATCTGCTTATATTTGCACTCATCAACGCCGTCCCTGACGGAAAAACCGATATTTTAAACTCGCCCGGCTCCACTTCACCTTCCAGGAGAATCTCTTTTATTTTTCCTATGCTATCCTTTTCATCATCGCATATCGCTATCCAGAATAATTCATCGCCTGTATATTCCATTACTTTCATCCTCTTGCTATTAGCGCCGTCTTTTATATTCTACAACATCCATAATCGCAATTTCCCATTTACAACATAGTATTGTAGTTATTATCATTTTATTACCTTTTACAGTGTTTCATCAAACAACATTTTGTTGTACCCGAATCTATATAACAACATTTAAAATTTAACATGAAATCTTACCCGCTTTTTTGATTGAAGTTGTGTTAAAAATTTAGCTTGGTCTGTACGCTCTATCAATAGTCAGAGCTAAATTTCTTTTGTGCATTTTGCACAGTTTTTATCATTATTCAGACGTTATAGTTGCTTTTTCGACCAAAGGTGCTATAATTTAATTACTTTAATCATTGTTTATTCCTAATGATATTGGAATTTGAACCTTGACATCAAAATATTGTTGTATTTAAGCTACTCCGAAGGAAATATATTTATAAAAAAGGAGAACAAAAATTTATATGATCGATAAAATTAAACAAATGAAAGTAGGAGACAAGCTGAGATTCTGCCTTACGCTGGTCGTACTCGTAGCAAGCATTTCAGGTATTCTGGGGCTGATCTTTCTTTTAGTCAACAATATCCAATACAGCAACGCCCTGATCAACAACGGATTTTCCCAGGGTGAGATCGGTATCTTCAGTACATACCTGAACAAAGAACCTTCTATTGTAAGGGAAATGATCCTTCTGGAGGATGATGCAGCAATTCAGGAGTCAATTACTGAATTGAGGGAGGTACAGGAAATCACGAACGAAGCTGTTACGATAATGGTGCAGCATTGCAAGACAGCCGAAGAGAAGGAATACATTCAAATTATCTCAGAGGTCCTGCCGGAATACCGTTCTATTTTTGCAGAAGTCGAAGAGCTTGCAGTCACCAATCAGAATGAAGAAGCCTTGGAACTGCTCCTCACAGATGGGAAACCTACTTTAAAGAAATTAACAGACGCAGTAGAAGGTTTGATTGATTTGAATGTGGATACAGGCAATGCCGTATCAGCGCGTTTACAGATTCAGACCTGTATCATTATCGGAATCATGGTGATCGTCATCGTCATTGCATCCATTATCGCGTCCAGATTGGCAAAACTGCTGGCCAGTCTGCTTTCAGAGCCAATCTCACATGTGCATGATGCCTCTTTGATGCTCGCCAAAGGCAATCTGGATATCGATATCGAGAAAATGTATCCTGACGAAATCGGAGAAATGACGGAATCCTTTAATAGCGCGACCGCTATGATGAAACTGTACATCAATGAACTTGACAGGGGACTTGGCGAAATCTCAAATGGAAATTTCGATATTTCCACGGATGTTGATTTTAAGGGCGATTTTGTTACATTGAGCAACGCGCTTGAGCAGATCATTACTTCTTTGAGCGATACGCTTCAAAGAATCAACGAGTCCGCCGAATCGGTTTCGCTGGGTGCAAGCCAGATGGCAGAAAGCGCACAGACACTGGCAGAAGGCGCGACCGATCAGGCTGCTTCCGTCGAAGAATTAACGGCAACGATTCAGAATATCACGGACGCCGTAGTCAATACCTCGGATAAGGCGAACAAGTCCCATGCGGATGCGAAAGAATTCGCAGTAGAAGCTGGCAGGAGCAGTGAAGACATCCGGGAATTAACAAAGGCAATGCGGCGCATTAATGATACCTCAAAAGAAATCGCAAACATTATTGCTGAAATTGAGGATATTGCATCCCAGACAAATCTCCTTTCCTTAAACGCTTCCATAGAAGCTGCAAGGGCTGGCGAAGCCGGAAGAGGATTTGCCGTTGTCGCAGACCAGATTGGAAAACTGGCCGCCGACAGTGCAACAGCAGCAGTTAATACAAGAAAACTGATTGAAAATTCCATTCATGAGATTGAAATCGGAAATGAAATTACCGAGAAAACTACTACAGCAATCGCAAGCGTTATTGACGGCATAAAGATGCTGGCACAATCCACGAAGGAAATCAGCGATCTCTCCGAAACACAGGCCGATTCCATGAAACAGCTGGAAGAAGGCGTAGAGCAGATCGCAGAGGTCATACAGAACAACTCGGCAGCCGCACAGGAAACCTCTGCTACCAGCGAAGAATTGTCCGCACAGGCATCTACACTAGAAGAACTCGTTAATCAGTTTAAATTAAAATCATGAAACGAAATGCAGATGACAAAAAGTGCATTAGGCTAAACGGTGATAAGTAGGAAAAAGAGACAGCTTATTAAAACAACGATATAAACCGGGAAACAATTATTTTGATTCATTGTTTCCCGGTTTTTATTATCCTCACAAAAAAGCTATCGACACAGGAAGCAGTTCTTTTCATGGGAATAGATAATGCCGACCGCCTGCAGATAAGCATAAATGATCGTTGTTCCCACGAATTTCATACCACGCTTTTTCAAATCCTTCGATATTGTATCGGAAAGCGCCGAACTCGTCATTCCCGTTTCATAAATAACTTTCCCGCCGCTAAAGTGCCACAGATAATTGGAAAATCCCTGATACTCCTTCTGGATTTCCCGAAATACTTTCGCATTGCCGACTGCAGCCTGTATTTTCAGCCTGTTTCGTATAATACCGGGATTTTCCCGCAGCTTTTCCATATAGGCCTCGTCATACGCACAGACTTTTTCCAGATCAAAATCATCAAAGGCCTTTCGGAAAGCCTCCTGCTTATTAAGCACGCATTCCCAGGAAAGCCCCGCCTGAAAGCATTCCAGTATCAGCATTTCGAACAGCTTATGGTCATCGTATACGGGAACCCCCCACTCTTCGTCATGATAACGTACATACCGTGCATTTTTCGGATTCGCCCAAAAGCACCTTGTTTTTCCGTCTGTCCATTCCATATTCGTATTTTCCATAGGTAAAATTCCTTTCCATATTCTTAAAAAATCGGATACCCGCGCATTTTCAGCAAATGTTCCGGCCGTCATAAACAATCAGTGCATAACAGAGAAGAAATCGCTCAGAATTTCTTTCATGTAATTATATCTTCTGGCATATGAATTTTCCACGCGTATCAGCTGCAGATCATGCTCGCTGCATATGGCATTTTTCTTTCTGTCCCTGTTTTTCACCACTTCATCTTCGAAATGCTCTTTTCCATCCAGTTCAATCGCGAGAATCGGTATTTCCTGTTTTCCATTTTTCTGATATACAACAAAATCAAAGCGTCCGTTGTAAAACAGATCATTATAACTTTCATTGCCCATAAAAACATGCGAGATTGCCACTTCCCTATGCACTGCATATTTACTCTGCGTCAGCCAGATATTTTCCAGCGCATGAGTCAGATTTTCCAGAAAAGCTTCTTCTGTCGCACTGCTGAACGGCTTGACTCCTAACGCTCTGGATGCCGCCTGTTTCGCCGTCACCATGGCCGTTCCATTGGAGCGCACATACTCTACCAGTTCATACAGATCATCTTCACTGTCATTTTGATGAAGCCGCTCCAGATTTTTTCCATTGGATAAAATGATCAACTGATCTCTGGCTCTTGAGGTCGCTACATTGATGAGTTCCTTGTTATTTTTCAGCCATTCATAGCTCCCGGCGTGCGTCTGGTCGGTAATCGCCGTAGAAAACAGAACAACGTCCTTTTCATCTCCCTGAAAAGCGTGTACGGTCCCGCAGGTGACATTCCCTATCTTCGCCCGCTCTAATGCTTCCTCAATCAGCTTTCTCTGATTGACAAATGGTGTAATAACCCCGATACTTTTCTCCTCGTTCTGCATGGCATACTTCACGATTTCCTTTACTTCCGCCGGCGCCGTATTTTTTATATCCGCAGAAGATTCTTCCATATCCATATAGATGAGCGGCTGCTTTTCTTTGCTTTCCGACATGATATTCAGCCTGGAATTATAATATTTACGGTTATTGAACTCAATGATATTTTTATGGCAGCGGTAATGGTTATGCAGCAAAATCTCATCGCTCACCGCATCACAGGCAAGGTAGGTCTTATAGACAGAATTTTTCCGGTAATCATATTCATCCGATACCGCATACCGCTTTTTGAGTTTCGCATTGTTCATTTCATCAAGCAGAATCACCGGATTGAGCTGCTGCGGATCGCCTACCAGCATCAGGTTTCTTCCCCGCACGATGGGCACTAACGACACAGCCGTATTGCACTGACTCGCTTCGTCCATGATCACCATATCAAACATTGGTTCCGCTTCCCCCAGCCGATGGGCGGAAATGCAGGTTGTCGCTATCACCGGAAAGATTTTCTGCAGTCTTACGATATTTTCCTTCTCCCCGAGATACTTTACAAAAGCTTCTGTTCTTATCTTTTCATCTTCCGTCTCCAGAATGTTCCTTAAATCCGCATTTTGCGGTCTTTTTATCTTCTGGATATAACCTGCGGAAATATAGTAAAGATACTTTTTCAGTTCTTCTGTATCATCATCAATCAGGGAAATCGCTTCCTCCTCCGAAACCTCCCCCGCCTCTTTTATTCTCTTATGAATCCGATTACGCTGTCTGGTCGCCAAATCTTCCTCAAAAGACATCATCTGAAAGGAATCTCCTTTTCCCTTCTCATATTCCAGAAGACGTTCAAGCGTTTCTTTTCTTTCTTTTAAGTCAAGCAGTTCTTCATATCGTTTTAACAATTCCGACAGCCGTCGGGCCCGTTTTTTCCGGTCATCCTTATTCCGATCCAGCGTTCCCTCAAATACTTTGATATCTTTTACCTCTTCAAACAACCGCCGCATCGTGACGAGCGCTTCTTTTACCTTCTCGTGATTACCGAGCCGCAGGATTGGAAAAGGAATCGTCTTTCCCCGATATTTGATGCCGGAGAGTTTCTCATAAACGCCGTTGATCGGATGATTATTATAGGAAGCAAATAAAACGGTTCTTTCATTAAAAAAAGCCGTCACGATCGTATTGATGATGGTATTGGTCTTTCCTGTTCCCGGCGGCCCCTGAATATAGGCCACCGGATATTTCATAGCATTATGAATCGCCAAAAGCTGATCCATATTGATCCGCTGATCGATAAGCGCGATCGGATAGGCCGCAGTCCGCCTCGGTCTTTCCAGTAAATCCCCAAAAAAAGCCCTGATTGGAACCGCAGCTTCTCCCTGCTGGTACATCTTCATGATGGACTCATACTCTTTATGCAGATCCAGCGCGATATCAGCTTCCAAGCCGATTACATATGGCATATCATCTACATTACTGCCATGCTGCGCAAGACGCCTCATAATGCAGTCTTTAATTTTCTCCTGATTTCCCTCAAAATCATGTAGAAGCTCATACTCATCCGCATCCAGATAACGCCGAATGCTCTGCTTTGTTCCATTTAACGTAAATTCGGTGCAGATTGTAATATCCTCATCCGGCCGCAGTACCCTCTGCTTCACATCCAGGTTCAGCTTACGGTATGCCAATACATACAGGCCCTTTGGCATATGAATGCTTAAAACATTCATTGCCAGCTGTTCCATATGCAGAACGCCGTCTTTCCGCTCTCCCGATTCGGTGCGGCGTTGGAAGTTCTTTACAATTATCCGGAACTGCTCTTCATCCAAATGATAAATCTCGCCTGCACCAATCCTATCCCTGTCCAGATATTTTACCAGACTGAAATCGGATAGATATGGAACGGTGTCCAGACGATTGCACATCTCAAGATAACTCAATATTTTCAGATTGGCCGCGTTATCAAAAAGGGAATGATATTTGTGTGGATTCAAATAAATATCTTTTACCAGCGCTTCGTTCACAGGGCAATAAGATCCTTCCACGACCTGGGATTGTAAGATGGAGTCAATCTTAATCTTCTGAAATGTTTCCACCGTATATTTTCCAAGATGAAGCCCCTCTACCGCCAGCGTACGGTTATGGACATTCATCTCCCTGATCCCAATCCAGTATTTTGTGATCTGGTCGTCCTGATTATGATATACAATGCTCAGCCATTTTCCTTCATGAACAGCCCGAAAGATATCACGGAGAATTGTGTTCATATTTATGACCATGCCTTTCTCTTAATCTAACGACTCCCGAATCACCTTCCAGGAGTCCACCAGCCTTTCCAGCGAGTATCCCGCATTCGCCGGACTCGTAGACGGCAGAAGATGTGCCTCCCTGCCATTTACCGGGAAGATATATTTCTGATACAACTGATATGCTTTCCCGCCGTTCGCATAGATTTCTCTGATATCTGCACAGAATAAGATATCTGACAAGTCATTCGGCACCACGTCTCGGATGCTCGCATCCGAAGAACCGGTAATTTCACAGCTTGCAATGACATCCCACACCGCTACATGATGCTTCGTCAGCATAGCACGCTTCTGCGGGATATCTTCCGGCACCTCGCATCCCAGCACCTGCGCCATGACGCGCCAGAAACGATTTTGTTTATGTCCGTAAAAAAACTGCTGTTCCCTCGATTTTACCGATGGGAAACTGCCTAAAATCAAGATTTGGGAATCCCTGTCATAGACAGGGGCTATCGGATGGTTCATGTTTTCCTCCATATCTGCTGTCACCGGCATTTCCTGAGAGTCTGCATCATCGCTGTACGGTTCTGCACTCATTAAACTTCGCAAACCGTTTTATGCACCTTTCCACCGCGGCCAGCAGCTTTTTCGTCTGCTTCACATACGGCTCGAACCAGATATTTTTTACCGTCATTACATCCGTCTTTCTGTCTGTGACAGCTTCAATGCGGCCGATGAAACGCTCGCCATACAGAATCGGCAGCACATAGAAACCATATTTACGCTGTGCAGCCGGCGTGTAGATTTCCCATTTATAGTCAAAATCAAATAGTTCCCGTATCAGGTTCCTGTCCCACAAAAAACAGTCCAGCGGCGCAAGAAACTCACAGCGCGGCTTGAACTGCGGTTCTTTTGATGCCCTTGGGTTATCGGAGTCGTTTTCCGCGCTCACCTTTCCCTCAAGCACCTTCTCCAGAAAAGGCTTATCTTTCACATTACAATACAGCAGAGGATTCACACCCTCGACCTTCACCGGAAGAATCGCACCTTCCTCCTGCAATTCTTCAAAAGCCCGCGTACGCTCTTTCGCCTTGAGCCCCCAGATATTCAGCCACGCATCCGAAGGCTTGTTCCACAGAAGCCCTACTGCAGTAATCCGGCGCAAAACCCGCCACTTATGATGCGCAGACTCATTCACAATAGGGTCTGGTGTTTCCAGAATCTGCCGGGGAATATATTCTTCCGCAAGCGCATAATATTTGCGGGCGCCCTGCTTATGGTGTATCACCAGCTCTCCTGTGGAATAAAGCTGTTCCAGCACAGCTCTTGCAGCATTGGTACTGCCGCCCCACTCGCCGCTCCAATGAATCGCAGAGTGCCAGTGAATGCTGCCCTCTATCGGCAGATCGTCGGAACTGACAGCGCCGTTCTCAGAAATGTACCGTTTCGTCTGTTCTTCCAATCCAGCCAGTTCCGGGAACTTTCCTCCGCTTTCCCGCGCCGCCCTGCGGTAACGTTCAAAATAGGGCCAGTCCTCTGTCGGAAAAATGGAAAGATTCTTATCCGGATAATCCACCAGCAAGCGGTCCTCATACAAGAGCTCGTACAATGTTTTCTTCGTAAAGCCTCTGACACGGGACTGCAGCGTCAGTTCCGCATTCTTGCCGCATGCATCGACAGGGTCGAACTGAATGCAGCCTGCCTGCCGCACGAAATCATATGCTCCCTGCTTTCCAATAAAGATGTGTTCACCTAAAAGCCCCTGCTTCAAAAGCAGAAACTGCCTCGCCTGCCGGTTCGTCAATTGTATCATGCCGCTTCTCTTCCTGTTCTGCTTTTTCTTCACTATACCATAATGAAACAAAGAAAACAACTATTTTCAGAACATTTGTTCTACTTTCTCCTTTTATGCAAACCGATCAATTCTTCCCATCTTCCATTTCCTTTCATATACCCAAAACTTTCTTCGTCCCTGAAAAGTTCGATGGCTTTTTCCTGCATTCCGTCTGTAAATTCATCGGACGGTTCTTTGAACGACAAATGTCCATACAGCCGGACGCTTCTATAATCACCAATCTGTCCGATACCTGCAAGCATCTTTTCCGCACAAGTGAGCGTTTCTTCAACATTCTCTTTTGCCTGTGCCAGTTCAAGCCGCACCACGTATTCCTGATATTCGCCCGCCTCGAACAGTCTGATAAGCTGTACCGTTTTATCCGTCAGATATTCCGCCCTCTCCATGTCCCTGTCCTGTAAAGCCATCGTAAACATACTAAAAAGGACCGTAGACAATACCTGATAGCCGGAAAAAAGCAGTTCTTCATAAAGTTTACAGGCTTCATCATTCCGCCCCATTCTGGCATATAAAAAGGCCTGTTTCCGCTTTCTCTCCGGATTCTGTGAAGAAAAATATGTCAGATATTCTTCCGCCTTCTCATACTGCTCTTTCCTCATGAAAAAACCGTAAAGCGAATCCGCCGCCGTTGTTCTGACATATTCTTCCCTGCTATGGAGCAGCCGTTCAAAAGAAGTACATAGAAAGTCATCATACTTTTCTTCCTCTTTCACTTCTTTCACAATCCTGCCCGCATTCAGCGTCATACACATCCACAAATGCAGGTGTTCACTGTTTGGATACTGCTCCATTTTTTTCTTTGCCCACCGAAATACCGCCGCGTAATCTTCCGATTTCATCTTCTCATTGACTGTCCGTACAAGTTCATTTACTTCCCGGTCTGACAGTTCTTCCTGAAAAGCAAGCAGCGTATCCAGCGAGACATCGAGCAGACGCGCGATCGGTGCAAGCAGCATGATATCCGGCATGGAATTGCCGTTTTCCCATTTATTAACGGCCGGCGCACTCACCCCGAGGCGTGCCGCCATTTCTTCCTGTGTCATATTTTTCTTTTTTCTATAAGTTCTGATCACTTGTCCTATCTGCATGAAAATTCCTCCTGTTCTTTTCCCGTCGTAAAACTGTCTGCAGCACTGTCAATTTTTTATTTTCCTGCATCGGTCTTTACTGGTTCCAGCATAGCAGACAAAAACCGCTTTCACAACTGAATAGAAGTTAATTATCAGTTAAAAAAATTAACTGTGAAGAAACCCTTAAAAACACTATTGTCTTTTCTGAAGAAAGCAGATATAATAGGTGGCACGCTGCTCACATAATTTTCAGTTTTTAAGCGCCTGCAAAGCAGGCCGGGAGGTGTGCATATGAAAGCAGAGAAACATCAGATTTCTAATCAGATTACAGAAGGAGTTATCTGGAAACAGCTGCTCTTTTTCTTTTTCCCGATTTTATTCGGTACTTTTTTTCAACAGCTATATAATACCACAGATGCGGTAATCGTCGGAAAGTTTGTCGGAAAAGAAGCGCTTGCGGCAGTAGGTGGACCGGCAGCGACGCTGATCAACCTGCTGATCGGCTTTTTTACCGGGCTTTCTTCCGGTGCGACCGTCATTATTTCCCAATATTACGGTGCAAAAAAACAGGACGATGTAAGAAAAACCGTACATACCGCAATTGCCCTTTCCATCGCGGGCGGGGCCGTTATCATGGCGCTGGGGCTTCTCTTTTCCGGGACCGCTCTGCGGGCTATGAACACGCCGGACGATATCCTTTCGTTGTCCGTCATGTACATGCGGTTGTACTTCCTCGGCGTCATTCCTTCCCTCATCTACAATATGGGGTCAGGAATTTTAAGAGCCGTAGGAGATTCCAAACGTCCGCTTTACTTTTTGATCATGTCCTGTATCGCAAATATCGTACTGGATATTCTGTTCGTGAAAATCTTGCAGATGGGGGTTGCCGGTGTAGCAATCGCCACCGCATTGTCACAGGTATTCAGCGCGCTGATGGTCGTGACTGCACTGATGAAAACGGAGGATTCCTATAAACTGTATCTGAGGGAAATCCGCCTTTCACCGGTTTTTCTGCACAATATCATACGCATTGGTCTGCCTGCGGGAATTCAATCCACCATGTATTCCCTCTCTAATCTGATCGTGCAGGCGAGCATCAATTCTTTTGGAACGGACACCATTGCGGCATGGACCGCCTATGGCAAAGTAGACGGTATTTTCTGGATGATCATGGGCGCCTACGGCGTAGCGATCACCACTTTTGCCGGACAGAATTTCGGCGCAGGCAAATATGACCGGATTAAAAAAAGCGTGCGTATCTGTCTGGGCATGGCAGCATTTACGAGCATACTTTTGAGCGTCATTGTCCTCGCGGGAGGTCGTATTTTCTTCGGATTGTTCACAAACGATCCCAATGTCGTCTCCATCGGGCTTGGTATGATGTGGGTCATTTCGCCCAGTTATGTGACCTATATCTGTATTGAGATTTTAGGCGGCACGACGAGAGGCTGCGGAGACGCCATCCCGCCCATGCTGATAACCGCTGTCGGCGTCTGCGTCCTGCGCGTAACATGGGTTCTTGCCGCCGTTCCCCTGCGCCCGGAAGTCTCCACAGTGGCTTTCAGCTATCCGCTGACCTGGACCGTGACTTCACTTTTCTTCATCGTTTATTACCTGAAAGGAAACTGGCTGAAACGCTGTCGATATGTGAATCAATAGCGGAACAGGCCACCGCCAGCCGAACGGGCAGAACAGACAGGGGGCGTATGATTCCTGACAGAGGCCCTTGAAAAACGTCGGCACTTGGTGAAAAAGCGGCTTTGCTGCTTTTGAACCTAGTACCGCTACGATTTTTCGCGGAGCGAGAGCGTGCCTACAAAGGAACATACGCCCCCTGTCTGTTCTGCCCGTTCGGCTGGCCGCATAATTTTACACATAATTTCTACATAATTTCCATATGATAATTTCTACATCAATTTCCTGCTTGCAATCGCTCCTCGTTTGTGCTACACTGAAATTCCCTTTCGCCTTTTGATAAGTCCAAAGACAAAATCGCCAAAGGGGACAACTGAATATTTTACCTACGGTATCCTGCTGGCAAAATCCAGCGGAACCAGACCGGCTTGGCAAGATATGAAAATATAACTACCAGGAGGAAGCAAACATGATTACGATGGAACATGTATGCAAATCGTACAGGATTGCAAAAAGAAATGCAGGTTTTGGTGAAGCCTGCAAAGCGCTCTTTCACAGAGAGTATGAAACCATTCACGCACTGTCTGATGTCAGTTTTTCCATTCATGACGGAGAGATGGTGGGCTACATAGGCCCGAACGGAGCAGGCAAAAGCTCCACGATCAAAATTCTGAGCGGAATACTCACCCCCGACAGCGGAACCGTCCTCGTAGACGGAAGGATTCCCTATCGGAACAGACTCGAACACGTCAGCCGGATCGGCGTCGTATTCGGCCAGCGTTCCCAACTGTGGTGGGATGTTCCCGTCATAGATTCCTTTGCCCTGTTAAAGGATATCTATTCGATTTCAAATACCCAATATCAACAAAGCCTTGAAGAATTAACAGAACTGCTGGATTTAAAGGAATTACTGCGTTCTCCGGCAAGGCAGCTCTCGCTCGGACAAAGAATGCGGTGTGAGATTGCCGCATCTCTTCTGCACCGTCCGCGTATCCTGTTTCTGGATGAACCAACGATCGGGCTTGACGCAGTCTCCAAGCTCGCGGTGCGGGAATTCATTTTAAAACAAAATAAGATTTTCGGAACGACGGTTATCCTGACGACACATGATATGCAGGATATTGAAGCTCTGGCAAGCCGTATCATTTTAATCGGAAAAGGTCGGATTCTGATGGACGGCACGCTGGACAACATCAAAAAGGGAAACGGCGATATCGACCGGACGATTGCCGAATTATACCGTTCCTATGAAATCAGCTGAAAAGAAAGGAGTTATTTTCGTCATGAAAAAATATTTATCTTTCTTCCGGCTGCGCTTTGTCATGGGACTTCAATACCGCGTCGCCGCACTGGCCGGAATCGTCACACAATTCGTCTGGGGCGCTATGGAAATCATGATGTTTTGTGCCTTTTACCAGACAGACAGCGCCGCATTCCCGATGACGCTGTCGGCTACTTCTTCCTACATCTGGCTTCAGCAGGCTTTTTTAGCCTTTTTCATAGCATGGATGATGGAAAGTGAAATTTTTGATTCTATCGTAAACGGAAATATCGCTTACGAACTGTGTCGTCCGGTCAGCATTTACAATATGTGGTTTGCCCGAAGCATCGCCAACCGCCTGTCCAGGGCTGTACTGAGATGCTTCCCCATTCTCCTCGTTGCGGTATTCATACCAGAGCCGTACGGAATCGCCGCACCGGCAAGTCTTCTTCATTTTGTGCTTTTTTTGATCACATTGATTCTTGGACTGATGGTCATGGTATCATTGTGTATGCTCATTTATGTATTGACCTTTTTTACCGTTTCACCACAGGGACTCAGAATCCTGTTCAACTCCACCGTGGAATTTTTCTCCGGCGCCCTCATTCCGCTCCCTTTTTTTCCGGAAAAGGTTCAACGGATCATGGAACTGCTTCCCTTTGCTTCCACGCAGAATGTCGCCCTGCGGATTTACAGCGGAAGCATGAGCCGTAACGAAATGGAAAAAGCCATCGTCCTGCAGGTTTCCTGGCTGGCTGTTATCACACTGATCGGGAAAGGACTTTGTCAAGCGGCGGAGAAGCGTGTTACGGTGCAAGGCGGCTAGGGTGAGAAGCCCGACAGAATCGCCTTGAAGCGATTCTGGCAGTTTAATCTAAAACGCAAAAAGGGGTATTGTAATATATGAAAAAAATAATTTCTTCGATAAAATTATATAAGCATTACGTTTCCATCAATATACGTTGTATAATGCAGTATAAGACGTCGTTTTTTTTGACGGCGGTTGGGCAGTTTTTGATTTCATTCAGCACATTTCTCGCAATCTTTTTCATGTTTCAGCGATTTTCCAGCGTGGTGGGATTTTCGTACAGCGAAGTGCTGCTCTGTTTCGCCATTATTCTGATGGAATTCTCGCTGGCGGAAATGTTCGCGAGAGGATTCGACCTTTTTCCAAGTGCGGTGCGGTCCGGGGAGTTTGACCGCATCATGGTGCGCCCGCAGAATGAAATTCTTCAGGTGCTCGGCAGTAAATTCGAACTGACACGCATCGGAAGAATGGTGCAGGCTGTCGTAGTGTTCATTTATGGCATTACCAAATGCGACGTTGTCTGGAATTTCCCCAAAATCCTGACCGTTGTTTTCATGCTGATCGGCGGCACGGCGGTCTTTAGCGGGCTGTTCCTGATTTATGCCGCCCTGTGCTTTTTTACGCTGGACGGGCTGGAATTTATGAACGTCTTTACGGACGGCGCTAGAGAGTTCGGCAAATATCCAATTGGCATCTATGGGGAGAAAATGCTCCTCTTCACGACATTTTTTATCCCCTATACCCTGATTCAGTACTACCCGCTGCTTTACATTCTGGGAAAAAGGATGTCTGCTTTATACATCTTCCTTCCGCTCTTTGCCTGCTGGTTCCTCATACCCGCGATGCTGCTCTGGAAATTCGGGGTCAGGCATTATGCGTCGAGTGGGTCATAATGCCAAGAAATGACGTAATCTTACCAAACGGATACTCCCCTTCGATGATGCCGAATTCCGGGTCATAATACTTACCGTCATACAATAACGTCCAATGCGTATAACCTTCGTTTGTATGGACGGTAAGTATGGAAAAGGGGTACGGCTGTGGGTTTTTCTTCGATATCCGCGTATTTCTTTCCGCATGGGGAATCCCATATCGGTCAAGAATCTCTATCAGCTGTCCGATACTCGTCGGACCATCCGTTTTCATATCCTGAATGACCGTTTCAATTGGTTTCTCTGCGATCATAGCAATACACGCCTGTCCGCAGGTCGTAAAATTGATTTGTTTGATCAGTTCCATAAATACCTCCCTCATCTATTCATCCATTGTTGCATACGGATAAGAAAAAATACACCATTCACAAAGCACTTTTTCTACAATTTTTGTCGCCTGACAGTTTACATTTGCAAGGATAACATCTCGAACATAATATTCATTATTACAAAATAATTACAGGATTTTCTGTTTCAGGATTTTCTGTTTCAGGATTTTGCTATTGCAAAGAGAACGGAAAAAAACTAAACTGATAACAACGACCCATTATCTGGAAATCATCACAAAAGGACTACATAACAAGAACGGAGGACTCACCATGACACCGAATCAAAACCTGAAACAATACACCTTAAAAGAAGCCGCACACTATAAGATTCACGGAAGGACCGATGAAACGCAGGAACCTCTGCCTTTATTCTTTAACGGAAGCGGTATCGAAGTAAATGTAACGGGCTCCGAACTTTGGCTCGACATCGATGTCGATTTCGAGGTACATGAGCCCTGGATATGGACTGCCATAAACGGCGCTTTCATGAGCAGACAAATGTTATCGCCCGGTACCTGTTCCCTGTGCCTTTTCCGAGACATGAGTCCCGATACCGTCAAAAATGTCCGGTTCTTCCGGGAACTTCAGGCCATGTCAGAGGATGATGCCTGCCGTCTGCTGGTAAAAGGCTTCCGCTCCGACGGAGCTTTTCTTCCCGTAAAAGCCAGACCCTTCAGGCTGGAATTTATCGGTGACAGCATCACTTCCGGCGAAGGAACCTATGGCGCCGAAGAAGATATGGACTGGCTTCCGATGTATATGAGCGTAAGCCATGATTATGCGAGAATGGTCTCCGATGCGCTGAACGCGGAATACCGCCTGATCTCGCAGGGCGGCTGGGGCGTACTGTGCGGATGGGATAACGACCCAAGGCACAATCTCCCCTCCTGCTATGAAAAAATCTGTGGACTGGTTTCCGGCGAAATGAACGAAAAACTGGGCGCCGGGAAGCCTTATGATTTCAAGAGTTGGGTACCGGATGCCATCATCGTCAATCTGGGAACGAATGATGCCAGCGCCTTTGACCAGCCTGCATGGACAGACCCCGCTACGGGCCGGACTTTCAAACAGCATAAGGAACCGGACGGGACTTATCGTCAGGAAGATATCCTACGCTTTCAGCAGGCAGTCATCGACTTCCTCTCTATGCTGCGCCGCGACAATCCGACATCCCATATCATCTGGGCTTACGGAATGCTGGGCTACGACCTGACACTCGCCATTACGGATGCCATGAATACCTATCAAAAAGCAGCCGGAGATACCAACATTGCATTTCTCCAGCTGCCCAATACGACCGAATCCACAGTCGGCTCCCGTATGCACCCCGGTGAAAATTCTCACGCCAGAGCGGCTAAGGTCATTACAGAATACCTTCATCCGATTTTAATGAGTAAGAACTGACAGCAATAGCTCCAGTTTGGGCGGTACAACTGACATCGGTGTCATATCCAGCAAATAAATGCCGTCTTATCCTCGCTGTTATAACCGGCCTGCCTGTAAAAATTCAGTGTGCTCTCCTTCTTGGAGCCGGTCAGGAGCATCATTTTATAACAATGCTCCTTTTCCGCGATTTCTCTGGCATAATCGAGGCAGGCCGTTGCCAATCCGCGCTTTCTGTAATTTTCATCCGTGATCACGTTTTCTATAAAAGCATAGGGCTGCTGCCCATGCGTGAGATTCGGAATGATGACGCACACGCAGGAAGATACAATTTTCCCGTCCTTTTCCGCCACAATGATATGATGGTCTTTATCCTCCAGAATCCGTTTCCACAACGCAGACATTTCCGGCGTTCTTTCGGGCATCGGATTATCGTGAAGCTGCATATACAATGCCATCAGCCCGTCAAAATCCGCATCCTGTATTTCTCTTATCATAATCATTCTCCATTTTAATTAATTTACTTCATCCAAAATCCATCTGTCGTCAAACTGCGGAATACGCCTCAGCTGCAAGTCAATGCGTCTTTGTTCCACATCAGTGCTGTATATCCTGCTCCTTCGTCAGCTCCGCCAGATTGAACGGCGGCAGGATACTGTCAATCAGCTCATACAGCTTGTCGTCAAAGTTCATCCGCACTTCGCATTCCCTGTCAAAAATCATCGTCGGCTCTTTCTCAGAAGTTACCCCGGGCCATGCGGGAAGCTTCTCGAAATTCGGGTCGCCGCTTCTGACAAACGCCATAAAAGCGCCGAACATCTGCTCTTCCAGCTTGTCGCTCACGCCGGGCATACCGCAGATTTCCACCTTATCCGTATTATGGAAAAAGAATGGGATATCCGCGCAGTGCCATGCAATTTTGTTGTGCATGAACGGAAATTCCAATGTAAAATCGTATAAATGAACATTCTCGTTTCCAAGTTCAACAAAAAGTTTGGCAAGCTGCTTCGAAGGCTGACGCATCGCCCTGTCAACGTACAGCAGGTCTGTCGGATTTTTCCCCGGATAAGCCCGCGCAAATTCCTGCATCAGTTCTTTCGTATGCTCTCCATAAACCTTTCCGATTATTTCTTCCATTTCCTGTTCGCTGAGTTCCAGCTTATTGAACATGGCCGGCGCAAAAGAAAATTCTCCGAACACCGTACCGATCATCACCGGAATTTTGCCGGTGCATTCGCGCAGACCATATCCAAGCGGATACCCTTTATAATAATCGTTCACCAATGGCGCGTTTCCTACATAGCCGCCTTTTGCCGCAATCGCCGGACTGACCTTTCCATAAGCCTTCGCCAGTTCATAATACGGCACGGTCTCCAGTTTTTCGACCTCATCTTCTCCGATGTTCAGTTCCCGTAACAGCGCGCTCACAATTTCGCGGCCGTCTCCCGTACAGGATGGCTGAAGCCCTTCACTTCCGACGCCGCTCATTATAAGTCCTTTGTGGAAAAGACCGTCAGCCTCCGCAATCTGCATCAGATCGGCAACTTTCATACCGCCGCCGGACTGTCCGAAAATCGTTACATTATCGGGGTCTCCGCCGAACAAAGCAATATTTTTCCGAATCCACCGCAGTGCCGCGACCATATCCGCATGCCCGGCGTTTCCCGAATTGGCATATTTTTCTCCAAAAGGCGACAAATCCAGGTAGCCGAGAATATTCAGCCGGTGATTGATGGATACCACAACCACATCTCCCAGCATACACATATTAAAACCGTCATAAGCCGCCTGCTCAATGGAAGAACCGGCAAAGTAGCCGCCGCCGTGAAGCCAGACAACAACCGGCTTCTGCGCTTTTTCATCCAGCGTCGTCGTCCAGATATTCAAATTCTGACAATGCTCATCCTGCGGCCAGTAACGATGCGGGACAAGCAATTCCCCTCGCGGTGTATCCTGCACCAAAAGCGGACACACGAAGCCGTAAGACGTCGCATCCTGTATACCTTCCCACTTCGCCTCCACCGGCATTTGGAACCTTTCTGCCTGCGCATAAGGAACCCCCTTAAAAATATATTCTCCGTCGTAAAAATACCCTTTGAGTTTCCCGGATGTCGTCTCTAACACCGGGACTTCATCATACTGAAATGTTTTTACCATACCTGCTGCCCCGCCTTCCTTTTTTCTATTTCTTCTATTTTTCCTCTTTTCTCTTCTGATTCTTTTCTTCTTTCCATTTCTTCTAATTTATATCGGGATATCCCCGCTTTCAGCATACGTCGTTCAGCTTTCGAATCTCACGGTTGAAGCAGGACAAAATGCCGACCGTGAAGCCGCAGATACCCGTACACAGGAACATCACCGCCATACCGCTTCCACTGCCTTTTCCTACAATCAATCCTAACAGCGCTGTAAATTCCGTCTCCGCGCACATGAACGGCTCGAAAACATAATCCGCCAGATATCCGCCCAAAAGGATTCCTATGGGTATCGTGCTGTACTGAACCGCATTCCGCACCGCAAATACCCTTCCCTGCATCTCCCCGGGCACTTTTCTATATAATATCGTATTCTGATTCGCCATAATGAACGGAATCGGAATGCTCGCCGCCATCGCAGCTATCGACCACCAAAAGCCATTCTGCCCAGCCGCCATCAGCAGGTCGCCAAATAGGAAGGACAGCGAAGCCGAAATATAAATTGCACGCGCCTTATGGCGGCTCTCCTTTTTCAGCGATACAATAATGCCGCCGATGATGCCGCCAATTCCCATACAGGCATTTACCGTTCCGAGCGTCAGACTGTTTCCCCCGCTCCTTGCCAGGATCATCGGCGATAATATGTTTTCATAAGTCAGCCTCGAAAAGAAATTGATCAGTGCCATTGTGAGCATGATATAGAAAATCCCCTTTTCCTTTTTCAGGAAACAGAACCCTTCCATCATTCCCGCAAACGGCGATTTATACTCCTTCTTTACAAACTGGTCAGGTATGCTGATAAAAAACAATAACACGCAAAATGCGAACAGGAAACTCAGCAGATCGACCAGCAGAATCAGTGAAAGCCCTCCCGCCGCAAACAATGCCGCCGCAAACATGGGGCTGAATACGACGATCAGATTATGGGAAAAAGAATTCATCCCGCTGACATTCGATATTTTATCTTTCGGCACGAGTTTTCCCACCGCGACCGATGACGCAGGCTGCTGAAATGCCGTTGTGATTCCGATCACGGCATTGATGATATAAATATTCCAGACCGCCAGATGCCCTGCAGCCAGAAGAAGCAGAACCGCCACCGAACCGACCGCCGCAATGCTGTCCGCAGCAAGCATAATCGCCTTTTTCCTGTGCCTGTCTACGAAAGCGCCTACAAACATACTGACCAGAATATACGGCACATAATTGCAAAAAGAAAGTAACGAAACAGATAACGCCGAACGGCTCTGTTCGTAAGCCCACAAAACAAGCGCAAAGGAAGTCATGGAACTTCCAAGCTGTGATACACTTTGACTCAACCATAAAACGATATATTTTCTAAAATTTTCCATTGAATTTTCTCCAATCTATTCTGTTATTTTTAAATATAAATTTTGATATAAAAGAATAAATATGTACAAAATCCAATGTCGGACAATTCATTTTACCTCTGTACAAACCTTGTCCTGTCATTAGACTTTGTACAGAGTTCTCTGCTCATGTCAATCCACATATGGCATAACATATGCTTTCACCTCACTTTACCTCAAAATCCTGTATATCTTCAAATATAAGATATCGTGCCCAATATAGTATCAGTATAGCACATTCCTTGCTTCTTTTCCATCAATAGAGTATACTGGACGCAAAAGAAAAACCGGATGCACCAAAAACACATCTGCGAGCATGACCGAATACGCAGGCGAAAATCGAAAGGAAACCCTTCTTATGGAAAAATTAAGTCAGAAAGCTGGAAAAATCATGAACGAACGCTTTGGAAAAGATACCGTTATCGCGTTGGCAACAGTGGAGGACGGCGTTCCCTATGTACGAAATGTCAATGCTTATTATGAAAACGGCGCCTTCTATGTAATCACCTACGGGCTTTCCAATAAAATGAAACAACTGGAGAAAAACCCCCTCGCCGCGATTTCGGGCGACTGGTTCACAGCACACGGAGAGGGGATAAATCTGGGATACTTTCATAAAGAAGAGAATGCGGAAATCGCCGGAAAGCTAAAAACCGCCTTTGCCGAATGGATTGATAACGGGCATAATAACTTTCAGGATATCAACACCTGTATTCTGTGCATTCGGCTGAAAGACGGCCTTCTGCTTTCACATGGCACGCGCTATGAAATTGATTTTACCAAATAAAAAAATTAAAGCTTTTTTACCGGTCTGACGTACTTCCAGAACCGTTCCGGGTCATGATAAAAATAGAAAATCCTGCCCGGTGCGGTATCGAGGCAGTAACCGGACGCGGCATAATCAAATGTCTTCATCGCCATTTCGATTTTTTCTTCCACAAGACAGTTTTCTTTTTCAAAATCGAACGGCCCATGCTCAAAAACGATATATTCCGCTTCTGGAACATCGATCAAAAGCATTTGCGGCGGTACGTCACCGCTATAATCGGCCGAAAGCCGCACGCCGTAACATTCCGCCAGCGGAATCCCCCAACTGCATATCCTTCCGTCCGGTTCATTGATATATGCCATAATCTGACCTGCTCCGCTGTTCGCTTCGCTGCCTCCCAAATCATCCAGTTTCCCTTTGATACTGTCAAGCAGTCCGCAGATTGTCTCACAGTCCTGCCCCGGAATGAGACTTTGTTTCTGCCAAAAGTCATAATACCCGATGCTCTCATAATTTTTGATGTGCAGAAATTTGTGTGCCGGAATCGTTACAAAATAAGTCTTTACATCTTTTACCGATTTTTCCATGATTGAATTTTCCATGCTGCCCGCTCCTTCAATTCCCAATAAGTAACAGTCGAAAGGTTTCAGGATTGTACGAAGCACAACCGGTCCCGGATTCTGGCGATACTCGCTTGGAGTAACACCATAGGCTTCCTTGAATGCCCGCGTAAAAGCCTCATGTGAGGAGAATCCATACTGCAGCGCAATATCCAATATCCCGCTTTCCGTATCTCTTAGTGCTTTCAGCGCAAACGCCAGCCGCCGATACCGCAGATAATCCCGGAACTGCATCCCTGAGATTTCTCTGAATTTCCTTGAAAGATAAAATTCAGAATACCCCAATTGGGCAGAAAGGCGGCTCAGCGATAACACTTCGTCATCGTTCCTTCTGATGCCTGCGTCTATCTCGTTAATCATGAGCTGAATTTTGTTATGCCATTCGTACATTCATCAATAACCTCGCTTTGACTATCCTGTGCTTATTATACAGGGGCAGGGATGGAGATGCTTGATTTGATTTGCTTTTTTATAAGAGAACCCAGCCTCAAATTTTCCGATTAATATATTGTTGTATTCGGGTCTTTGTTTCATAAAATAGGTTCCTTATTGGTTAAATTGATGTTTTATTACGACATTATTACGACATTTATTACGACATCCTTATCAGTGCACAATCCACTTTCCGTTGCGGTTAGCGCCGATACGTTCAATGGTACCCGTAGACTTTAATTGTTTGAGAAATCTTTGTACCTGTCTTTCAGAAATGCCAAGTTCTAAAGAGAGGCTTCTTGCAGAATGTGTTCCCTTCTGCCGCAACAGCATAAGCAGCCTGCCCTCTATATTTTCTTTTTCATGCACTGTTTCATTTTCTGCTAATTCAAAAAGCAGTTCCCTGATAATCTCAAGCATAAATTTTACAAATACTGTTGATTCTCCATTTGTATTTGCCGCATTTAATGCCTGATAATATTCTTTTTGCCTTTCATAGATAATCGTTTCTATCGGCATCCATAAAAAGAACTCTTTCCATTTAGCAAGAATCAATGTATGCCACAGCCTTCCCGTTCTTCCATTCCCATCAGCAAACGGATGGATGAATTCAAATTCATAATGAAAAATGCAGGATTTGACCAGTGGATGTAATTTCGACTCTTTCAGCCATGCAAACAGTTCCTGCATCAGTTCCGGTACATACTGGGACGGTGAACCGGCATGAATCAATTCTGTTCCCGCATATACGCCAACACCTTTACTGCGAAAAGTACCTGCCTCCCTTACAAGATCAGTCATCATTATCTTATGCGCCTTTAACAAATCTTTTATA
This sequence comes from uncultured Lachnospiraceae bacterium, assembly GCA_910579395.1. Lineage (GTDB taxonomy): Bacteria > Bacillota > Clostridia > Lachnospirales > Lachnospiraceae > UBA3282. The sequence continues at coordinate 176 of CAJTUC010000001.1, read as the reverse complement.
GAGTAAGGATTCAGCCTAGTGTACTGTATCATTGATATTTAGCGTATCTGTCACCTCTGTTATGAGGTGACAGATGAAATTACCGGATAAAGTGATATCAGCTTTTCTCTGGCATCTCCCGTTTGGAAATGCCACTGTATTTTAGCCTCATTACGATTGCGCTCCGTTTCCCATGC